>NZ_BAAASZ010000032.1:118446-152258 GCF_039533145.1 Streptomyces macrosporus
GGTGCGTGACCGGGGGCGGCGGGCCGTCTCACGTCCCACGTCCGCCGAACGGCGCCGTCACTGCTCCGGCGGCGCCGGCTGCCGCCACTGCTCCGGCGGCTGCTGCTGCCACTGCTGTCCGGGCTGCGGTTGGCCGCCGGGCCGGGCCGGCGGCTGTCCGGGCTGCGGCTGTCCCGGCTGCCCCGCGTAGGGCTGCTGTCCGGGCTGGGGCTGCGCGTACGGCTGCCCCGGCTGGGGCTGTGCGTACGGCTGTCCGGGCTGCGGCTGGTACGGGGCCTGCGGCGCGGCGCCGGGGTAGGGCTGCCCGGGCAGCGGCTGTCCGGGGATCGGAGGCGCCACGTGCGGCGGGTTGCCGCCGGGCGACCACAGGCCCTGCTCCTGCTGGTGGCGCGCGAAGTCCTCGGCGACCAGCGCGGCGAGGTTGAAGTACGCCTCGCGCGTCTTGGGACGCATCATGTCCAGGTCCAACTCGGCGCCCGCCGCCAGGTGTTCGTCGAAGGGGACGACCACCACGTCGCGGCAGCGCGTCTTGAAGTGCGCCACGATGTCGTCCACCTTGATCATCTTGCCGGTCTCGCGGACTCCGGAGATGACCGTGAGGCTGCGCTGCACCAGGGCGCCGTAGCCGTGGGCGGAGAGCCAGTCCAGCGTCGTGCTGGCGCTGCTGGCGCCGTCCACGGACGGGGTGGAGATGACGATCAACTGGTCGGCGAGGTCGAGGACCCCGCGCATCGCGCTGTAGAGCAGGCCGGTGCCCGAGTCGGTGAGGATGATCGGGTACTGCTTGCCCAGGATGTCGATGACGCGGCGGTAGTCCTCGTCGTCGAAGGTGGTGGAGATCTCCGGGTCCACGTCGTTGGCGAGGATCTCCAGCCCGGAGGGCGCCTGCGAGGTGAACCGGCGGATGTCCATGTAGCTGTGGAGGTACGGGATCGCCGTCACCAGGTCGCGGATCGTCGCGCCCGTCTCGCGCCGCACCCGGCGGCCCAGCGTGCCCGCGTCCGGGTTGGCGTCGATCGCGATGACCTTGTCCTGCCGCTCGCTGGCGAGCGTCGCGCCGAGGGCCGTGGTGGTGGTCGTCTTGCCGACGCCGCCCTTGAGGCTGATCACCGCGATGCGGTAGCAGGACAGCACGGGCGTGCGGATGAGGTCGAGCTTGCGCTGCCGCTCCGCCTCCTCCTTCTTGGCGCCGATGCGGAACCGGGAGCCGCCGCCGCGGTTGCTCTGTGGGCGGGGCTTCTTCTTCTGGTTCAGCAGACGGTCGGAGGAGAGTTCGACCGACGCGGTGTACCCCAGCGTGCCGGGCTGGGCCGGCGGCTGCTGCCGCGGGTCGGCGGGCCAGGCGGTACCGGCACGGGGATCCTGCGGCTGTGCGGCCGGGGGCTGGGGCTGTGCCGGGGGCTGCGGCTGGGGCTGGGGGAAGCCGTAACCGCCTTGCGGTGCGGCCGGGTTGGGCGTGGCAGGGGGCAGGGGTTGGGACGGCCCGCCCTGCGGCTGTGCGGCCGGGGGCTGGGGCTGTGCCGGGGGCTGCGGCTGGGGCTGGGGGAAGCCGTAACCGCCCTGGGGCGCGGCCGGGTTGGGCGCGGCGGGAGGCTGTTCCGGCGCGCCGGGCCACCCGGCCCCCTGGGCCGGCGTGCCGGTCGGGGGAGCGGCGGGCCGGAAGTGCGGCGGCAGCGGCGGCAGCCCCGCGGGGGTGCCGCCGTCCGGTGCGGGCTGCCACGCCGGAGGCGTCGGCGCGGGCGGCTGGGGCCCGGCGTGCGGCTGCGCGGGCGGCTGCTGCGGGGCGGGCGGGGGCGGAGCAGGGGACTGCGGTTCGCCGTCGTCGGCTCCCGCCCCGGCCTCGCCGGCCCCTTCGGGCCCCTCCGGCTCCCCGGGCTCGTCTCCGGCGGCCGAGGACGGCCGCGGCGACTCCTCGTCCTCCGACGCGTCCGACGGCACGGGGGCGGACGGCGCGGTGTCGGACGGCGCGGTGTCGGACGGTGCGGTGTCGGACGGTGCGCCGTCCGTGTCCTCCGATGCGCCGCTCCCGCTCTCCGACGCCTCCGCCGCGGCCTTCAACTCGGCGATCTCCCGGCGCAGCGCGGCGGCGGAGAAACGCATGGTGGCGCCACTGTCGACGTCCCCGGCCCCGGACTGCTCCTCCCGGTCCCGCTCGCCGCTCCCGTCCCGGACGTCTCCGGCCGGAACATCGGGGGCGGGGGCGGGGGCGGGAGCCGGTGCCGCGGGCGGAGGCGGAGGCGCGGGGAACGCGGGCGGCGCACCGGCTCCCGCGCCCGTGTCGCTCCCGCCGGACGTCCCGCCGGCGGTCGCCGACGACTGCGCCGCGGGATCGGCGTTCCGCGTGTACCAGGCAGGCGGTGTGTAGTCGATGGTGAACTCGCCCGTGGTCTCGGTGTCGTCCTCGGGCAGGTCGTCGCCGGGTGCGATCCCGTCGACGCGGATCTCGTCCCGGTCGCTGTTCACAATGCCTCCTGCTGATCTGGTCGAGCACCCCGGTCGGGTCGCGCGGACCGTCCAACGCCGGCGACCGGCTCCCCCGCCGCCACGGCCCTCGGCCGGTTCTCTCGGATCTGTCCTGCCGCGCGCACGCCCAACCCTAATCGCCACGGGCGCGGATACGGGATGCCGGTCCCGTCCCACTCGCACAACGGACCGGTGACGACGACGGGTTGAGGCGGGGACGAGGCGCGGATCAGTCCAGGCGACGGGCCGCGCCCAGCAGGCCCAACTCCGCGTCGGTGGGCCTGGTCAGCACGAACCGCCGGTCCCGTCCGGCGCACCACAGCGTCACGCCGTCGGCGAGGGTGGACAGCGCCTCCGTCTCCTCACGGCTCAGGGACAGGATCCGGCTCACCTGCTGCGCCTCCTCCGGGGAGACCTGCTGGATGCCGGCGAGCGAGGCCCCCCGGAGCAGTCGGGGAGCTGCCGGGCTCAGATAGGGCAGCAGGGTCAGCACCGACTGCCAGGGTCCCGAGGAGACCCGGCCGCGCGGCGGCTTCATGCCGCAGTCCCGGATCACCACCACCGGCGAGACGGCCGTCGCGCCCATCGGCGGCACCCGGCCGACATCGTGGAGCGTCATGCACTGCTGGTCGCCCCCCGCGGCCCGGGCCAGGTTCGTCCACACCTGGGGGCGGCCGGTCTCGACGGCCACCCGCGCTCCGGTGCCGGCCGCGCGCAGCGCCAGCACCTGGGCCGTCCACAGGCCGCCGACCAACACGACGTCGTACGGGACCGGGTGGTGCAGACCGAGCACCGCCGGACGCTCCTGGACGTCCACGCCGGCGACCACGCCGTCGTCCCCGACCGGCAGGGCGAGCACGTCCAGGTCCTCGGCGGGCAGCACCTGACGAGGCGTCCGGGGACCGCGCAGCCCGAACCCCGGACGGAGCCGCGAAATGGTGCGTACGGAGGCGGAACCGGGCATCAGCGCGTCCCTCCCAGCGGCAGAGTGGCCAGCACTCCGGGAACCTGTTCGCGGTCCAGCCGGACGAGCCCGACCCGGCTCTCGCGCGACAGCCGCTCCAACGTGTGCCGGGCGTCGACCAGTTCGCCGTCGCTGCGCGCGGTGATCCGGATGTGGCCGCGCACCGCCACGGAGCGGTGCTCGCCCCGGCTCAGGGTCAGACTGAACGTCGTGGCCAGCGCGCGCAGCCCCGTCAACCGCGCCACCAGCGACGGCAGCGAGGCGGCCCCCGGCCCGAACTCGGGCCAGCGGGACACCCCGTACGTGGTGTGCCAACGGTCGTCGCACCGCCAGGCGCGCGCCCTCTCCTCGGTGCGCCGCGCCGGGGAGGAGTCGGGCCGCCCGGCCCGCGCCGTGGCCATCGGGCTGGCCCCGGCCGAGGTCGCCAGCGCCGTGACCAGCTCCTGCTCCGACAGCAGCGTCGCCCGGAAGCCCGCCCCGGCCAACCGGCTCGCCAGATGGTCCGCGACCCGCACCAGACACCGCTGCGCGCCCTCGACGCCGTCGCCGCGCGCCCGGACCGCCTCCCGGCACAGCTCGGCGTCCAACTTGAGCGCGATCCAGGTCAGTCGGACGGCCGGAGCACCGCACGTGGCCTGCAGGGGGCCGTAACTCGTGGCGGCCACCGACTGCGCGGGCAGGTGCGGCGCGGGCGCGGGCTGGGTGTACTGCACCGCCTGCACCGACTCCAGCCGGATGCCGTCCACCTCCAGGGCGTCGGACAGCAGCCGCAGCGGAAGCGGACGCTCGGCGGGGCCGGAGCGCAGGGCCTCGGCCCGCGGCTCGACGCGGAGCACGGCGGTCAGGAACGTGCCGTCCCCGACCATGCCGATGCCGCGTCGGTTCCGGTCGGTGTACGACAGGCTGCGCAGGGCCGGAACGCACTCGACGGCCGGGGCGAGCCCGGGATCGGTGTCCGGGGGCAGGACCTCGGAGGCCGCCCGCCGCTTGCGCCGACGCAGTTCCAGGACCGTGCCCAGCCACTCGGTGAGCGGCCGGCCGCGCCTGCGCACCACCGAGACCAGCACCAGGACGACGGCGACCACGGCGGCGGGGATCACGAGGACCCGGTCGACGGCCGCCGCGCCCACCACCCCCGCGGCGGCCACTTCGAGCACGACGAACTGCCGCAGACGGAACGGTCCCAGGTGACGGTGGCGCGCTTCCGCGCGAGGCACGACCGTGCGCGCCGACCGCGACCGCGCGGGCGCGGAACGTGCGCCGTCCGGCGCCGGGTTGTCGGGCGCGGACGTGGTGGTCCGGGCCCGCGTGGCGGTCCCCATCCCCTGAAAATCCCCTTGTGTCCGTAATCGCCCCGGCTGTCAAGGGCGTTGGTCGGGCGATCACCCTACCGGAGCAGCGGAGGGCGAGCGTCAACGGGCATAGTAGGGGCCGGTCCGACAATCGGCATCAGTGGCGGTGCTCCGGGTTGACGGGAACGCCGGGCCGACCAGTGGGGAGAAGCATCCAGACATGGCATCACGGCGGGACGAGCTCAACGCCTACACCTTCGCGAAGAAGCGGCTGGTATCGGCATTCCTGCAACCCTCGCCGACCGGGACGGAGGAGGGAGCGCCGAGACCGCTGCGGGCGGTCCTCCCCGGAATGGTCGTCGGAGTCGTGATCCTGGCGGGCTTCGGCGCCTGGGGCATGTTCAAGCCGAAGGCGCCCAAGGGCTGGGACAACCCCGCCGAGAAGGTCATCATCGGCAGCAAGTCCACCACCCGCTACGTCGTCCTGGAGACCAAGGGCAAGAAGCAGCTCCACCCGGTGCTCAACCTGGCCTCCGCCAAACTCCTCCTCGATCCGAGCAAGTTCGGGATCGTCGAGGTCGACGAGAAGATCCTCGACAGCGGCAGGATTCCGCACGGCGCCACCATCGGCATCCCCTACGCCCCGGACCGGCTGCCCGAGAAGGGGGAGGCGGCGAAGGAGAAGCGCTGGGCGGTGTGCACCCGGCCCGGCGACGACGGCGTGCAGAAGGCCGTCTTCGTCCTCGCCGACCGGGAGAAGGACAGGGTCGAGGGGAAGAACCGGCTGCGCGGCGGCGAGGTGATGTACGTCAGGGGCCCCGACGGCGGGCTCCACATCGTCGACAGCAGGGGCACCGCCTACCGGCTCGCCGACGACGACACGCTGCTGCGCATCGTCACCGGCAGCACCGAGCCCCAGGACGTCACCAAGGACTGGCTGGAGACCCTCAAGACGGGCGACCCGATCAGGTTCCCCCAGGCGTTCGAGAACATCGGCGCCCCGGCCGGGGCCCCGGGCAGCCTGGACGCCGAGGCCAACCGGATCGGCATGGTGCTGCGCGCCCCCTCCGGCACCGGACTCCAGCACTACGTCGTCATGAAGGGAGCGATCAGGCCGATCACCGACTTCATGGCCACGCTCCTGCTGAACAGCCCGCACGCCACCCAACTCGGCCAGCAGGGAAGGGCGAGGGACGTCAGCGCCGGGGCGATCCGGCCCGACAGCACCCCCTACGGAAGCACGCTGAACTGGCCCGAGGAGAAGGCCAGGACGGTCAACCCGTCCGACGGCAACCGGGACACCCTGTGCAACGTGCTGCGCGACGTGGACGAGAAGAGGGGCACCACCACGCTCAGCACCTGGGCCGGTGAGAACTACCCCGCCACCCTCCCCAGCGGCGCCACCAACGCGTACGTCACCCCCGGTTCGGGGCTGCTCTTCCGGCAGGTCCAGGGCCGGGACACCGGCTCCGGCGGCGTCTTCCTGGTGACCGACACCGGCCTGCGCTACGCGGTGCAGGCGAACACCGACAGCGGCCAGGACGAGTCCGAGATCGGAACGGACGGCAAGAAGAAGGACCCGCGGGAAGCCGCGCAGGCGGGCAATCAGGCGCAGATCATGCTCGGCTACGACGGCGTCCGACCCGTACTGGTGCCCGCCACCTGGTCGAGCTTCCTGCCGACCGGACCGCGGCTGAGCACGAGCGCGGCGCGACAGCCGCAGGGCTCCTGAGCCAGGGGAGACGCACGCGATGGAAACCGGGACCACAGGAACCACCGGAACCGCGGAAACCGCCGGAACCCGACGCACCACGAGCGCGTTCCGCGCCAGGTGCCGCAGATGGACGGCGCTCCCCGCGGCCGTGGCCCTCACCGCCGTCGGACTGCCCGTGGCCTGGGCGCCGCCCGCCGCCGCCGACATGGGGCAGTGCACCTTCCCCGCCAAGCCCTACGAGGGCCGGCCGTGGTCGCTCAAGCGGGTGCTCCTGGAGGAGCTCTGGAAGAACACCGAGGGCAAGGGCGTCAAGGTCGCGGTCATCGACACCGGGGTGGACGACGACCACCCGCAACTCAAGGGCGCGGTCGACACCAAGCTCGGCAAGAACTTCCTGCCGAAGAACCCCAAGAAGGACGAGTACGGCAACGTCCCCGAGCGCGGCGCGGAGAACGGCACGGACGACACCGTCGGGCACGGCACCAAGGTCGCGGGCATCATCGCGGCGCGTCCCGCCGACAACACCGGCTTCGTCGGCATCGCGCCCGAGGCGACCATCATCCCGATCCGGCAGAACGACGCCGCGGGCAACGGCGACACGGGCACCCTGGCCGCCTCCATCAACTACGCGGTGGAGGTCGGCGCGGACGTCATCAACATCTCGCAGGACACCGCGGAACCCCTCAAGCCCAACTCCGCGCTCGAGAGGGCGGTCAACGCCGCGCTGGCCGCCGGGGTCGTCGTCGTGGCCTCGGCGGGCAACGACGGTCTGGGCGGCAACGTCAAGGAGACCTACCCGGCCTCCTACGAGGGCGTCATCGCCGTGGCCTCCTCCGACCGCAACAACGAGCGGGCCCCCTTCTCCCAGTCCGGCGACTTCGTGGACGTCGCCGCCCCGGGCGTCGACATGATCTCCACGGTCCCCAAGGGGGGCCACTGCGCGGACAACGGCACCAGCTTCTCGGCCCCGTACGTCGCGGGCGTCGCGGCGCTCCTCGTGGCCGAGCACCCGGAGTGGAAGCCGCACCAGATCGCCGCCCAGATCATGCAGACCGCCGAACGCTCCGTCCCCGGACACGACCGCCACGTCGGCTGGGGCGTCGTCGACCCCGTCCGCGCCCTCACCGAGGACGACGAGCCGATCGACGAGCCGGTGGCGCGCGAGGGCCTGGACAAGGGCGAGCCGCCCACTCCGGCGAAGCTCCACTTCGGCGAGACCACCCAGGAACGCAACGAACGCCTCGGCACCTACGTGGTGGTCGGCGGCGGCGTCCTGGTGTCGGTGATCGCGGGCGGCTCCCTGGTCTACCGCGACTGGCGGCGTCGACACGTCGCCGGGTAGGGTCTTGCGCCCGTCGCGAGGGCGCGTTCGGCCGATGGTTACAGAATCCTTACATCGATCGACGAGCGTCGACGAACACGGACGGAACGCCTCGTTCGGGCTTCGGAAAGCGCTCCGACGCCGGTTCGACGGCGGGATGGTGCACTCCTGTTGCGGAATGCGGGTTGACACGGAGACACCGCGGTGTTCCCGTGCGGTCGCTCTGCTCTCGCGTCAACTCCCCTGCCACGTTTCGCCGTTGGAAGTGTCAGAGGCGATGGCTAGAGTGAGGGGAGCACAAGACCGGATGTGTGTGCGTTCAACGGGTGGAGGGGGAACCTGATGGGGGTGCCTGCCGAAGGGCTCAAGGGCGAACTCGAGTCGCTCAAGGACTTCAAGAAGCGGGTCGACAACATCCTCGGCGATCTCGAGAAATCCCCGGCCTCTCCCACCAAGATCGGGCAGCAGGAGGTGAAGCGCTCCTCCTTCGGGGGCGACTTCGCCGAAGCCGACGGAATCTACGCGCAGTACAACCGGGTCCACGCCCAACTCACCAGCCTCTCCCGGGTGCTCGGAGCCCAGATCGAGGCCATGGGCATCGCCGTCCACGGCGCGGACGTCGGCTTCGGGAACCTGGAGGACGACCTGAAGCGGCGCTTCTGGGAGATCCAGGACCAGGCACTGGAGCACCAGCAGATGCGGGCGGCGGAGAAGCAGCAGCCCGGTGACCAGAAGCCCAAGGACGAGGCCACCGAGGTCACCTACTGATCGGGGGGAGGCAGAGACGTGACCGACAAGGACAACCAGGAGAGGCCCGAGGAGCCGTTCGTCGCCGGACAGCTGTTCGTGACCGACCTCAAGCGGACCGGGGTGCTCGCCCCGTTCGACCCGCTCACCGCCTTGAGCATGCGCCGCAGCGTCATGGGGTCCACGAACTTCGAGAACAAGGACCTGGAAGAGATGTTCTCCCTGGTCGACAACGCCAACCCGGAGGACATCGAGGACGCCGCGGACACGCTCTGGAAGGCCGGCGGCGACATCAGGACCATCGGTGAGGACCTCAAGAAGCACATCGACAAGGTCGACTGGGAGGGCGAGTTCGGCGACAGCTTCCGCGAGTGGGGCCGGAAGCTCAGCAAGAACACCCTGATCCTCGCCGACTTCACCGAGAAGGCCAGCACCCAGTTGAAGGCGGCCGGGGTCGGCCTGGCCACGGTGAAGGGCAGCATGCCCGAGCGCGACCCGGCCGTCATGGCCGCACCGCGCCTGGAGAGCATTCCGCCCGAGGAGCGGGACGAGTCGAACGAGAAGTACAAGCTGGCGAAGAAGAAGGAGGACAACCGCCAGGAGGCCATCAACCAGATGAACCGCCTGGCGTCCTACTACAAGGTCTCGCACGAGAACATGCAGGGCCTTGAGGAGCCTGACTTCGGCCCGATGCCGAACATCGGCATGCCTCCGGCACCGACCGATGGAGGGGAAGGGGTCGGGAAGGGAGGCGGTGCGACGTCCTCGGCGGTCACGGAACGAGGCGGAACACCGCAGAGCGTCCGGAGCGCCGACGTCCAGGGCCCGTCACAGCCCGTCTCCGACAAGCCGGGCTTCGTCGAGGGAACGCCGGCTCCCCAGGAGCCGGTGCGGACCGAACTCAACACCGTCGCCCCCCCGGCGCCCGCGCCCACCGACACCGGGCAGCGTGCCCCCGTCACCTCGAACGGCGGCGGTCCCGTCTCCCCCAGCACCGGCCTGCCCACCCCTCTCCCCGGAATCTCCCACAACAGGCCCGTGGACAGTGGCAAGAGGGTGGGAACCGCCAAGCTTCCGCCCGTTTCGAACCCGGGCCAGCCCGGTGCGGGCCGGGCCGGCGGTCCCTCCACCGTTCCGCCGGCGAACAACGCGACCCCCCGCTCCGTCACGGGCTCCGGCGGCACTCCCGTCGGAAAGGCGCCCACCGCGACGGCACCACCGGTGGGCCGGGGCGGCAACGGCATCTACGGCGGCACTCCGCAGCAGGGCGGAACGGCGGGCAACAGCCCGCGCATCCCCCGGGGAACCGTGGTCGGAGCCGAGCACGGTATGACCGGACGGCCCCCCGCGGGGTCCGTGGGCACGGGTGCCATCGGTGCCGGCACGGGAAGCGGCTCCACCGGGCGCAGACCGGTCGTGGGCACCGGCGGCGGTGTCGTCGGCGCTCCTCGGAACACCCCGGGGCAGGGAGCCGCGGCACGTCCGTTCACCCCCGGCGGCACCGGACTGGCCAGGGGCGGCGCCACGGGCGGCAACCAGCCCCCGGTGGGTGCGGCACCCCGCACCGGAACCGGAAGTCCCCGCGAGGAGAACCGGAACGACTCCCGTCGGCCGGACTACCTCACCGAGGACGAAGAGACATGGCGGACGGGGCGCAACGGGATCGCCCCTCCCGTCGTCGAATAATCCCCACAGTAGAGAGCGGCGATGACGGCAGGACACGACCACGGCCGGAACAGGACGCCGTCGCGACGCATGCGGCGGCGCCTGCTCTCCGTGCTGGCTGTAACCAGCGCATGGACCACGTGCCTCGTCGGGTTGGCACCGACGGCCCACGCGGACGACGTACGTTCGCAGCAGTGGCACCTGGACGCCATGCGGGCCGAGGAGATGTGGAAGGTCAGCACGGGCGAGGGCGTCAAGGTGGCGGTCATCGACAGCGGTGTCAACGACTCCACCGATGCCCTGCGAGGCCAGGTTCTGCCGGGTGAGGACATGACCGGCGTGCCGGGTGAGGCCACCGACGATTACACCGGTCATGGCACGACCATGGCCGAGACCATCGCGGGCACCGGGAAGAACGGAAGCATCAAGGGCCTGGCTCCGGGGGCGAAGATCATCCCCTATCGGATTCCGCTGAAAGGACTCGACAGCAAGGTCAAGAGCAAGGCCATGGCCGACGGTTATGTGAAGGCGATCCGAGCGGCGGCGGACAGCGATGCGAAGATCATCAACATGTCCTTCGCAGGACTGTACTACGACTCCGAAGGAGCGGAGGCCGTCGAGTACGCGCTCAGCAAGGGGAAGTTGCTCTTCGCGGGCGTCGGAAACGACGCCAAGGAGGGGAACAAGCGGCAGTACCCGGCCTCGTACACCGGTGTGGTCGGCGTGGGCGCCACCGACCGGCAGGGGAAAGTGACCGACTTCTCCCAGTACGGCATCAACGTCGACCTGTCGGCACCGGGGGACGAGATGCCCGGTTGGTGCGACGAGAGCTTCCAGAAGTACTGCGCAAACGACGGTGGCACCAGTTTCGCCACCGCCATCGCCTCCGCCTCCGCCGCCCTGATCTGGTCCAAGCACCCCGACTGGACGGCCAACCAGGTCCTCCGCGTCCTGGTCGACACCGCCGGGCGCAAGGACAAGAAGGACGCCTCCAGCGTCTACGTCGGCTACGGCGCCGTCCGTCCCCGCATCCACCTCCTCGAAGGCAAGGGCGATCCGGGTGACCCGAAGGTGAACCCGATCGAGGCCACGGAACCGAGCCCGTCGCCCTCCGCGTCCTCCTCCACCGAGAAGAGCAACGCGAAAAACGGCGACAAGGCGACGAACGATCAGGTAGAAAAGGCGAGTTCCGAGTCCGAGAACAGCAGCGATCTGTGGATCTACCTGGGAGCGGGTGCCGCGGCGGCCGTTGTCGTGGCCGGTGCATTCGTTCTCGTGCGGAGGACGCGCCGCACATAGCGGGTGACGTCCTCGGCGCATCCCACGACAGCCAGCCCGTAAGCACAGCAACTCACAACCAAGGAGAACGGTATGTCCGGAGAAGGCGGCGGCACGTTCCAGTCAAACGATGCCGATCTCAAGAGCCTGCTCGACGAGGTTCGGGACATGCAGGCGAAGCTGAAGAGCAAGATCTCCAACCTGAACGCCGTGGTCGACACGATCCAGGCCGCGTGGACCGGTGACGCGCACAAGTCCTACGACAACCTTCAGCGTCAGACGAACGAATACGCGCGGAATCTGGACGGCAAGCTCCAGATGATCGAAGAGGCCCTCCAGGCGAGCAAGGACGGCTTCACCGCCAACGAGGTCCAGCAGTTGGAGGACTTCAACCAGCTCGCGAAGGCAAGCCCGATCAGCGACTTCAGCGGTGTGGGCGTCACTCCGACCACCAAGTAACGAATCAACAGAGAAAGGAGGGGGCGGGAATGACCATCAAGATCA
Source organism: Streptomyces macrosporus (assembly GCF_039533145.1). Classification (NCBI taxonomy): domain Bacteria; kingdom Bacillati; phylum Actinomycetota; class Actinomycetes; order Kitasatosporales; family Streptomycetaceae; genus Streptomyces; species Streptomyces macrosporus. The sequence goes on from NZ_BAAASZ010000032.1 coordinate 130,395, forward strand.
CTTATCACACCGTCGTCGCTGCCGCCGGGGACGTCCGCAAGACGGCCAATGACCTGGAGAGCCAGCTGAACGCGCTGAACGGCCGTGTCAAGAGCGTGGTCGACAGCTGGGACGGTGACGCCAAGGAGGCGTTCTACCGCAAGCACCGGGGCTGGGACGAGAACGTCACCGGTCTGAACACCACGCTCAAGAAGATCGCCGATCTGCTGGAGAAGGCGTCCGACGACTACCGGCGCACGGACAAGAAGGCAGCGGCGCAGTTCGAGTTCTGAGCCCTTTCGGAGTTCGGCCGCCGAACGCTTCAGGCGGGCTCCCGACGTCACGACGTCGGGAGCCCGCCTGCCGCTTTTCCGCCGGTGGCGGGTCAGGGCTTGAGGTCGAACTCCCCGTCGCGGACGCCGAGGACGAAGGCCCGCCACTCCGCGGCGGTGTAGCGCAGCACGGTGTCGGGGTCCTTGGAGTTGCGCATGGCCACGGCTCCGCCCGGCAGGTGGGCGATCTCCACCTTCTCGTCCTCCGGGCCGCCGGGCGCGCTCTCCCACACGGCGTCGGAGATGTCCATCGCGTACAGCTCGTCCTTCTCCTGCTGAGTCCCCATCAGCGTTCTCCCCTTCGTGAATGGTGACGGTGGTGATCGAAAGATCCGACGAGCGTTTCCCGCCTCCGGACCCTCAAGATAACAGTCGGCCGTGGCCCCCGAAGGCCGTCGAGTGACACGGCACCCGATACAAGGCCTCTGTTTCGCGGACGAGTTCGGGAGAGCCGTACACGTGTTTCACGCGCGTCGTTCCATGGCCGTATCCGGCGCGCGGACGAAAAACCGAACGTCGGAATCGACGGCGGCGCGGAATTCCCGGAGGTTCCCCGGCGAACGCCTTCTCAGAGGATGAACGACGAGATGGGACTCGCTCCGGGGCCGCCGCCGGTCGGCCCGGCGCTCGGCGGTACGACCGATCCGGAGGAGGCCGTCACGGGCGAGGGAAGGGGACGGGAGGGTATCTCGATGGTGTCCGTGATCTCGGACAGCCTGTGCACGTACCAGGGCAGGTCCTTCAGCGAGGGGGTGGTGAGGCTGAGGACGAGGAGCTGTGACACGGCCGTCAGGGGGCAGTAGACGTCCGCCCGTGCGAACACGACGGGGGACGGGGCGGGATCGGCCGGGCTCGACGGAACCGCACCGTCCTGCTCGCCGGCGGGGGTCATCTCGAACCCCGATATGACGAGGACGGCGGGCCCCCACGCGGCCTCGACCCGGTGCACCTCCTGGTACTCGTCGACGGAGAGCGCCTCCACCAGCCCCCTCGCCGCCAGGTCGGCGTCGTTTCCCTCGATCGGTTCGCAGCGCACCGTCAGGGAAGCGGTGCTGACACGGTCGTCCTCGGTGCCGAGCATGCAGACGCCCGCGTAGACGGCTCCGTCCGCGGCCGCGGCCTGGGCGACGTCGCGGTACCAGGCGATGATCCGCTCCTGCTCCTCGTCCGTGCCGCCGGGCCAGATGGCGTCCGCGAGGTGTACGAGGTGCTCCTCGCGCTCCTCGTCGGTGTACTCCAGGCCCAGGGAGCGGAACTCCTCCGGGACCGTCCAGAAGAAGTCGGGCGCGTCGGGATCGGCGGGATCGGTGGGACCGGTCGGGTCGGTGGCGGTGGCGGGAGCCGTGGCGTCGCTCGGAAGGGGGGCTCCGCCGGAGGGGGATTTCTCTTCGGACATGGGTGGTTCATCAGTTCCTAGTAGTGCGAGTCCAGGACCATCTGCGCGTAGGCGACGCGGGCGTCCAGCCGGGACGCGTTCCTCCGGTACCGCGATCCCCGGCGTTCGAGGAGGACCGGTGTGAACGGATCGAGGGACCGTGCCCGCCACTTGGTGCGTCGGGGGATGCCCCAGTCCCAGTCCAGCAGCGAGTCCCACTCGCCTTCGAGCAGGTGGATCACCATGAAGACCAGGTTCACGAGGACCCAGAGAGGGAAGAGGAGCACGAAGATCGACCAGGCGGTCAACGTACCGCGGTATCCCGTGACCGTTTCGCCCGTCTCCGGCAGTTCGATCGTCCACGCCCGGCGCACCTTGAGCGGCGACCGCCCCCTGGTCAGGCGGCCCAGCACGTTCCCCTGGGCGTCCGTCACCGAGTACGCCCCGGCGCCCTGCGGGGCGGCGGGGTCGGGGCGGACGACGCACCAGGACCCCAGGGGGTCGTCCGCCGAACGCACCGTGAAGACCGGCGGTACGCCCTTGGCGCGATCGGCGTGGGCCCGGGAACCGTGCTTCTCGCTGATCCGGAAGGAGTTGCGCTTGGACCGCGGAGCGTCCTCCCCGAGGTGGTCCCTGCGCACGGTGGGGGCCGGCTCGCCGTAGGCGACCCACGCCGTGGTGGCCGGGGATCTTCCGTCTCCCTCGCGTACGGCCAGCCAGGCGCCGTCCGCCAGTTCGGGCAGCGCCTCACGGACCTCCGCGTCGGTCGGCACGGGAAGCCTGACGGTGAGCACGTTCCTGTCCTCCGTCGCTCGATGGGGTGGTGTGCCGGGCGCGCACGGGGCTCAGAGCCGTCCGGCGGCAGGCGTGTCGCTCCCGGTGAACATGTTGTAGACGCCGATGGCGACGCCCGGCGCCTGCTGGATCATCTGCGGGCCGCGCGACCACCAGGAGTTCGGGTCCAGTGTCCCGTCCGCCCGGATGGCGTCCCCGAGGGAGTCCTTGATGCGCTGCGGTGCGATCTTCTCCACCACCCAGCTCATCGCCTTCTCCTTGCCGCTGGAGCCCACGGTGTCCAGTACGTGGCTGTTCCACGCCAGGCTCATCCGGTCGCCGAAGCCCATGCCCTCGGTGCTGAACTGCTTGCTGCCCGGCGCCGCGGGGCGTCCGAAGAGGCCCGTCTCCAGCCGCGTGGACCGGAAGCCCGCGTCTTGGAGCCCCCTGATCTTGTTCACCTTGTCGATCGAGGCGACGGTCTGGCCGTTCACCTTGTACAGCTTCATCGGGACCTTGACGCCCTTCGCCGCCACCACGCCCAGCTTGCCGAGGGGGATGACGCCCAGACCGTCGCCGATGAGGTCCATCGCGCTGACGTCGGCTCCGCCGATCTTGGCGGCGCCGTGGGAGACGAGGGCGGCCGCGGAGAGGCCGGCGCTCGCCAGCGCCAGGCCGCCGGAGAGCGGCGGGAACCAGACGGTGGCCAGGGCCAGGATGCCCAGGACGGTGGAGGCGATGCCGAGCCAGTCGCCGATCTCCTTGAGGAGGTCGGCGTGCTCGGCGCACCACTCCTGGATCTTGTTGCCGAGCTTCTTGAACGCGTCGGCGATGCCCTCGAAGAAACCGGTGTCCGGGGCGTTGTCGTTGGCCTTCCTCAGCCGGGAGGCGATCGTCCGCGCGTAGTCCTGGTGGTCCTCCAGGAGTTCCTCGGCCTTCTTGATGATGGCTTCCAGGTCCTCCCGGGCCTTCTCGACCTTCCCGGCGGCGGTGTCGAGGTTCCGGCCCGCCGTGCGCAGCCGGTCCGCCGCCGCGTCGTACTGGGCCTGGGCCTTGGCCAGGGCGCTCTGGTCCGTGTAGATCTGTCCGACGTACCCCAGCGCGGGATCGTTCGCGGCCGAGTTGTACGCCGTGACGGCCTTGGCGTGCTCGGACTCCGCGGCGGTCTGCCGGGACTTGGCGCTCTTGGCCTGCGCCTCGTATTCGCGGGCCGTCTTCTGGTACTCGGCGAGCTTGCCGCGCCAGTCCTTCAGGTGCTTCTCGGCCGTGCTGAGCGCGTCGTGGCTGTCGTCGAGGTACTTGGGCAGCTCGCCGACCTTCTTGGAGAACGCGGTGGCGGCCTCGCCCTCCCAGGCCGATCCGCCGCCCTGCCCGCCGCTCTTGCCGATCTTCGTCAGGACGTCGTGCGCCTTCTTCAGGCCGCTGACGGTCTTCGACAGCTTCTCCGTCAGGTCGTCGATGCTGCTCAGCTTCCCCGGGGCCGGGTTGAAGCCTATGGTCGGGTAGTCCTCCGCGCTCATCGGGGGCCTCCTGCGGGACGGGTTCCGGACGGGGCGGTGCCGGGCACGGGCTTGTCGGGCGTGGCCTTGTCGAACACCTCGCGGATGGCCTGTTCCGTCGCCGCGTAGTTGTTCTTGGTGGCCCTGAGGGCGTCCTCGATCGCCTTCGTGCCGTCGGCGATCTTGCCGATGGCGTCGTCCCAGCTGTCGTGGATCTCGTCGCAGGCGTTGTCCAGCGCCTGGCTCCCGGTGCTCTTGGGGCCGATGTCGCGCAGGGCGTTGAGCGCCTTGCGCATCTGGTCCTGACTGGTGTGCAACTGCTTCAGCAGATCGTCGAGTTCCTGCTGCTCGACATGGAGACGTCCGCCCATGTCCACCTCCGTCAGTGGCGTCGGTTCCGGATCGTCGACGGGGGCACGGCCGGCGGCGGTCCGGGCCGTGCCGCCCGTCGGGGGTGTGTCAGCGCGTGGGCGACCCGTCCACCCGGGCCGGCGGGTCGCCCTGTCGATGGAAGACGCGGTGGCCTCGGCCCGGAGGCATCGGACGGGCTCGGCGTCGCCGAGGGGGCGCACCGCTTGGAGTGGTCCGGTGGGCGGGGAGGTGGGCAGGGAGGCGCCACGACGGTGCCGAGGGGACTGCCGATGGGATCGAGGCCGAGAAGAGCCGTTCCCTCGGGAGGTTCTCCGCCCTCCGGGGGGATTCCCGCGTCCATGTGACACTTGTCGGCCGGCCTTTCGGCTCAGGCTCTCCACCCGTGTCCTCCCCCGTCATCCGATGTCGACGCCGCCGGTCAAAAACTCTCGGCGAGCGTCGGCCCAGCAGACCCCTCAAGATAACAGTCCCCCATGGCCTCCGAAGGTCGCTGTACGGCGCCGAGTTCCGGAAAGAGGGGAGAAGCCGTGTGCATGTTCCGGACGAATGGAGGATGTCCCCGGGAAGAGATGTTCGTCGCCAATGCGGCCGACCGGATGATGTGCCCGTTTCAGGGGTTTTCCGCGTCTTCGGAAGGCGGCCGATCTCGCGATCCCGGCATTGCGGCGCCGCCTCGTGTCGTGAAACTCGATGCCTCGAAGGCACGTCGAAGGACGAGGTGAGCGGCGCCGGCGCTCATTCCGCGCTCGTCTCCCGGCGATTTCGGAAGAGCGGGGCGGCCATACACGATCCCACGCGTCGTGTCGCCCGGCGGAACGGACGCCGTGAAACGGTTCTCCGTCCCTCGTCCCGCGGTTCACGAGAAGATCGGAAGGTCTTCACGGAAAGAACGAGGGAGCTTTCGGCGGTCCATTGGGCACGACCGGTTCGGTGAAATGGGCGATGTGACGCCACGTGGCGGCCGAGTGGTGTCCGCACGGTGCCCGCCACCGTGCCGGCAGGGGAGTCGAGCGGCGATTCCGAACTCCGCCGCCCCGAGCGCGGCGGCATTCCCGGCCTTCCGGGGACGGCGAGGGGGCGCCGGCCGCCGCGCCGGGTACCGCGGGACGCGTGGCCGGGAACGCGCCGGCGCCGGGTCGCGGTCACACGCCGCGACCCGGCGCCGGCGCTCGGGCCGGTGCTCAGCGCGCGGGCAGCCAGCCCACCTGGACCAGCGGGTTGCCCCGCCGGCGGGAGACGAAGTAGCCCCGGCCCGGAGGCATCGGACGGGCCCGGACGTTGCCGATGAGCTCGCCCTCGCCGGGATCGCCGGAGAGGACCACGCCCTGGGCGCCGAGCTCCTTGATGCGCTGCATGAACGGCTCGTAGGAGGCGCGGGAGGCACCGGCGGTGTTGCGGGCGATGATGAAGCAGACGCCGATGTCCCGGGCGAAGGGCAGGTGCTCGGCCAGCATGGCGAGCGGGTTGCCGCTGGAGGTGGAGACCAGCTCGTAGTCGTCGACGATCACGAACATCTTCGGACCGTGCCACCAACTGCGGTCGCGCAACTGCTGCGGAGTGACGTTCTCCGGCGGAGTGCGCTTCTCCATCAGGTCCTTCATCGCCGCCATGTGCGTGTCCATGGCGTTGGACATCGCGGCGTAGACGATCAGGTGCGATTCCGGGATGTTGCTCAGCAGGGAGCGCCGGTAGTCGGCGACGACGATGCGCGCCTCGTCGGGGGTGTAGCGCTCGCAGATCTGCTTGGCCAGCAGCCGCAGCAGCGCGGTCTTGCCCGACTCGCTCTCGCCGAAGACCAGGAAGAAGGGGTCGGTCTCGAAGTCGACGAAGACGGGCTGCAGGGTGTTCTCGTCGATGCCGAAGGCGACGCCGTGCCGCGGGTGGTCGTTGCCCTTCGGCAACTGGTCGGCGGGCAGCTCGCGGGGGAGCAGCCGGACCGGCGGAGCCGTCGGCCCCTGCCACGCCCGGGCCACCGCGCGGTTCAGCGCGGCGGTGGCGTCGGACAGCTCCTCGTCGGAGGCGACGCCGTCGATCCGGGGGACCGCGGCCATGAAGTGGAGCTTCTCCGGCGTCTGGCCGCGTCCGGGGACGCCGGTCGGGACGTTCGCGGCGACCTTGCGGTCGAACTCCGAGTCCATGGGGTCGCCGAGCCGCAGCTCCAGCCGGTTCAGCAACTGGTCCTTGAGGGCCGGGCGCACCTCCATGTAGCGGGAGGCGGTCACGACGACGTGGACGCCGTACCCCAGACCGCGGGTGGCGATGTCGGTGACGGCGGCCTCCAGCATCTCGTACTCCTGCCTGAGGCCGCCCCAGCCGTCGACGATCAGGAAGACGTCGCCCCACGGCTGGTCGGTGATCTCCCCGCGCGCCCGACGGCGCCGGAAGGTGGCGATGGAGTCGATGCCGGCCGCCCGGAAGTACTCCTCGCGCTGGTTGAGCACCCCGGCGACCTCCGCCACCGTCCGCCGGACCCGCTCCGGGTCGAGGCGCGAGGCGATGCCGCCCACGTGCGGCAGGTCCGCCACGGCCGACAGGCCGCCACCGCCGAAGTCCAGCCCGTAGAACTGCACTTCCTGCGGGGTGTGGGTGAGGGCGAAGGACGCGATCAGGGTGCGCAGCAGGGTGGACTTGCCGGACTGCGGGCCGCCGACGATCAGCATGTGACCCGCGGCGCCGGAGAAGTCCCGCAGCAGCGTCTCGCGCCGCTGCTCGTACGGCTTGTCCACCAGGCCCAGCGGCACCGCCAGCCGGCCCGCGTTCGGGTTGTCGGGCTGGGTCAGGCCGCGGCCCTCGACGACCGCCAGGCCGGGCAGCAGCTCGTCCAGCGGCGGCGCCTGGTCCAGCGGCGGCAGCCAGACCTGGTGGGCCGCGGGACCCTGGTTCTCCAGCCGGCGCACGATGACGTCCAGGACGGTGTCCGCCAGCGCGTCGTCGTCCGCCGGAGCCGCGGGCGTCGGAGCCGCCGGGACGGGCTCGGCCCGCCGCACCGGCACCGGCACCGGCTTGGCGGTGAAGAGCACCGGACGGCGGTCGGCCGGCAGCGGACCGGTGGGGACGCCCTCGCCGGAGGAGTTCGAGCGGTAGGTCCCCGAGACGTAGGCGGCCTTGAAGCGGACCATCTCGTCGGTGCCGAACTTCAGGTAGCCGGAGCCGGGCACCGACGGCAGGTGGTACGCGTCCGGCACGCCCAGCGCGGCCCGGGACTCGGCGGCGGAGAAGGTCCGCAGACCGATCCGGTACGACAGGTACGTCTCCAGGCCGCGCAGCCGGCCCTCCTCCAGACGCTGCGAGGCCAGCAGCAGGTGCACGCCGAGCGATCGGCCGATGCGGCCGATCTGGATGAACATGTCGATGAAGTCGGGCTTGGCCGTCAGCAGCTCGCTGAACTCGTCGATGACCAGGACCAGCGAGGGGAGCGGGATCAGGGGGGCGCCCGCGGCGCGCGCCCGCTCGTAGTCGTGGATGTTGGCGTAGTTGCCCGCGTCGCGCAGCAGCTCCTGGCGGCGGTTGAGCTCGCCGCGGATGGAGTCGCCCATGCGGTCGACCAGGGAGAGGTCGTCGGCCAGGTTGGTGATGACGGCCGCCACGTGCGGCATCTGCGCCATCCCCGCGAAGGTCGCACCGCCCTTGAAGTCCGCCAGGACGAAGTTCAGCGTCTCCGAGGAGTGCGTGACCGCCAGACCCAGGACCAGGGTGCGCAGCAGCTCCGACTTGCCGGAACCGGTCGCGCCGACGCACAGGCCGTGCGGGCCCATGCCGTCCTGCGCCGCCTCCTTCAGGTCCAGCATGACCGGCTGGCCGTCCTCGCCCACGCCGATGGGGACGCGCAGCCGCTCGGCCGTCGACCGCGGCCGCCAGGTGCGCCGCACGTCGACCGACGCGGCGTCGCCCAGGTTCAGCAGGTCGGTGAACTCCAGGTTCGCCAGCAGCGGTTCGTCGTCGCCGCCGCCCGTGCCCATGCGCAGCGGGGCGAGCTGCCGGGCCAGCGCCTCGGCGGCCTCGGGGGAGAGGACGTCGGGCCGGCCCTCGTACACCGCGCCGTGCCCCGACTCCAGGCGCAGCAGGTCGGGCCGTACGACCATCGACAGGCCGCCGCGCGGGCTGTCGATCTCACCGGGCACGACCTCGACGACCGTGACGCCCTGCAGGCCCTCCGCGGAGGCCAGCACGGACGTCGGGGGCACCGTCGCCCCGCCGTCCAGCACGACCACCACGTGCGGCTGGTCCAGCACGGGCTGCCCGCCGGAGTTGAAGCGCGGCCGGCCCTCCAGCCGGGAGCCCAGCAGGGTCTCCAGCTCCGTCACGTCGGCCGTGATCAGCCGCCGGCTGCCCGCGCCGTCCGTGGCGCCGGGGGCCTGGACGTGGGGGAGCCACTTGGCCCACTCCCAGCGCTCCAGCGCGTCGTGCCCGGTCACGACCGCGACCACCAGGTCGTCGGGGGAGTGGAGGGAGACCAGCGAGGCCACCATCGCGCGGACGCCGCCGTGCACCGAGTCGGGGTCGCCGCTCATCGTGATGTGGTAGAAGGCGCGCAGCGACACGGCCATCGGCAGTCCGTCGACGGTGCCGTGCGTCTTCAGGAACTGGTGCATCGCCCCGGCCGTCAGCGGCTCCAGCTCGTCCACCGGCGCGGTCTCCGGAGCCACCAGCGGCGTCGCGAGCCGCTGCGTGCCCAACCCGACGCGCACGTGGACGAAGTCGTCGTCGCTGGGCCGCCGTTCCCACACCCGGCTGCCCTCGGCGACCAGGGCCCACAGCTGCTCCGGCGAGGGGTGGAGGTAGAACTGGGCGTCGCGCTGCAGGCGGGCCGTCCTGCGGACCTTGCGCCGCACCTGCGCCAGGTACTTGAGGTAGTCCCGGCGCAGCTGCGCCATCTCGCCCTGGGTACCCCTGCGGAAGCGCACGATGGTGGCGATGAGCATCGCGATCGTGGACGCGATCATGATCACGCCCATGATGCGCATGAAGGGGTGCGCGTTCGGCATGAAGAAGAACACGACCGACCCGCCCATGCCGAGCATCGGCAGGAGCTGGAAGAGCACGCCCTCCTGTTGTCCGCGCGGCAGTTCGGGCGGGGGCTCGAGCCTCAGATCCTCGCCGGGCACGCTGGGGGGCAGGACCCGTGGCGGACGCTTGACGACGATCTGACTCACGGCGCATCAATCCCTCGGGCAGACGGGACAGTTCCTGCCGACGCCCCCATGGCGACGGACGCCGTCCGCGCGGGGCGATCCTACTGGGATTACAAGACGACCGAGGGCGGTAGGGTGTCGCGCGACAATGCGCAGCAGCGAGCGAACGGCCGCAGGTGAGGAACCGCGGGGGATCGTGGGGGTCTTGTGAACGGCCCGTGCGCAGTTATGGAGCCAGTGAGCAGCCCATGAGGGGGATCTCAAGGTGAGTACGACTGCACCGGCAGCCGCCACCGGCTTCTGCCGGGTCACCATCGTCGCGCCCGACAGTCGCATCGACGTGGCCCTCCCCGAGGACATCCCCGTCGCGGACCTCTACCCGGAGATCCTCCGCCTCAGCGGCCAGACGCCCGCCGAGGGCGCCCCCGTCGGCTACCACCTGGTGCGCCGCGACGGCAGCGTCCTCGACAGCGCCCGTTCCTTCGCCGCCCAGCGCGTCCTGGACGGGGAGGTCCTCAGCCTCCGCCCGTTCGCCGAGTCGCTGCCGCCCGCCGTCTTCGACGACGTCTCCGACGCGGTCGCCTCCGCGGTGAGCCGGGACCGCAGGCTGTGGAGCGACGATCTGATGCGGGCCGCCGGGCTGGTCGGCGGCGTGGTGCTGCTGGCGCTCATGGCCTTCGTGCTGTGGTTCGCCGACCCGGTCCGCCACGACATGCACGGTCTGCCGGGCATCATCGCCGCCGTGACCGGGGTGCTGCTGATCGCCTTCGCGGCCGTACGGGCGCGGGTGTACGACGACCGCCCCGCCGCGATCGCCCTCGGACTCGCCTCCCTGCCGCACGTGATGATCGCCGGCTCCGGGCTGCTGCCGTTGGAGGACGGGGGCGGCATCGGGCGGCTGCAGTTCCTGCTGGGGTGCGTGGCCGTCCTGGTCGCCTCCGTCGCCCTGATCGCCGCCACGCCCAGCGGCGACGGTCCGTTCGTCGCCGCCGCCTTCGCCGCGACCGTCGGCACCCTGGTCACCTTCGTCGCCATCCTGACCGACATCCGGCCGGTGGAGACCGCGGCCCTGTGCGTCCCGGTGGCGATCGGGGCCATCGCGTTCCTGCCGGGCCTGTCCTCCCGCTTCGCCCGGCTCCCCATCGGCTACAATGCGCCGCGGTCCGGCGCCATGCGGTACGACGAGGACCCCGACGCCGCCCCCGACACCGACGGCCCGGTCGACGCCGACCGCATCGCCGCGCAGGCCCGCCGCGGGCACGAGATGCTCCTGGGCCTCGTCGGCGGATGCGCGGCCGTCGTCGTCGGCGCGGCGGCCGTCCTGGGCTTCTCCGACTCCGGCTGGGGCCAGCTCCTCGCCCTCGCCGCCGGACTGGGCATGCTGATGCGCGCCCGGCTCTTCCGCTACACCGTCCAGGTCGCCTGCGCGCTCGCCGCGGGCCTCGCCACCCTCGCCCTGCTCTCCCTCGGTCTGGCCCTCAATCCCCCCGCCGACCTGCTGCAGAAGCTGCTGACGGGGGACGACGGCGCCCTGGACCTGCGGACGATCTGGCTGTCCGCCGCCCTCGCCGCCGCGGCGGCCCTGATCACGGCCATCGGGCTGGTCGTGCCGCGGCGCGGCGTCACCCCCTTCTGGGGCCGCTTCCTCGACATCGCCGAGGGCGCCGTCCTGCTGTCGCTGGTCCCGCTCTGCCTGGCCGTGCTGGACCTCTACTCCGCCGCCCGGAGCATGACGAGTTGAGCGGGGCCGGCGGCGGGCCGGTCGACCGGCGGTGAGCGACCCGTCGCAGGACTGGTAGGCTGATCGACGGCCGTTTGCGTACGCGTCTTCCGGAGTGCCTGGAGACAGCGCCCAGCGGACCCCGCCTCCCGAGTCGCGAAAGATCCCCTGCACGGTCCGCCAGGGGCACTCGGTGGCCTCGACGAGAAGAACCCAAGGAGTATCGCGTGTCGCTCGACGTCGCTACGAAGAAGCAGATCATTGCCGAGTTCGCCACCAAGGAGGGCGACACCGGCTCCCCCGAGGTCCAGGTCGCGCTGCTCACCCGCCGCATCTCGGACCTCACCGAGCACCTGAAGACCCACAAGCACGACCACCACTCCCGCCGTGGTCTGCTGCTCCTGGTCGGCCAGCGCCGCCGCCTGCTGCAGTACCTGGCGAAGAAGGACATCCAGCGCTTCCGCGCGCTGGTCGAGCGCCTGGGCATCCGCCGTGGCGCGGCGGGCGGCGCCCGGTAACACGCCGTGAGGGGAGCGGTTCCCACCGGAGGGGACCGCTCCCTTTGCCGTACTCCGGTACTTGCCAAGAGTCACGGTGGGCAGAAGCTTTGTAGTCTGGTCCCACAACGACATACACGAACGAGGAGGAGCGCTTCACGCCGCCGGTCCTCGGTAGTGGCCCCCGGGCATTCGTCCCGGGAGCTTCGATCGAAGACCGGCCCGCACGGGAAGACGCTCCGCCATCACCGTCCTCGCCACACGGGCGAGGACGCGGACGAGGAGAATTTCCTGGTGGAGAACGAGACCCACTACGCCGAGGCCGTCATCGACAACGGTTCCTTCGGCACCCGCACCATCCGCTTCGAGACGGGCCGCCTGGCCCGCCAGGCCGCGGGTTCCGCGGTGGCCTACCTGGACGACGACACCATGGTGCTGTCGGCCACCACCGCCTCGAAGCACCCGAAGGAGCAGCTGGACTTCTTCCCCCTCACCGTCGACGTCGAGGAGCGGATGTACGCCGCCGGGAAGATCCCCGGCTCCTTCTTCCGCCGTGAGGGCCGCCCGAGCGAGGACGCGATCCTCACCTGCCGGCTGATCGACCGGCCGCTGCGCCCGTCCTTCCAGAAGGGCCTGCGCAACGAGGTCCAGATCATCGAGACGATCATGGCGCTCAACCCCGAGCACCTGTACGACGTCGTCGCGATCAACGCCGCCTCCTGCTCCACGCAGCTGGCGGGCCTGCCCTTCTCCGGCCCGATCGGCGGCACCCGCGTCGCCCTGATCCGCGGTCAGTGGGTGGCCTTCCCCACCCACTCCGAGCTGGAGGAGGCCGTCTTCGACATGGTCGTCGCCGGTCGCGTCCTTCCCGACGGCGACGTGGCGATCATGATGGTCGAGGCCGAGGCCACCGAGAAGACCGTCGAGCTGGTCAAGGGCGGGGTCCAGGCCCCGACCGAGGAGGTCGTCGCCGCCGGTCTGGAGGCCGCCAAGCCCTTCATCCGGGCCCTGTGCAAGGCCCAGTCCGACCTCGCCGCCAAGGCCGCCAAGCCCACCGCCGAGTTCCCGATCTTCCTGGACTACCAGGACGACGTGTACGACGCGCTGAGCGAGGCCGTCCGCGGCGAGCTGGCCCAGGCGCTCACCATCGCCGGCAAGCAGGAGCGCGAGGCCGAGCTGGACCGCGTCAAGGCGCTGGCCGCCGAGAAGCTGCTGCCGCAGTTCGAGGGCCGCGAGAAGGAGATCTCCGCGGCGTACCGCTCGCTGACCAAGGCCTTGGTCCGCGAGCGCGTCATCAAGGAGAAGAAGCGCATCGACGGCCGCGGGCTGACGGAGATCCGCACGCTGGCCGCCGAGGTCGAGGCGATCCCGCGGGTGCACGGCTCCGCGCTCTTCGAGCGCGGCGAGACCCAGATCCTGGGCGTCACCACCCTCAACATGCTCCGCATGGAGCAGCAGCTCGACACCCTCTCCCCGGTGACGCGCAAGCGCTACATGCACCACTACAACTTCCCGCCGTACTCCACCGGTGAGACCGGCCGCGTCGGCTCCCCCAAGCGCCGCGAGATCGGCCACGGCGCCCTGGCCGAGCGGGCGATCATCCCGGTGCTGCCCTCGCGCGAGGAGTTCCCGTACGCCATCCGCCAGGTCTCCGAGGCCTTGGGCTCCAACGGCTCGACGTCCATGGGCGCGGTCTGCGCCTCCACCATGTCGCTGCTGAACGCCGGTGTGCCTCTCAAGGCGCCGGTCGCCGGCATCGCCATGGGCCTGATCTCCCAGGAGATCGAGGGCGAGACCCACTACGTCACCCTCACCGACATCCTCGGTGCGGAGGACGCCTTCGGCGACATGGACTTCAAGGTCGCCGGAACCCGTGACTTCGTCACCGCCCTCCAGCTCGACACCAAGCTGGACGGCATCCCGGCCTCCGTGCTGGCCGCGGCCCTCAAGCAGGCCCGCGACGCCCGCCTGCACATCCTCGACGTGATGATGGAGGCCATCGACAAGCCGGACGAGATGTCCCCGAACGCGCCGCGGATCATCACCGTGAAGATCCCGGTGGACAAGATCGGCGAGGTCATCGGCCCCAAGGGCAAGATGATCAACCAGATCCAGGAGGACACCGGCGCCGACATCACCATCGAGGACGACGGCACCATCTACATCGGTGCCGCCGACGGACCGGCCGCCGAGGCCGCCCGTACCGCCATCAACGCCATCGCCAACCCGACGATGCCCGAGGTCGGCGAGCGCTACCTGGGCACGGTCGTGAAGACCACCACCTTCGGTGCCTTCGTCTCCCTCCTCCCGGGCAAGGACGGCCTGCTGCACATCTCGCAGATCCGCAAGCTCGCCGGCGGCAAGCGCGTGGAGAACGTCGAGGACGTGCTGGGGGTCGGCCAGAAGGTCCAGGTCGAGATCGCCGAGATCGACCAGCGCGGCAAGCTGTCGCTGGTCCCGGTCCTGGACGAGGAAGAGGCCACGGACGGCGCCGAGAAGACCGACGCGAAGGACGCTGCGACCAAGTGACGCGCACGCCCCGTACGACGGCCCGCCCCACCACCGCGGTGGGGCGGGCCGTCGCCCATCCCCCGATCCCCTCCCGTCCGCACGCCCGAGGAGTGCCGGCCGCCTTCCCCTCCGGAGGAGGGAACGGCGCGGGGACCGTCCGCAAGACCGTCCTCCCCGGCGGGCTGCGCGTCGTCACCCAGTCCGTGCCGACCGTCCGCTCCGCGACCTTCGGCATCTGGGTGCGGGTCGGCTCCCGCGACGAGACGCCCGCCCTCAACGGCGCCACCCACTACCTGGAGCACCTGCTCTTCAAGGGCACCAAGCGGCGCAGCGCCTTGGAGATCTCCGCGGAGATCGACGCGGTCGGCGGCGAGATGAACGCCTTCACGGCAAAGGAGTTCACCTGCTACTACGCCCGGGTGCTGGACACCGACCTGCCGCTGGCCGTCGACGTCGTCTGCGACATGCTGACCGGCTCGCTGATCCGGGCCGAGGACGTCGAGGCCGAGCGCGGCGTCGTCCTGGAAGAGATCGCCATGACCGAGGACGACCCCGGCGACTGCGTCCACGACCTGTTCGCCAAGACCATGCTCGGCGACACCCCGCTGGGCCGCCCGGTCCTGGGCACGAACGAGACGATCAACGCCCTGACCCGCGACCGCATCGCCCGCTTCTACCGCCGGCACTACGACCCGACCCACCTCGTCGTCGCCGCCGCGGGCAACCTCGACCACGACACGGTCGTACGCCAGGTGCGGGAGGCGTTCGAGCGGGCCGGCGCGCCGGCGGACGCCGACGCCGAACCCGTCGGTCCCCGCACCGGCTCGCGCCGCATCCGCACCGCGGGCCGCGTGGACCTGCTGGACCGCGGCACCGAGCAGGCCCACATGGTCCTGGGCATGCCCGGCCTGTCCCGCATGGACGAGCGCCGCTGGGCGCTCGGGGTGCTCAGCGCGGCCCTGGGCGGCGGCATGAGCTCACGGCTGTTCCAGGAGATCCGGGAGAAGCGCGGACTGGCCTACAGCGTGTACTCCTACACCTCCGGTTTCGCCGACTGCGGCCTGTTCGGCGTGTACGTGGGCTGCCGTCCGAACCTGGTCCACGACGTGCTGAAGATCTGCCGCGACGAGCTGGACCACGTCGCCGAGCACGGCCTGGGCGACGAGGAGCTGCGGCGGGCCATGGGCCAGCTCGCCGGATCGACGGTCCTGGGCATGGAGGACACCGGCGCGCTGATGAACCACATCGGCAAGGGCGAGCTGTGCTGGGGCGAGCAGCTGTCCATCGACGACATGCTCGCGAAGATCTCCTCCGTCACCCCGGACGACGTGCGTTCGGTGGCCCGCGAGATCCTGGGACAGCGGCCCTCGCTGTCGGTCATCGGACCGCTGAGCGACAAGCAGAGCGCCCGTCTGGACGAAGCCGTCGCCTGACCGACCCCGTACCCGTGAAGGAAACACGCACATGAGCAAGCTCCGCGTAGCAGTCCTCGGCGCCAAGGGCCGGATCGGCTCCGAGGCCGCGCGCGCCGTGGAGGGCGCCGACGACATGGAGCTCGTCGCCGCCCTAGACAAGGACGACGAACTGGAGGAGCTCGCCACGGCGGGCGCCCAGGTCGCGGTGGACCTGACCCACCCCGACTCGGTGATGGGGAACCTCGAGTACTGCGTCGGCCGCGGCATCCACGCCGTCGTCGGCACCACCGGCTGGACCGAGGAGCGGTTCGACCGGCTCCGCGGCTGGCTGGAGGCGTCCTCGGGCACCGGTGTGCTGGTCGCGCCGAACTTCTCCATCGGCGCCGTCCTGACCATGCGCTTCGCGCAGCAGGCCGCCCGCTTCTTCGAGTCCGTCGAGGTCGTCGAGCTGCACCACCCGAACAAGGCCGACGCCCCCTCCGGCACCGCCACCCGCACCGCCCAGCTCATCGCCGCCGCGCGCGCCGAGGCGGGCCTCCCCCCGCAGCCGGACGCCACCACCTCCGCCCTCGACGGCGCCCGCGGCGCGGACGTGGACGGGGTGCCGGTGCACGCGGTGCGGCTGCGCGGTCTGCTGGCGCACCAGGAGGTGCTGCTCGGCGACACCGGGGAGACCCTCACCATCCGCCACGACTCGCTGCACCACAGCTGCTTCATGCCGGGCATCCTGCTGGGCGTGCGGCGCGTGGTCGACACGCCCGGTCTCACCGTGGGACTGGAACACTTCCTGGACCTGGACTGACGGCCATGGGCGGAAAGATCACCTACCTCTTCCTCTCCACCGCGCTGGTCGTCGTCTTCCTCGTGGTCGCCCTGGAGGGCGTGCTGCTGCTGAGGACGGGCGAGCCCGCCGCGATGGGCATGGGAGCGGTGGCCTTCGTGCTGCCGTGCGTCGGCGCCTGGTTCCTGTGGCACAACACCCGGTTCGCCCGGGACGCCGGCCGGCTGGCGAGGGAGCTGGAGGCCGAGGGCGGGCTGCCGGAGGAGGCACCGGCCAGGACCCCGGGCGGGCGCGTCGACCGGGCGGCGGCCGACGAGGTCTTCGCCCTGCGCAAGCGGGAGGCCGAGGCCGCGCCGGACGACTGGCGCTGCTGGTTCAGGCTGGCCGTCGCCTACCACGACGCCCGGGACACCCCGCGTGCCCGCAAGGCCATGCAGCGGGCCATCGCCCTCCACGACGGGAAGATCGTGTCGGGCGCGCGGAAGTCCCCCCTCTGACCGTCCGATCCACGCGGGGCTCCTCCGTCGGTTCCCTCGGTGCCGGAAGACGGTGCCGGAGGCCCGGGGAGGGGCCCTACGGGTGCTGCGGGCGGTGGTACTCCGCGGCCCACGCCTCCACCACGTCCGCGGCCCGGTCGAAGGCCTCGGGCCGTGCCAGGAAGTCGGCGTTGTGGTCCGTGAGCACCGTCCGCAGGGACTCCTGTCCGCGCGGCTCGACGAGCAGCGCCTGCCCCTGCACGGTGCGCGGTGTGCCGAGCCACTTCACCGGCTGCTGCACCGTCCGCACGGCGGTCACGTCCTGCCAGGCGAGCGTCGTCGTGGTGATCAGCCCCACCTGACGTATGCCGTGGGCGCTGACCCACACCCCCACGCGGAGCAGCCGCAGCGCGCAGGCGATCACCAGCACCGCCCCCGCCAGGCACACGCCCGCCTCCGTCAGGGTGCCCGCCATGGCGATGATCAGAGTGGACAGCAGCATGTAGGAGGCGAGCAGCAGGAGCAGTGCCGCCCCGCCGACCCGCCAGGGGCCGGGACGGTAGGGACGCCGCCACCGCTCGCGCTCCTCGTGGGGCAGGGGCGTGTCCGACGGGGCGGTGTCCAGCTCGCCGTCGGCTGTCAGGAAGTGCAGGGGCACGGGATCCTCGCTCACGGGCGCGGTCGGTGGGGCCTGTGAGCGAGGAGATTATCAGCGGCTCTCGGCGGCGGTCGGCCGGTCCGGCCCGTCGTCGAGCGGATCCGGCGTCTCCAGGGCGGGGACCCCGAGCAGCAGGGAGCCGACGAGCCCGGCGATCACGACCAGCCCCAGCAGCACGCGGCCCAGTATCTCCGAGGGCGTGGACCGCCGGCGCGGGGGCGTGACGTTACTGCGGAAGTGATCGGACTCGGCGACGAAGGCGAAGGGCACGGACTCCTCGCGGCGACCCATGTGGCGAGACTCCTTGGACGACGACCTGTGCTTCCGTAC
The DNA here is from genome assembly GCF_039533145.1 of Streptomyces macrosporus. NCBI lineage: Bacteria > Bacillati > Actinomycetota > Actinomycetes > Kitasatosporales > Streptomycetaceae > Streptomyces > Streptomyces macrosporus. The sequence goes on from NZ_BAAASZ010000032.1 coordinate 148,246, forward strand.
GGGGAACGTCCGTTCGTTCGGCGAAGTGCCCGATTTCGGATGCTTGCAGAAAAATATCAGCGACTGTGCCCACGGCCGCGGCCGGGCACCGCATGTCGAGGGTGAGCCGCCACCGCCCTAGGCTGTGCACCGCCCCGAGAACCGATGTGGCACGACTGGAAGGAACCCCGGTGTCCGACGCCCCCGACCTCCGTTTCCGCAGCGACATGACCGTCGAGCTGGTCAAACACTCCGCCGCCGACACCGATGTGCTGTGGGCGGCGCGGGTCTCCACGGCGGGTGAGCAGTCACTGGACGAGCTGGAGAAGGACCCGGAGCGCTCCAAGGGCCTGATCAACTTCCTGATGCGCGACCGGCACGGCAGCCCGTTCGAGCACAACTCGATGACCTTCTTCATCAGCGCGCCGATCTTCGTCTTCCGCGAGTTCCACCGCCACCGGGTGGGCTGGTCCTACAACGAGGAGTCCGGCCGCTACCGCGAGCTGGAGCCCGTCTTCTACGTTCCGGACGCCTCCCGCAAGCTGGTGCAGGAGGGGCGCCCGGGCAAGTACCGGTTCGTCGAGGGCACCGCGGAGCAGCACCGGAACGTCGCCGAGGCCCTGGAGTTCTCGTACCGGCGTTCGTACGAGGCGTACCGGGAGATGCTGGACGCCGGCGTCGCCCGCGAGGTGGCGCGCGCGGCCCTCCCCGTCGGCCTGTACTCCTCGATGTACGCCACCTGCAACGCGCGCTCGCTGATGCACTTCCTGGGGCTGCGCACCCGGCACGAGCTGGCGAAGGTGCCCTCCTTCCCGCAGCGGGAGATCGAGATGGTCGCCGAGAAGATGGAGGCGCACTGGGCGAGGCTCATGCCCCTCACCCACGAGGCGTTCAACGCCAACGGGCGAGTCGCCCCGTAGGCGCGAGTCACCGCAAGCGATGTCCGGATTGCGGCTTTGATAAAGGTTCGTCTAGGCTCGATGTACGGACCCGGCACTGTCTGAACCCCCGAGCGGACAGTGTCGGGCTCCACATCCGGCCTCCCGAGGGAGCATCGCACCGCAGGCTGCGAGTAGCGTGGGATCCATGGCTCCGACCTCCACACCGCAGACGCCCTTCGGGCGGGTCCTGACCGCGATGGTCACGCCGTTCACCGCGGACGGCGATCTCGACCTCGACGGCGCACAGCAGCTCGCCGCCCATCTGGTGGACGCCGGCAACGACGGCCTCATCGTCAACGGCACCACCGGCGAGTCCCCGACCACCAGCGACGAGGAGAAAGCCCGACTCGTCCGCGCCGTGGTCGAGGCGGTCGGCGACCGCGCCCACGTCGTCGCCGGAGCCGGCACCAACGACACCCGGCACAGTGTGGAACTGGCCCGCGCGGCCGAGCGGGCGGGCGCCCACGGCCTGCTGGCCGTCACGCCCTACTACAACAAGCCCCCGCAGGAGGGCCTGTACCGGCACTTCACCGCCATCGCCGACGCGACCGACCTGCCGGTCATGCTCTACGACATCCCCGGCCGCAGCGGCGTCCCCATCAACACCGAGACCATCGTCCGGCTGGCCGAGCACCCGCGGATCGTCGCCAACAAGGACGCCAAGGGCGACCTGGGCCGTGCGAGCTGGGCCATCGCCACCAGCGGACTCGCCTGGTACAGCGGCGACGACATGCTCAACCTTCCGCTGCTGTCCGTCGGAGCCGTCGGCTTCGTCTCGGTCGTCGGCCACGTCGTCGCCCCCGAGCTGCGCGCGATGCTGGACGCCCACCTGAGCGGTGACGTCGCCAAGGCGACGGAGATCCACCAGAAGCTGCTGCCGGTCTTCACCGGCATGTTCCGCACCCAGGGCGTGATCACCACCAAGGCCGCCCTCGCCCTCCAGGGCCTGCCCGCGGGACCGCTGCGCCTGCCGCTCGTCGAGCTGTCCCCGGAGGAGACCGAACAGCTCAAGCGCGATCTCGCGGCCGGCGGGGTACAGCTCTGAGACACGGACTTCACAACTACATACGGGTACATACGGACCGACAACTGCACGTGCACGACGATCGCGCGCCACGTGCCCCGCGGGGGCGCGTGGCGCGCGTGGTGAGGAGAGTCTTTTGAGCCATCCGCATCCCGAACTCGGCCCGCCGCCGCCGCTCCCCGAGGGTGGTCTGCGTGTCGTCCCCCTGGGCGGCCTGGGCGAGATCGGCCGCAACATGACCGTCTTCGAGTACGGCGGCCGGCTGCTCATCGTCGACTGCGGCGTCCTCTTCCCCGAGGAGGAGCAGCCCGGTGTCGACCTGATCCTGCCGGACTTCAGCTACGTGCGGGAACGGCTGGACGACATCGACGGCATCGTCCTGACCCACGGACACGAGGACCACATCGGCGGCGTCCCGTTCCTGCTGAAGGAGAAGCCCGACATCCCGCTGATCGGCTCCAAGCTGACCCTGGCGCTGATCGAGGCCAAGCTCCAGGAGCACCGCATCCGGCCGTACACCCTGGAGGTGGCCGAGGGGAACCGCGAGCGCATCGGACCCTTCGACTGCGAGTTCGTGGCGGTCAACCACTCCATCCCGGACGCGCTGGCGGTCGCCATCCGCACCCCGGCGGGCATGGCCGTGCACACCGGCGACTTCAAGATGGACCAGCTCCCCCTGGACCGCCGCCTCACCGACCTGCGCACCTTCGCGCGTCTGGGCGAGGAGGGCATCGACCTGCTGCTGTCGGACTCCACCAACGCCGAGGTGCCCGGCTTCACCCCGCACGAGCGCGACATCTCGCAGGTGCTGCGCCAGGTCTTCGCGGGAGCGCAGAAGCGCATCATCGTGGCGAGCTTCGCCAGCCACGTCCACCGCATCCAGCAGATCCTCGACGCCGCACACGAGCACGGCCGGCGCGTCGCGTTCGTCGGCCGGTCGATGGTGCGCAACATGGGCATCGCCCGTGACCTGGGCTACCTCAAGGTGCCCGCCGGTCTCGTCGTGGACGTCAAGACCCTGGACGACCTGCCGGACGACGAGGTGGTGCTCGTCTGCACCGGATCGCAGGGCGAGCCGATGGCCGCGCTGTCGCGCATGGCCAACCGCGACCATCAGATCCGCATCGTCCCGGGCGACACGGTGATCCTCGCCTCGTCCCTGATCCCGGGGAACGAGAACGCGGTCTACCGGGTCATCAACGGCCTGACCCGGTGGGGCGCCGACGTCGTCCACAAGGGCAACGCCAAGGTCCACGTCTCGGGCCACGCCTCGGCGGGCGAGCTGCTGTACTTCTACAACATCTGCCAGCCGAAGAACCTGATGCCCGTCCACGGCGAATGGCGCCACCTGCGGGCCAACGCGGAGCTGGGCGCGCTGACGGGCGTGCCCAAGGACCACATCGTCATCGCGGAGGACGGCGTGGTGGTCGACCTGGTCGACGGCAGGGCCAAGATCGTCGGAAAGGTGCAGGCGGGGTACGTCTACGTCGACGGCCTGTCCGTGGGAGACGTCACGGAAACCTCGCTGAAGGACCGCCGTATCCTCGGCGAGGAGGGCATCATCTCGGTCTTCGTGGTGGTGGACAGCAGCACCGGCAAGATCACGGGTGGCCCGTACATCCAGGCCAGGGGCTCCGGCATCGACGACAGCGACTTCGATTCGGTGATCCCCAAGATCGACGAAGCCCTGTCCAAGGCGGCCCAGGACGGCATCTCCGAACCCCACCAGCTCCAGCAGCTCGTCCGCCGGGCGGTGGGCAGGTGGGTGTCGGACAACTACCGCCGCCGCCCCATGATCCTGCCCGTGGTCGTGGAGGTCTGAGGCTCAACTGCGGCGGGCGCGCCCGGATTTGCATCCGGGCGCCCCGCTCCAGTACGTTTAGGGCTCCACCGCGACGGGAACCAGAAGCAGTCTTGCTCCGGTACCCTCGCAAGCCCGGAATCGATGAACGGCCCGGAAACGGACCCAAAACGGTTCTGGTAAAGTGGAAAACACCGAGAGGGAAGCGCCCGGAGGGGCCCCGGAAGGGGTCGCGAAGGAAGCGTCCGTTCCTTGAGAACTCAACAGC
>NZ_BAAASZ010000033.1:0-13977 GCF_039533145.1 Streptomyces macrosporus
GGCGACGACGACGTGGTGGACGCCGAGATCGTCGACGACGACAAGTCGAACAAGGGCGACAAGGGCGACAAGGCGGCGTGAACGAGGCCGTGCGCCTCACCGTCGACGGCACGGACCCGGGAACGCGCGGAGCTCCGCGGGAACCGATCCCCGCGGAGCCCCGCGGCGTTCCTGCCCCCCCGCCCGTCACCCGCTGTGGCCTCCTGGCGCGGTCGGTGACGACACGAACGCGGGGTCCTGGAAGCGGAGTTCCGCTTCCGACCCCGGCCCCGAGGTGGTGCGCAAGGCTCCGGCGTCCCCGGGGCGAATGCGAGCGGAACGACCTCGGAAAGCGTGCGATCCGACGGGGGACCGATGGGCGAGAAGGAGCCGACCAGGGGCCGGGACGGAGGCGGCGGAACCCCGCGGAACCCCTCGGATGATTTTCCGGGGGTTTTCACACGTGCGCTGGGGGTGGCTCGGTCGTAGCCACCCCCAGCGGCGTACGGAATGCGGTGGAGCGAATGCGCCGCCGCATTCCTATGGTGCGAAGCGAAGGGTCACGGAGTCACGACTCGAAGACCGTCCGGTCGAGACCGCATGGGCGGACCTCAGCCGAAGATGTTCTTGAACAGGGAGTCGAAGTTGGCGTGGCGGTAGCTGCCCACGGTGTAGATGTCGTACCCGCGGTGGCCGTTGTCCTTGCGGTACTCGTCGTACCCGTTGTCCTTCTTGCCGTACCCGTGGTCGTGGCCGTACCCGTTGTTCTTGTCGTGGTCACCGTTGTCGTGACCGTTGTCCTTCTTGTCGTGGCCCTTGTCGTGGCCGTATCCGTTGTCCTTCTTGTCGTGGTCCCTGTCCCTCTCGTCGTGGTCCCTGTCCTTCTTGCCGTACCCGTTGTCCTTCTCGTCGTGGCCGTTGTTCTTGTCGTGGTCACCGTTGTCGTGACCGTTGTCCTTCTTGTCGTGGCCGTTGTCGTGGCCGTTGTCCTTGCCGTGGTCCTTCTTGTCGTGGTCACCGTTGTCGTGACCGTTGTCCTTGCCGTGGTCACCGTTGTCGTGGCCGTTGTCGTGGCCGTTGTCGTCGGTGGAGGCGTGGGCCTTCACGCTCTTGGCGTGGGCACCGTGCTTGTCGGCGCTGGTCTTGCTCTTGTGGTAGCTGGAGCTGTCGCCGTCCTTGCCGTTGTCGTGGCCGTTGTCGTGGCCGTTGTCGTCGTGGTCGCCGTTTCCGCCGGTGGAGGCCTTGGCCTTGACGCTCTTGGTGTGGGCACCGTGCTTGTCGGCGCTGGTCTTGCTCTTGTGGTAGCTGGAGCTGTCGCCGTCCTTGCCGTGGCCGTCGTGGTCGCAACCGCAGCCGTCATGGGTCTCGGCGTGGGTGCTTACCCGCTCGGTCCAGGCGCCGTGCTCGTCGGCCTTCGTGAAGTACTTGTCGTAGCTGGAGGAGTCGGCCACGGCCACGCCGGCGGACGCGATCAGCAGCAGCGGGGTGGCGAGGGCGCCGGCGACGGCCCGACGAGTGAGCTTGCGCATCACATGAATCCTTGTCCATAGAGATGGGCCGAATCCCAGACGGATCCGGTGGGCACAGATTTTTACTTCCTCGGAATGCGGGGAATGGGCCCAACACGAGGGGAAATTCGTCCATTTGAGATGGGCGCGCAGCTCACGGTGCCAATTCGCGCGTACCCGATTCGCTCGTTCGGACGCCTTCGTTCGGCTTAATATCCACCCCTCGGCGGATTGTTCGTCGAAGAACGCGACACGCCCTCGGCACCGATGTCGAAATCTTCTGCCGCGCCTCGGAAACCGGGGTTCGGCGTGCCGTTCCCGCCGTCGCCCGACGGGGCGAATCCCCTGCGGCGCCCCGCACGGCGGAGCCCCCGTGCCGACGCCGCCGGTGACCGATGAGATCAGGTGCCGAGCCCTGCCTCGATCCCGTCGAGGACGATTTCGAGACCGAGCATGAACGAGCCGTCGAAATCGGCGTCGTCGAGCCGGGTGTGCCGGGCCAGCGTGGGGTGGCTCTCCCGCTGTCGGTCGAGGTGTTCCCGGGCCCGACGGCGGAGTTCGGCCTCCGCCGCGGAGTCGCGCATCCTGCTGCGCCAGGTGCTCTCCATGGCCGCGTACCCCTGAACGTAGTAGGTCAGGGTTCCCACGGCGGCGGTGAGGCGGGGCCCCTCCAGTCCCGCCTCGACCAGCAGGGAGTGGAACACCTCGGAGCGCGCGAGAGCGTGTGGGCCGAGCATCGGACGGGTGGCCATCAGGGTGGGCAGCCACGGGTGGCGCCGCATGACGTCCCTGCTCTGGACCAGTTGCCGGGTGAGGGCCTCACGCCAGGGCATCCCGTCGGGGATGTCGAGGTCGATCTCGGCGACGGCCTCGTCCGCCGCGAGGTCGAAGACGTCCTCCTTGCCGGCGACGTACTCGTACAGCGACATGGTGCCGGCGTCCAACCGGGCGGCGAGGCGGCGCATGGACAGGCCGGCGACCCCCTCGACGTCCAGCAGCGCGACCGCGGCCCGGGCGATCCGCTCCCGGGACAGCCGGGGCTTTCGAGGGCGCTCCGGGGAGAACCAGATCGTCGAGGGACGTGGCCGCGGCATCCCGGACTCCTTCCGTACGACGTACGGAAAATCGTACGTCTAGCTTCTTGCCGGATCCGACTTCCACACGGAGGAGAGACCGATGACCGTGACACCACGGGAATGGCTGCGGGACTACGCGTTACTGGCCCTGCGCATCAACGGGCGCATGGAGGGAGCCGCCACGGGGACGCTGCTCGTCTACCGGGGACCGCGGGAGTGGAGCGAACAGGTGGCGGGCGAGGAGCCTCCCCCGGTCGGGAAACTGGTGGACGACGCCGAGGCGCTGCTGGACGAGGTGCCGTTCGGGCCCGAGCGCGTCCGCTACCTGACCGCGCAGGTGCGGGCCATGCGGGCGGTCGCCCGGCGGTTGGCCGGGGAGGACGCGCCGCCGGCGGAGCAGGCCCGCGAGTGCCTGGGCATATCGGCGCACCGACTGCCGGAGGAGACGTTCGAGGAAGCGCACGCCCTGCTGGACGCCGCCCTGCCCAAGGGCACCGGCTCGCTGACGGAACGGTTGTACGCCTGGCAGCGGGCCCACACGCTGCCGCCGGAGCGGATGGACCGGCTGCCCGCGCTCGTCGGCCGGGCCGTCGCCGAGACCCGGCGGCGGACCAGTGCCATCGTGCCCCTGCCGGAGGGCGAGGTGGTCGACTGCCGCGTGGTGCCCGGTGCGCTCTTCCGGGGGGCCGGGGACTACGAGGGAGGGCTGCGGTCGACCATCTACCTCGGCGACCGGCCGTTCAACCTGGCCGACCTGCTGTACGTGGTGGCACACGAGGGCCACCCCGGCCACATCGCCGAGTCGCTGCTCAAGGAACGCGTGCTGGTGGAGGAGCGGGGCTTCCTCGACCAGCAGGTCCGGTTCATGCTCGCGCCCTCCTTCGTGATCAGCGAAGGGCTCGGCCTGCACGCGCAGGAGATCGTCTTCCCCGGCGACGAGGCCCAGCGATGGCTGACCGACCACGTGCTCGCCGAGGAGGGCATCGGGTCCGACGGCAGCGACTTCGCCGCGATCCACCGCGCCCAGAACATCCTGTTCGGCGTCCGGGCCAACGCCGCGTTCCTGGCCGCCGAGGGGCGTTCGGACACCGAGCTCGCCGACTACCTGTCCCGCTGGGCGCTGCTCTCCGACGCCGAGACCGCGGCGACGCTGGACTCGCTGCGGGCCACGGGCATGTCGCTGTACATCCTGGCCTACTACCACGGCTGGCGGCTCCTGGACTCCTGGCTCGACGCCCCCGACCGCACCGCCAGGGTCCGCCGCCTGCTCACCGAGCAGCTCCTCCCGGCCGATCTGCATCCCGCGGACCGGCCCGACACCGAGGAGGGGGACCCGGCCTGACCCCGCGTCCGGGCCCGGCGCGGGACCACCGGGCCCGGACCCACCGGGAGGGACGCGTCAGGGGGCGAGGGAGGCGACGGGCACCCTGGCGAAGGCGATGGTCTCGTACGGGGACCGGCCGCCCGTCTCGTACAGGACCCCCACGGTGTCGTGGTCGAGCCGGACCAGGTCGGAGTACGCGGCGGGGCGCTCCGTCAACCGCGGCCCGTCGCGCCAGGCGCGGCCCAGGTCGTGGCTGACGCGCAGCGTCATCGCCCTCCGACCCGCGGGGTCGGCCGGTCCCGCGAAGAGCAGGAACGGCGGGGCCGGAGGCCGGGGCTCGACCCACAGCAGACTGCCGTGCACCACGGGCCCGACCAGGGCGGGCTGGGGGCGGTAGGGGGTCAGCAGCGCCGTGCCCCCCGGTTCCGCGTAGGCGTCGACGCGGGTCGCGGTCGACGTGGGGCTCTGGTTGCGGACGTTGGAGTAGATCCGGCCGTCGGGCAGTTCGGCGAAGGTGTTCTCCTCCAGCCGCAGGTCCTCGTCCGCCGGCTGGGCCACGTAGCCGACGTGCCACGTCCGCCCTCCGTCGTCGCTGTACAGCGAGTGGGCGCCGGAGCGGTACGCGGAGGCCGCCGAGCGGTGGCTGTGGTTGGCCGGCACCAGCAGACGGCCGACGCGCGGGCCGTGCCGCAGGGCCAACCCGTGACCGGGGCCCGTGCCGTACCAGTTCCAGTGCTCGGGCTTCACCTGCCCGGTGATCTCCCGGGGAGCCGAGAAGGTGACGCCGTCGTCGTCGCTGTACTGGACGAACACCCGGCGGTGCGCCATCACCCCGTGGACGTTCCGACAGCTCAGCAGCACGATCCGGCCGGTGGCCGGATCGACGACGGGGGAGGGGTTGCCGATGGTGTCCCGCCCGGCGTCGGCGACCACCCGCAGCGGGCCCCAGGTACAGCCACCGTCGAGCGACCGGCGTGCCACCACGTCGATGTCGCCGTCGTCCGCGAGGGAGTCGACGCGTCCCTCGGCGAAGGCGACGAGCACGCCCGGGTCGGCCGCTGTGCCGTCACCGCCGACCTCGACCACGGCCGGGACGCGGAAGCCGCGGTAGCCCTCCGTGTTCGAGGTGAAGGGCACCGACTCGGCGCAGGCGTCGGCCGCGGAGGACGGGCGCGCCGACAGCCCCGTGACGAGACCGCCCAGCAGCGCCAGGAGGGCGATCCCCGCCGAGCGGCGGAACGTGATGATCATGAGAGCAGTGTGCGGACGATCATATGTCCGCGGGAGGAACCACGCCGCGTCGTCCACTCGACCGCGCCGTACGGCGTCACGAGATGTCACGAGGGACCTGAGCCGGGGGGAGGGGTGTGTGGGCTCAGGCCCCTCGGTCACGGAACCGCGGGGGAAGCGAATTCCTGTGCATGTGACGCCCGTACAACGCCGCGCGGCGCAGAAAGGTTACGCCGCCGTTCGTCGCGCGCCCCCCGCGCGCCCCCGCGGTGCCGCCACCACGGTGTGAGCCGCGGCCCCCTCCCGCGCGGGAGCCGCCGGAGCCGGGCGGGCGACCCCTGGAACGTCCTGTGTCATCATGTGTAGACATCACGCGATGACAAAACGACGAGAGGAGCGGCCCCGCCTGTGCAGCGGACGAGCACACCTTCCCTCCGGCGGCAGCGGGCGCTGGTCCCGGTGCTGGTCTCCCTCGGCCTGTTGGTCGCGATCGTCAGCAGCCTCGGCGCTCCGCTGATCCCGACGATCGCCGCCACCCGGCACGTCCCCGTCTCCGACGCCCAGTGGTCCCTGACGGTGACGATGCTCGTGGGCGCGATCGCCACGCCGACGATGGGACGCCTGGGCGACGGGCCGCACCGCCGGAAGGTGATGCTCGCCGGCCTGGCCGCGGTGCTCGTGGGCAGCGTGCTGGCGGCCCTGCCGCTGGGCTTCGCCTGGCTGATCGCCGGACGTGCCCTCCAGGGCTTCGGCATCGGCCTCACTCCGCTGGCCATGGCGACCGCCCGCGACGCCCTGCCCCCGGAGCGGGCGCGGTCGGCGGTGACGACGCTGTCGCTGACGGCCGCCGTGGGAGTGGGCCTGGGCTACCCCGTGACCGGGCTCGTCGCGGAGGCGTTCGGCGTGCACGCCGGATTCTGGCTCGCCGCTGCCGCCGCCGGTCTGGCCCTGGTGGCCGCCGCCGTCGTCCTGCCGCCCCCTCCGCGACGGCGGGCACACCGGCTGGACGTCCTCGGAGCGGTGCTGCTCGCCGCCGGCCTGGCCGGGCTGCTGTTCGCGCTCACCCAGGGCGAGGGCTGGGGCTGGACGTCGGCCCGTCTGCTCGGCCTGGCCGCCGGGTCGGCCCTGCTGCTCGTCTGGTGGGTCCTCCACGAGCTGCGCACGCCGCATCCGCTGGTGGACGTGCGGCTGGTGCGGGACCGGGCGGTGCTGGCGGCCGACCTCACCGGAGTGATCGCCGGTGTGGGGATGTACCTGCTGATGTCGTCGGTGACCCGCTTCGTGCAGACGCCGACGAGCGCGGGCCACGGCTTCGGCGCGTCCATCGTCGTCACCGGACTGGTGCTGGTGCCCTTCTCGGTGGCCAGTCTGGCGGCCGGTTGGCTGGTACGGGCCCTGAACCGCGTCCTTCCGCTCGGCCGGATCATGCTGATCGGCTGCCTGGTCTCCCTGGTGTCCGCGCTGTCCTTCGTGTTCGCCCGCGACCACCTGTGGCAGGTCTTCGCCACCATGGCCGTGGCCGGACTGGGCATCGGCGTCACCGTGGCCGTCATGCCGGGGCTGATCGTGAGCGCCGTGCCCGCGGAGGAGACCGGCAGCGCGATGAGCTTCAACCACGTCGTGAAGTACGTCGGCTACTCGACCGGCAGTGCGCTCAGCGCCGTGGTGCTCCTGGCCCACACCGGCCCGGGGCGGGACCTGCCCTCGAACGACGGTTACGGGACGGTCGGGCTGGTGGCCTGCGGGGTGTGGGTGGTCACGGCCCTGCTGGGGCTCCTCCTGCTCCGGTCGCGCGGTTCGGGAGCCCGGACCGCCGTGGCGGTGGACGCCGGGGACGCGGGGCCGGCGCCGCTCCGCGAGGACGGCCCCGCCCGACCCGTCCGGGCCGACCGGTGAGCGGCGACCGGCTCGCGCGCCGCCGCGACTCCGCCCGCAGCCGCGAACTGCTGCTGCGGGCGGCGGTCGAGCTGTTCGCGGAGAAGGGCTTCGACCGTTCCACGGTCCGTGAGATCGGGGAGCGGGCGGGTGTGGACCCGGCGCTCATCGCCCGCTACTTCGGCGGCAAGACCCAGCTCTACATCGCCGCGCTGCGGGCCGAGAGGGGCGACACCGTCCGGGCCGACCTCCTCGACCCGGAGTACCTGCTCGAACTCCTCGAACGGGTCGATCGTCGCGGCCCCGGCCCCCTCCTCCGGGCCGTCGTCCAGCCGCACGCCGACCCGGAGGCCCAGGACGCCGCGCGCGCCACCCTGTACGCCCGGCTGGTCGAGCCGCTGCGCGAACGCTTCGCCCGGGAGGGACGGGACCGCCCCGAACTGCGGGCCGAGATCGTGGTGGCGGCGTTCGTCGGGGTGCTGCTGGGGCGCCGTTCGGGCGTGTTCGACGGACTCGCCCGGGTGGGCTCCGACGACCTGGCCGCACTGCTGCGGGACACCCTCGCCCCGGACGGCGACCGACCACCGCCGCACCGTCCGGAGTGACGCCCCGCGCCGCCGGGGAAGCCGTCCGGGAGACGGCCGGGGCCGCCACCGGAGCGCGGTGGCGGCCCCGGCCCCGCCCGCCCGACGATGGACGCCTCGGCGGGACACAGAGCCGACCGGGCCGACCGGGAGCGCTCCGGCCCCGCCCGCGCGGCGAGGGAAGGGAGGCCGTCGCGGTGAAGGGCGCGCTGCGGTTCGACGGCTGGATCGCCGGCGTCGGCACCTCCTCCGGTACGCGGGTGGTGGTGGGGCACTGGGTGCGGTCGCCGTTCGGGCCGTTCAGCGACGTGATGCTGGAGGAGGCGGACGGCCGGCGGGTCCTGCTCGCCCCGACCCGGCAGGTCGCGGACTTCGTCGCCGGCGTCTACCGCTTCGACCGGGTGCGGGTGGTGCCGACGTCGGTGCACGTGGCGGGAGCGGTCTGGAGCGTCGCGGCGGGGCCGTTGGCGCTGCGGTTCGCCGTCGGTCGGCGGGGCCCGCTCGGACTGTTGCTGCGGTGCGTGCCCGGAGCGCTCGCCGCCCGGCCGGCCTGGGCGACGTTGACCGACCTCCCGGCCCGGCTGCTGCCGGGGGTGCGGACGCGGGGAAGCGCGGGAGCGGGACGCCGGGAGTGGTACGGGGCGCGGGATCTGCGTCCCGTCACCGCGGCGGCGGGCTCGTTCGAGGGCGAGGACCTGGGCGGGCTCGCGCCGGTCGACCCCCCGGTGCGGTTCGGGTTCGGCTCGACCCCGCGCGCCCCCGCCGTGGTGCGGGTGGTCTCGACGGTGGGGCCGGTGCGGGGCCGTTTCGGGTGAGCCGTCCGGCGCCGGTCAACGCCACGCGGCGGGCAGGTGATCGGCGTACGGGTCCTCGCAGAGCCGGAAGACGGGCTTCCGGTGTCCGTGGGCGGTCTCCGGGGCGAGGCGGACCCGCGCTCCGGTGTGGACGCCCTGCGGCGGCGTGCCGGTCACCGTGGAGCGCACCTGGTACCCCTCGTCCATGGTGATCAGGGCGACGGTGCACGGCGTACCGGCGCTCCGGTCGACGGAGATGACGCGGCGGACGACGCCGGTGCCGCCGCCGGCCTCCCGGTCGAAGTCGGTGGAGGCGCACACGGGGCACAGCAGGCGTCTGAAGACCGGGGTCCGGCACCAACGGCAGCGCTGGTAGTACAGCCCGTCGTGGTGCGGCTCGCGGAGATCCCCGCCGGTGTCCGAGGGGGTGGGGGAGGGGGCTGGGACGTGTCCGCCGTCGACGACCGCCGCGTCGTCCTCACGGACATCGATCACGGTACTGACCACCATGTCGTCTCCCTGCGCTCGGCTGGAGCAACTGATGTGCCGCGTGGGTGGGCCGTGCCGATTCACGGAGCGGCAACAGCCACACGATATGGCACTCGGTGTCAACCGTAAAGGCACTGAGTGTCTTTACGGTGTTCCCTGCCCCGAGCCGACATCCCCGGCGAGCCGTCGACGCGTGGCGGAAGGCCCGCGGCGGCCGTGCCCGGCCCGTGCCGGCCGAGGCGCCGGTCGCTCGGGCCCGCGCTCAGACCCAGGTGTACTTGCCCCCGCCGACCCACCGGACGGTGGCGGGGTCGTCCAGGTCCACCGGGCCCAGACCGGCCTCGAAGGCCAGGCGGACCACGTCGGTGATGTCGTGGGCGACCCCCGCGGGCTCGCCCCTGATCTGGACGACGCGGAACGGCCGGTCCCCGTGGGTCACGCCCCAGACGATGATCGGAGCCTGCGCCGGTGTTTCGTCGGTCACGTCACCCATCCTGGAGCGGCGGCGGCGACGGCGCACTTCGGCCGGGGCCCGTGGTGTGGTCCTCCGGGCGTCCGACAGCCCCCGGTCGGTGCCGTTCCGTGCCCCGTCCCCGCGCGGAAGGGGCGGGGCGCCTCCCCTCACCGTCCGGTGTACGGCCCCGTGTAGCCGGGACCGAGGCCGCGACGGCGTGGGCGGGGGGTGAGGGAGGTCCCACCGGTCAACGCGTCGACGACGCTCCGGGCGGCCTGGGGGGTGAGGCCGGCGCTGACCTGTCCGGAGCCGAGGACGCGGGCGTAGGTGCCCGTCCCGTGCGGGGCGAGTGCCTCGGCGAGCGCGGCGGCCGCGGTCCGGGCCGGTCCACCGCCCCACAGCTCGTCCGCCTCGACGGGACGCGCCCGGCGGGGGAGCGCGCCGCGCGGCAGGAGCAGGGCGGCCAGGGCCTGCGCGTCGGCCGGTGCCATGGTCACGGTCACCAGCGCGGGGCCGAGGTGGTGGACGCGGTGTCGGACGATGCCGTGGGCGGTCAGGGCCCGGCGCAGGGCCGCGCTCGTGACCGACTCGGTTCGCGGAACCTCGTCGTCCGGCACGGCGTCCTCGGTGTGGGTCTGCTCGGTGCGCTCCAGGAGGGCCGCGACGGCGACCGGTACGACGGAGAGGATGTCGGCGCACTCCGGATCGAGCCGGCCGAGAGCACCGGCCAGCACCTCCATGGCACAGGCCGCGTCCTCGATGGCTCCCGCGCTCCAGCCCCCCGGCTCCGCGGCGTCGGCCAACTCGCACGCGGCCACCACCACCGTCTCGGCGAGCTGGTCCAGGCGGGCCGATCCGGCCTTGGCAGACGGCTTCATGCCCCTCCCGTCGGTTCCTGTCACTTCCCGTCGCTTCCCGTCGCTTCCCGTCGCTTCCCGTCGATCGTGCCGACGTTCCGGTGAACCGGGCGAGGACCACATGATGCCGGGCGCCGGGGAACCGGAGTTCGGCCCCCGGCGGACAGTGGCGCGGGGACGCCTGAGGCACGGGATACGGGGTATCCGCCGGACCGAATCACCGCCGTTGTCCACGACAAGGAGGAACCGGTATGCCGTCCTCAGCGACCGATGTCGTCGAGCTGATCCTGCGTGACCACCGGAAGATGGAGGACCTCTTCCGGACGATGCGCAACGTCGAGGCCGACCGGGCGGGCGCGTTGGGCGAGTTCGCCGCCCTCCTGATGGCCCACTCCGCCGCCGAGGAGGCGAAGGTCTATCCGGCGCTGCGCCGTTACAAGAACGTGGACGACGAGGACGTCGAGCACAGCGTCCACGAACACCAGGAGGCCAACGAGGCGTTGCTCGCCCTGCTGGAGGTGGAGGACACCGCCTCGGAGGAGTGGGAGGAGAAGCTCGAGGAACTCGTGACGGCGGTCAACCACCACGCGGACGAGGAGGAGCGCACCCTGCTCAACGACGCGCGCGAGAACGTGAGCGACGAACGGCGCGCGCAGCTCGGAGAGGCGTTCGCCACGGCGCGCGAGGAGCAGTTGGCCGCCGACTGCGGAAGCATCGAGAACGTGCGCAAGGTCGTGGCCTCCGGGAAGAACTGAGGCCGCCCGCCGAACGGTTCGGCGCGACCGAGGTCACCAGGACGGACACGGCGCCGAGGTGCGGTCCGCCGCGGACCCGGACCACGTGCGGGTGCCCCCGGCCCTCCCTCGGCGGAGGGGGCCGGGGGCACCCGCACGTCCGTCAGTACAGCTTGGCGACGGCCGTGACCGTCGTCCTCGTGAAGTCGGCCACCTGCGCGTGCCGGAAGGTGCCCATCTGCCCCCAGTCCACGACCGTGACGGTCCTCCCGTCCCGGCCCACCGAGAACAGGTGGATGTCGGAGGCGCCCCAGGAGTGGGCCGTGTGCACGCCGTACACGCGGGCGCCGTCCTCGACGCGCAGCCTGCCGTAGGACCTGAACTCGGCGGTGACCTCGGGGTCCTGCTGTTCGGTCCGCTCCGCGCACCGCCGGATCGCGTCGTTCAGCAGCGCGGCCAGGTCCTTGGCCCGTGCCTCGTCGCGCTCCACGACGGTGACCTGCCGGGCGCTGGTGTCGTACTCCGTCCAGAACGCGCGGTACCGGGAGGTGGCTCCGGGAAGGGCCTCGCCGTAGCAGAAGGGCAGCGGGTCCGGAACGCCGCCGGTGACCTCGCCCGCGTACCAGGCGGAGGAGGGGTGGGGCGGCAGCTCCTCCGGAGCGAGGAAGGCGGGCGAGTCGCTCGCCGCGGCGGCGGTCGCGGTCGCGGCGAGGGCGCCGGCCGCCACGGCGAGCGCGGTGAGACCGATCGCGCCGGCGCGGCCGATGCGGGTGCTGGTGTTCATGTTCCCCCCGTTTCCGTGGTGTCTTCACCCGGTGTGACACGCCACGCCGGTGAAAGGTTGGGCTGCGGAGCGCGCGGATCTCACGCTCGGCGCGCCCTGCCTCGGGGGCCGACGCCCCGGAGGCCCGGTCGTGCGTCGGCGACGAGTGTCGACGTGCCGCCGCCGTGCGGGGCGTGCCCGGCATCGCCGCCCACCGCCGGGGTGGCCGCCCTTTCCGGCCGGGCGGGCCGCGGCGGGTCAGTCGAGCAGGCCGAGCTGTCCCGCGGCCCGGATCGCCAGCCAGACCTCGGCGAACGCCTCGGTGGCGGACAGGTCGCGGCCGGTGAGCTCGCCGAAGCGGCGCAGCCGGTAGGAGAGCGTGTTCGGGTGGATGTGGAGGGCGGCGGCGGCCTCGTCCGTACGGCGGTCGCGCTCCAGCCACGTGCGCACCGACCGCACGAGCCGCGAGCCGTGCGCGGCGTCGTAGCGCAGCGCCTCGCCCAGGACGTGTTCGACCAGCGCGGTGAGCGCGGCGGGGTCGTCCGGCAGCCAGCGACCGGTGGCGTCGTCGCTGTAGCGGACGAAGGAGCGGCCCGACGCGGCGGCGTGGGAGACCGCCCACAGGGCCTCGCGCTGCGCGACCCGCAGCGAGGCGCCGGGGAGGAAGGGACGGCTCGTCCCGGCGGCGACCCCCGGCAGGGTCCCGATCGCCTCGCCGAGGCGGGGCGAGCCGAGGACGTAGCGGTCCTCGCCGCGGTTGAGCAGCAGGTACGGCCGGTCCTCCAGGGCCTGGAGGACCGCGTCCTCGGTCACTCCCCTGACCACCGTCAGGGCGATCTCGCCCTCGATGGAGTGCCGCAGCAGACGGCGCCGGGCGGCGGCGGGAGAGAGCGCCTCCTGGAGCAACTCGGCGAGGATCTCGGCCCCCTCGCGGCGCAGCGTCTCGCGTTCGGTGCGGACCATGGCGAGCTGGAGCGCGGCCACCGTCGCGATGTGCTGGACGACGGCGAGGCCCGCCGGACGCGTGCCCTCGCGCTCGAACGCGATGAGGAAGCCCGCCGTGCCACCGGGCGAGGGCACCGGAAGGGCGAACCCGCCGGCGATGGTGGGAGGGGCGTCCACCGAGGCGGGGATGGCGGACGGGTCGGGGGCCGGGACGCCGGGCAGGAGAGGGCGGCCCTGCGGGGTGCACAAGTGGATGTCGTACCCCGACAGTCTCTCCAGGCGGTGGAAGAGCGTCGCGGTGTCCAGCTTCTCCGAGGTCAGCCAGTGCAGCGCCCCGAAGACCTGGAGCTGCGCCCCGAGCCGGTGGCCGACGTCCTCCCGGACGGCGGTCGCGATCTCCTGCGCCACCGCGATGAACGGCACGGCCAGCGGGACCTCCAGGATCGGCAGGCCGCGCCGCTCCGCGGTGTCGAAGAACGCCTGGCGCAGCGGGGGCACGTGCAGCTGGGCGGAGACGGCGAGGGCGGCGATCCCGGCGTCGTCGAGCCGTTCCAGGTAGGCCCGCTGCCCGGCCGCCGAGCGGGGGATCGCGAGCCCCGTCGTCATGATCACCTCGGTGCCGAGCAGCCAGGGGGTGGGGTCGTCCAACTCGCTGACATGGGCCCAGGAGACGGGGCGGCCCAGCCCCGCGGAGCCCGCCAGCAGGCGCATGCGGAGCGCCGGGTACGACAGCAGTTCGCCGACGGTCATCCGGGGGTCTTTGTGGTCTTCCACAAAGCGAGCCTAACTCTTCGTTTCCATTCCAATTGTCGTGCGGATCGTCGCCTGTGCAGACTCTGGCGACCGGATCTTTACGTGTGCATCCGAAAAAGGTAAGGCGGCGGACATGACCGAACCCCGAGGGCCAGTCGACTCCTCCCGTGTCCCGCGCTTCGCCGGCCCGGCGACCTTCGCCCGGCTGCCGCGCCTGGACGAGGTGGACCGCGCGGACGTGGCCGTGGTCGGCGTGCCGTTCGACTCCGGCGTCTCCTACCGGCCCGGCGCCCGCTTCGGCGGCAACGCGATCCGTGAGGCGTCCCGCCTGCTGCGCCCCTACAACCCGGCCCAGGACGCCTCGCCCTTCGCGCTCGCCCAGGTGGCCGACGCGGGCGACATCGCCGCCAACCCGTTCAACATCAACGAGGCGGTCGAGACCATCGAGGCCGCGGCCGGGGAACTGCTGGACACCGGCGCCCGCCTGATGACCCTCGGCGGCGACCACACCATCGCCCTGCCCCTGCTGCGCGCGGTGGCCGGGCGGCACGGCCCGGTCGCCCTGCTCCACTTCGACGCCCACCTGGACACCTGGGACACCTACTTCGGCGC
>NZ_BAAASZ010000034.1:0-106037 GCF_039533145.1 Streptomyces macrosporus
GGCGACGACGACGTGGTGGACGCCGAGATCGTCGACGACGACAAGTCGAACAAGGGTGATGCAGCGTGACGGAGGAGACCCCGGGTTTCGAGCAGGAACCCGACGTCCCCACCGACCCGGCCGCCCGCCCCCAGGGGCAGCACGACCCGAGCGGTCAGGGCGAGCAGCAGCCCGCCGACGCCGCGGCGCAGCCCTCCGGACCCGCCGAGGAGGCGGGTCCGGAGGACCAGCCCGGTGACGGCGGCGCGGTGGCGGCCCTGACGGCCCAGCTCGACCAGGCCCGCAGCGCCCTCAACGAGCGCACCCAGGACCTCCAGCGGCTCCAGGCGGAGTTCTCCAACTACCGCCGTCGGGTCGAACGGGACCGGGTGGCGGTCAAGGAGGTCGCGGTCGCCAACGTGCTGACCGAGTTGCTGCCGGTGCTCGACGACATCGGCCGCGCCCGGGACCACGGCGAACTGGTCGGCGGCTTCAAGTCGGTGGCCGAGTCGCTGGAGATGGTGGTGGCGAAGATGGGCCTGCAGCAGTTCGGCAAGGAGGGCGAGCCCTTCGACCCGACGGTGCACGAGGCCCTGATGCACTCGTATTCTCCGGATGTCACCGAGACGACGTGCGTGCAGATCCTCCAGCCCGGGTATCGCATCGGCGAACGCACCATCCGCCCGGCGCGGGTGGGCGTCGCCGAGCCGCAGCCGGGCGCACAGCCGTCGTCCCAGTCGTCGGCGGCGCCGGTCGAGTCACAGCAGGCGGAAGCGGCACCTGATGAGGAGAGCGGTGGCCCCGAGCAGGGCTGACGCGAGGAGAGACCGAGAGGAGGGACGCCGGGGATGAGTACCAAGGACTTCGTGGAGAAGGACTACTACAAGGTCCTCGGCGTCCCGAAGGACGCCACCGAGGCGGAGATCAAGAAGGCGTACCGGAAGCTCGCCCGCGAGTACCACCCGGACGCCAACAAGGGCGACCGCCAGGCGGAGGAGCGCTTCAAGGAGATCTCCGAGGCGCACGACGTCCTGGGCGACCCCAAGCGTCGCAAGGAGTACGACGAGGCACGCGCGCTCTTCGGCGCCGGTGGGTTCCGCACCGGCCCGGGAGCGGCCGGCGGCTTCAACTTCGACCTGGGCGACCTCTTCGGGGGCGCCCCGGGCGGCGCCGGGGCCGGCGGCTTCGGCGGCGGCCTGGGGGACGTCTTCGGCGGTCTGTTCGGGCGGGGCGGCGCCGGAACGCGCACGCAGCCGCGCCGCGGCCAGGACATCGAGTCCGAGGTGACGCTCAGCTTCACCGAGGCGGTGGACGGGGCCACGGTGCCGTTGCGGATGTCCAGCTCCGCGGCGTGCAAGGCCTGTTCGGGCACCGGCGACAGGAACGGCACCCCCCGGGTGTGCCCGACCTGCGTCGGCACCGGGCAGGTCAGCCGCGGCGGCGGGGGCGGCTTCTCGCTCACCGACCCGTGCATGGACTGCAAGGGCCGCGGGCTGATCGCCGAGAACCCGTGCGAGGTCTGCAAGGGCAGCGGCCGGGCGACCAGCTCGCGCACGATGCAGGTCCGCATCCCCGCCGGGGTCTCGGACGGCCAGCGGATCAGGCTGCGGGGCAAGGGAGCGCCGGGCGAGCGCGGCGGACCGAACGGAGACCTCTACGTCGTGGTGCACGTCGAACCGCACCCGGTGTTCGGCCGCAAGGGCGACAACCTGACGGTCACCGTGCCCGTCACCTTCCCGGAGGCGGCGCTCGGCGGCGAGATCAAGGTGCCCACCCTGGGCGGCCCGCCGGTCACCCTGCGGCTGCCGCCCGGTACGCCGAGCGGCCGGACCATGCGCGCCCGCGGCAAGGGAGCGGTGCGCAAGGATGGAACTCGGGGCGACCTGTTGGTCACCATAGAAGTGACGGTTCCGAAGGACCTGAGCGACAAGGCACGGGACCTGCTGGAGTCCTACCGTGACGCGACCGCGGGCGAGGACCCGCGGGCGGCGCTGTTCAAGGCCGCGAAGGGAGACTGACGAAAGATGGACGGGCACGGCCGCGGACGACAGGGTCAGGGACGGGCACGCAACAACCCTTACGAGCTGACGGACGACTCGCCGGTCTACGTCATCTCGGTCGCGGCCCAGCTCTCCGGGCTCCACCCGCAGACGCTGCGCCAGTACGACCGTCTCGGGCTCGTCTCCCCCGACCGCACCGCCGGGCGCGGTCGGCGCTACTCGGCCCGCGACATCCAGCTGCTGCGGCAGGTGCAGCGGCTGTCGCAGGACGAGGGCATCAACCTCGCGGGCATCAAGCGCATCATCGAACTGGAGAACCAGGTCGCCGCCCTCCAGGCCCAGGTGGCCGAGCTCCAGCAGGCCCTGGAGGGCGCGGCACTGGCCATGCGCCAGCGCGAGGCGCAGGTGCACGCGTCCTACCGCCGCGACCTGGTCCCCTACCAGGACGTGCAGCAGTCCAGCGCGCTGGTGGTCTGGCGCCCCCAGCGGGCCGTGGACTGACCGGAGGCCGTCGGAGCGGCACGACCGCCGGCCCGTCCGGGTCGGGTCGTCCGGCGGCGGCCGTCCGAATCGCCCGGACGGCCGCCTCCCGGTCACCCGACCGGCGGTGTGCGGATGGCCATATGGCCCAATCGGGGCGCAGCGTGAAGGCATGGACAAGATACGCGCCGTCATCGCCGCAGTCGTCACCGTCGCCACCTCCGCCGCGCTCCTGGGAGCCGCGCCCCTCACCCCGCCCGCGCCCGCCCCCACGGCGGAGCGCACGGCCGGCACGGTGCAGGCGCCCTGGCCCCACGGCACCGTCAGGACCGTCGGAAAGCTCGTGGGGACCTACGCGGACGGGCAGCTGCTCACCTGCTCCGGAGCCGTCGTGGACGCCCCCAACGGAAGCGTCGTCGTCACCGCCGCGCACTGTGTCCACAACCCCGGCGAGCCCCGCTGGGAAGAAGCCTGGTTCGTCCCCGGATACGACCACCACGGCACCGCGAACGTCGCGCGGGTCGGCTGGCGGGTGACGTCCGCGCACGTCGAGTCCGCCTGGAAGCGCGGTCGTCTCCCCGAGGCCCTGCCGTACGACTACGCGTTCCTGACCGTCGAGGAGAAGAACGGCCGGACGATCGAGGAGCAGGTGGGGGGCAACCGGATCGACTTCGAGCCCGTCGACCCCGCCAAGCGGACCGTCGCCCTCGGCTACCCGGCCGCGGCGCCGTACGACGGCGAGGCGCTCGGCCACTGCGCGGGCACGCCCACCCTGCTGACCGACCGGGACACCCAGAAGCCCAACGTGGGCGGGCTGCTGCTGGAGTCCTGCGACCTCACCCAGGGGTCCAGCGGCGGTCCGTGGCTCCAGGACTACGACGCGAAGAGCCAGTCCGGGACGATCGTGGCCGTGATGTCCGTCGGTGACGACCGGGGCCGGGTGCTCGGCCGTCCCCTCCCCGAGGAGGCGCGGAAGCTGCTCCAGGCCGCGGGCGGGACCGCCGTCCGCTGAGGCCCCGCCCCCGGGCCCGCGCGCCCGTCGGGCCGCTCGCGCAGCCGCACCGCCGGTGTCGAACGCCGGCGGTGCGGTGGTGTGTCGGGGGCGTGTGCGGTGGTGTGTCGGGGCGGAGCCCGCCGTACGGGTCAGACGGTGCCCATCGCCCGGTCCACGGCGATCTCGATCAGCACCCGCTCCGGGTTGGGGCGCGGGGTGCGCTGGTAGCGCTCGGCGTACCGGGCGACCGCGTCGGCGATCGCGTCGGGGTCGGTGCGCACGGTCGCGGTGCCCTCCAGGGTGGCCCAGCGTCCCCGGTCCACCTGACAGACGGCGACCCGGGCGCCCTCCGGGCGCTCGGACGCGGCCAGGACGTTGGCGACCTTGGCGCTGCCGCGCCGGGTGATGACCCGGGCCAGGCCCGCCTCGGGGTCGTAGGTGACGCCGACCGGGACCACGTGGGGCGTCCCGTCGGGCCGCAGGGTGGTCAGGGTGCACAGGTGGCGTTCGCGCCAGAAGGCGAGGTAGGCGTCCTCCGGGTGTCGGGGGTCCCGCCGTGATTCGGTGGCCATGATCCGGAAACTATCCCGTTTTCCCCTCCCACCCGCGCCTTGAGTGGAATAGACTCAACTTACTGCATGCTCTTGAGTGCAGAGTTGGCGACAGCAGGAGGAGGAGCACGCACCCGTGGACGCCGAGCTGACGAACAGGAGCCGGGACGCGATCAGCGCGGCCGACAACCGCGCCCTCACCGGGGGCCACCCGGACATCACCCCGGCGCATCTGCTGCTGGCCCTTCTGGAGGGCCGGGACAACGAGAACATCCAGGACCTGCTCGCGGCCGTCGACGCCGACCAGGCCGCCCTGCGGTCCGGCGCCGAACGCCTGCTGGCCGCACTGCCCAGCGTGCAGGGCTCCACCGTGGCCCGGCCGCAGCCCGACCGCGAGCTGCTGTCGGTCATCGCCGACGCCACCCAGCGCGCCAAGGAACTGGGCGACGCCTACGTCTCCACCGAGCACCTGCTCATCGGCCTGGCCGCCAAGGGCGGACAGGCCGCCACGCTCCTGGAGCGGCAGGGCGCCACCGCCGCCAGGCTGCTCGACGCCTTCGAGCGCGGCCGCGGCGGGCAGCGCGTCACCACGCCCGACCCCGAGGGCACCTACAAGGCCCTGGAGAAGTTCGGCACCGACCTCACCGCCGCCGCGCGCGAGGGCCGGCTCGACCCCGTCATCGGCCGCGACCAGGAGATCCGCCGCGTGGTGCAGGTCCTCTCGCGGCGCACCAAGAACAACCCGGTGCTCATCGGCGAGCCCGGCGTCGGCAAGACCGCCGTCGTGGAGGGCCTGGCGCAGCGCATCGTCAAGGGCGACGTCCCCGAGTCGTTGAAGAACAAGCGCCTGGTCGCCCTCGACCTGGGCGCGATGGTCGCCGGCGCGAAGTACCGCGGCGAGTTCGAGGAGCGGCTCAAGGCCGTCCTGGCGGAGATCAAGTCCAGCGAGGGGCGGATCATCACCTTCATCGACGAGCTGCACACGGTCGTCGGCGCGGGCGCCGGCGGCGACTCGGCGATGGACGCGGGCAACATGCTCAAGCCGATGCTGGCCCGCGGCGAGCTGCGCATGGTCGGCGCCACCACGCTGGACGAGTACCGCGAGCGGATCGAGAAGGACCCGGCCCTGGAGCGCCGCTTCCAGCAGGTGCTGGTCGCCGAGCCCACCGTCGAGGACACCGTCGCGATCCTGCGCGGTCTCAAGGGGCGCTACGAGGCGCACCACAAGGTGCAGATCTCCGACGGCGCGCTGGTGGCCGCCGCCGCCCTCTCCGACCGCTACATCACCTCCCGCTTCCTGCCGGACAAGGCCATCGACCTGGTGGACGAGGCCGCCTCCCGGCTGCGGATGGAGATCGACTCCTCGCCCGTGGAGATCGACGAGCTCCAGCGCGCCGTGGACCGGCTGAAGATGGAGGAGCTGGCCCTGGCCAACGAGAGCGACGCCGCCTCCCGCGAGCGGCTGGAGCGGCTGCGCCGGGAGCTGGCCGACCGCGAGGAGGAGCTGCGCGGCCTCACCGCCCGCTGGGAGAAGGAGAAGCGGGGCCTCAACCGCGTCGGCGAGCTGAAGGAGAAGCTCGACGAGCTGCACGGCCAGGCCGAGCGCGCCCAGCGCGACGGCGACTTCGAGACCGCCTCGAAGCTGCTGTACGGCGAGATCCCGGCCCTGGAGCGCGAGCTGGAGGAGGCGTCCGTCGCCGAGCAGGAGGCCAGCGGCAAGGACACCATGGTCAAGGAGGAGGTCGGCTCGGACGACATCGCCGACGTCGTCGCCTCCTGGACCGGCATCCCCGCCGGGCGGCTGCTGGAGGGCGAGACGAGGAAGCTGCTGCGGATGGAGGAGGAGCTGGGCAAGCGGCTGATCGGCCAGACCGAGGCCGTCCGCGCCGTCTCCGACGCCGTCCGCCGCTCCCGCGCGGGCGTCTCCGACCCCGACCGGCCGACGGGATCGTTCCTGTTCCTCGGCCCCACCGGCGTCGGAAAGACGGAGCTGGCCAAGGCGCTCGCCGACTTCCTCTTCGACGACGAGCGGGCCATGGTCCGCATCGACATGAGCGAGTACGGCGAGAAGCACTCGGTCGCCCGACTGGTCGGCGCGCCCCCCGGCTACGTCGGCTACGAGGAGGGCGGCCAGCTCACCGAGGCGGTGCGGCGACGCCCGTACAGCGTGGTGCTGCTGGACGAGGTGGAGAAGGCCCACCACGAGGTCTTCGACATCCTGCTCCAGGTGCTCGACGACGGGCGGCTGACCGACGGCCAGGGCCGGACGGTGGACTTCCGCAACACCATCCTCATCCTGACCTCCAACCTCGGCAGCCAGTTCCTGATGGACCCCCTCGCCAAGGAGGAGGAGAAGCGGGAGAAGGTCATGGCGACCGTCCGCTCCGCCTTCCGCCCGGAGTTCCTCAACCGGCTGGACGACCTGGTGATCTTCTCCGCGCTCAGCGGCGAGGAGCTGCGCCGCATCGCCCGGCTCCAGATCGACGCCCTCGCCCGACGCCTGGCCGACCGGCGGCTCACCCTCGACGTCTCCGAGGCCGCGCTGGACTGGCTGGCGGTGGAGGGCAACGACCCGGCCTACGGCGCCCGGCCGCTGCGCCGCCTGGTCCAGACGGCGATCGGCGACCAGCTCGCCCGGGAGATCCTGGCGGGCGAGGTCCGCGACGGCGACACCGTCCGCGTCGACGTGGACCTGGAGAAGGAGGGCCTGGCCATCGGCGCGGTGCGCTGACGGCGCGGCGCCGCCGCACGCGCCCGGGGCCACGGGGGCGGTCCGCCCCCGTGGCCCCTTCGCGTCTCCGCACCCTCCCCGCATCGGACGATCCCGCCAGTCCGATGGACGAGGCCGGAAGGCCGGGCTTGCCATCACCGGGCCGGGGTAGGGGAGGATGACAGGAATCGTATGAAGGGAAATCCACGGTGAGCATCGACCCGTCCTCGATTCCGAACTTCGGGGGCCAAGAGCCCGAGAAGCAGCCGACGGGGCCTGCCGGTCCCATCGTCCCCGACCAGGACCTGGTCAAGCAGCTCCTCGACCAGATGGAGCTGAAGTACGTCGTCGACGACGAGGGTGACCTCGCGGCGCCGTGGGAGGAGTTCCGCACCTACTTCATGTTCCGGGGGGAGAACGAGCAGCAGATCTTCTCCGTCCGGACGTTCTACGACCGCCCGCACTCCATCGAGGACAAGCCCCGTCTGCTGGAGCTGATCGACGACTGGAACCGCCGCACGCTCTGGCCGAAGGTCTACAGCCACACGCACGACGACGGCACGGTCCGCCTGATCGGCGAGGCCCAGATGCTGATCGGCATCGGCGTCTCGCTGGAGCACTTCGTGTCCAGCACGGTGAGCTGGGTGCGCGCGTCGGTCGAGTTCGACCGGTGGCTCGTGGAGCAGCTCGGCCTGGCCAAGGACGTGGAGTCCGGCGACGACGACGAGGACTGACCCGGCCCCCCACGGGGTTCCGAGGCTTCCACACGGCCCCGGACGCGCTGCCCGTGCGTCCGGGGCCCCGTCGTGTCCGGAGGTGTCCGGAGGGCCCCGCTCACCTCCGCCCGCTCACCTTCGCCCGCTCACGGGCGGGCGGCCGGGCGCCGCAGCCGGGACACCGCCTCGCGCAGGACGTCCTCGCGCTTGCAGAACGCGAAGCGGACCTGGGTGCGGCCGGCGTCCGGGTCGTCGTAGAAGACCGCGTTGGGGACGGCGACCACGCCGCACCGCTCCGGCAGGCTCCGGCAGAAGGCGAGGCCGTCCTTCTCGCCGAGCGGGGCGATGTCGGTGGTGACGAAGTACGTGCCCTGCGGCCGGAAGACCTCGAAGCCCGCCTCGGCGAGCCCGTCGGCGAGGAGGTCGCGCTTGGCGCGCAGGTCCTCGCGGAAGGCGGTGAAGTACGCGTCCGGCAGGCGCAGCGCCTCGGCGACGGCGTACTGGAACGGGCCCGCGCTCACGTAGGTGAGGTACTGCTTCGCCGTCCGCACGGCCGTGACCAGGGGGGCGGAGGCCGTGACCCAGCCGACCTTCCAGCCCGTGAAGGAGAAGGTCTTCCCGGCGGAGGAGATGGAGACCGTGCGGTCGCGCATGCCGGGCAGGGAGATCAGCGGCACGTGCTCGCCGTCGAAGACCAGGTGCTCGTAGACCTCGTCGGTCACCACCAGCAGGTCGCGCTCCACCGCCAGTTCGGCGATCGCGGCCAGCTCCTCGCGGGTGAGGACCGTGCCGGTCGGATTGTGCGGGGAGTTCAGCAGGAGCAGCCGGGTGCGGGGCGTGATCGCGTCCCGCAGGGCGTCGAGGTCGGGGCGGAAGTCGGGCGCGCGGAGGGTGAGGGGGACGCGCACGGCGCCGGCCATGGCGACGCAGGCGGCGTAGGAGTCGTAGTACGGCTCGAACGCGATCACCTCGTCGCCCGGCTCCAGGAGGGCCAGCAGCGTGGCGGCGATGGCCTCGGTGGCGCCGGCGGTGACCAGGACCTCGGTGTCGGGGTCGAAGGTCAGGCCGTGGAAGCGCCGCTGGTGGTCGGCGATCGCGGCGCGCAGTTCGGGGACGCCGGGGCCGGGCGGGTACTGGTTGCCGCGGCCGTCGCGCAGGGCGCGGACGGCGGCCTCCCGCACCTCCTCCGGGCCGTCGGTGTCGGGGAAGCCCTGGCCCAGGTTGATCGCCCCCGTGCGGACGGCCAGCGCCGACATCTCGGCGAAGACCGTCGTGCCGAATGCGGCCAGGCGGCGGTTGAGCAGTGGTCGTCCGGAGGCGGTCATGCCGGACATCCTCCGCCGAACCTCCGGTCTTCCTCAACCCCGCCGCGCCCGGACGGCCGGCGCGCCGACCGGCGGCCGCCGCGGGCGTTCCCGGCGAACCTCTGGACTTCCTCAACTCCGTTTCCCGCAGGTCGGCGCCGGGGCATCGTGTCCGCAAGCCCCGCACGGGGGACGTGCGGAAGGAAGGGGGGCACCGTGGAGATGGTGATTCTGTGCCTGGTCGTCGGAGTGGGCGCCCTGGCCGCGGTGGGAGGCAGGCGGAAGCGGCGGCGTCGCCGCGGCGGCGGTGGCGGTGCGTCCGACAGCGGCTCCGTCGGCACGTGGTGGGGAGGCGACGACGGCGGTGGTTCGTCCCACGGCTGCGGCGGCGGGGGCGGTGGCTGTGGTGGCGGAGGTGGCGGCTGCGGCGGAAGCTGACGGTCGTTCCGGACGCCCTCGGTCCGTTCCTCTGGAGTTCCTCAACTCCGCTTTGCCGCGGCCGACCGCGGGGCATCGTGTCCCCAGGTCCCACCCGGGGGACGTGTGGACAAGGGGGGCGTCATGAGGATCTTCCTGCTCGGTCTCGCGCTG
This sequence comes from Streptomyces macrosporus, assembly GCF_039533145.1. Classification (NCBI taxonomy): domain Bacteria; kingdom Bacillati; phylum Actinomycetota; class Actinomycetes; order Kitasatosporales; family Streptomycetaceae; genus Streptomyces; species Streptomyces macrosporus. The sequence goes on from NZ_BAAASZ010000034.1 coordinate 9,326, forward strand.
GTGCTCGTGGCCGGCGGGCTCGCGCTCGCGCGGCGCGGCCGCCGCCGCGTGGCCGCCGGCGGTTCTTCCGACACCTGGTGGCTCCGGTCCGGTGCGTCGGGGAGGAACGGCTCGACGCACCGCGGCGGTTGTGGCGGTGGCGGTGGCGGTTGTGGTGGTGGCGGCTGCGGCGGCGGTTGCGGCGGTGGCTGATGTTCGTTCACCCGTACGGCGGTTGCGGAACGGCGGGGAGAACATCTGACCTGGCAGACCCCCGCTGGTATGGAAAACCGACGAAACTGTGTGAAAAGTCTGTGGGAGTCGCGCGTTCCGTGATTCGGTGACTGCTGTAGCCCCGGACTGAACGTGGGCACGGACCGGCGGACAGATGCCCCCTCGGGCTCCTTCCGGGCCTCCGCGGGGGGCGGGCCGGCCCACTCTCACTGCGTGCTTGCGGAGCCGTTCCATGCTCACCACCCTCAAGACCCCGTACACCGACACCCGCGCCGGTGACCTCGCCTGGGCGCTCGGCCGCGAGCCCCTGCCCGCGCTGGCGAAGCTGGACCTCGAACTGTCCGGCGCCCGCGTGCAGTTGAGGCTGCTCGGCGCCTCCCACCAAGTGCTGCTCCAAGAGGCGGACGGCACCTCCTGCTCGGAGACCGTGGCCTGCATACCCGGGAGCAGGACACCGTTGCCGCTGGGCGTGTCCAAGCGGATCGACGACTGGGAGTACGCGTTCGCGGCGCGTGTCGAGAAGCTCTCCGGCGGCTCCTTCGCGGGGCGCGCGCAGGAACTCCTCGCGCTCGTCGCGGACCACCCGCACGGTCTGGCCGGCACCTTCCCCGGCAGTCCCCACGCCTTCACCGCCCTGCTGGCGCAGCGCCTCGGCGGCCAGGTGCACTGGCGGACCTGGCACGCCTACCCGCAGGAGAGCAGGCTCGTCGTGACGCACACCCGCGTGGGGATGCGGGTGCGGGAGCCGGAGCCGGTGGGCCTGTGAGTCCGGCGCGTGTCGGACGGACGGGACGCGGAGCCGATCGCGAGACGCCGGCGCGGTCATCTGTACGAGCCATTGCACCCTTGTGGGTGACAGGTTGCGCGTTTGGGGTCACGTAGCGTTCCCGACATGATCGAAACGCCCGCTTCCGCACCGGCGGGGTCGACCGAGCCCGCGCCGCGCCGCGCCCCGGTCCGGCTGCCCGTGCCGGCCGGGGTCGGCCGCTTCCTCGTCCTCACCGCGGTCTTCGTCTGCGCCGCCTGCGGGCTGGTCTACGAACTCGTCCTCGTCGCCATGGGCTCCTACCTGACCGGCGGCTCCGTCACCAACACCTCCGTCGTGCTGTCGGTGATGGTCTTCGCCATGGGCCTGGGGTCGCTGTTCGCCAAGCGGCTGCGCACCCGCGCGGCGGCCGGCTTCGGGGCGGTCGAGGCGCTGCTGGCGCTGGTCGGGGGCTGCTCGGCGATGGTGCTGTACGGGTACTTCGCCTGGTTCGGCGGGTCCCGGCTGCTGCTGATCGGCTTCTCGCTGGTCATCGGGGTGCTCATCGGCGCCGAGATGCCGCTGTTGATGACGCTCATCCAGCGGATCCGGAAGCAGGACCCGGGCGGGGCGGTCGCGGACCTGTTCGCCGCGGACTACGTGGGGGCCCTCGTCGGCGGGCTCGCCTTCCCCTTCCTGCTGCTGCCGCTGCTGGGCCAGCTCTCGGGAGCCCTGGTGGTCGGGGCGGTCAACGCCGCCGTGGGCTGCGCGATGGTGCTGGGGCTGTTCCGGCAGGACCTGTCCCGGCGCGCACGCCGCGTCCTGCTCGCGACCAACGCCCTGATCACCGCGCTGCTGATCGCCGGCACCACCGTCGTCGGTCCCTTCGAGAACGCCACGCGCCGGGCGGTGTACGACGGCGAGGTGCGGGCGGCGGTGACCACCGGCGCCCGGCGGATCGTGCTCGTCGAAGGCGGGCCCCACACCGACCGGGCCGGACGGCGGGGGATCGGCCTGTTCCTCGACGGCCGGCTGTGGGTGAGCTCCCTGGACGAGCGGCGCTACCACGAGGCGCTGGTCCACCCGGCGATGGCGGCGGGTCCGCGGGGCAGGGTGCTGGTCCTGGGCGACGGCGACGGGCTCGCGCTCCGCGAGGTGCTGCGCTACCCCGACGTCCACGCGGTGACCCTGGTGGAACCCGACTCCGGGATGGTGGAGTTGGCCCGCACCGACCCCCTCCTCGAAGACCTCAACCACCGGTCGTTCGACGACCCCCGGGTGCGGGTCGAGACCGACGACGTCTTCGACTGGCTGCGCGCCTGGCCGGGCTCCGGGCGCCCGCCGTACGACGTGGTCGTCGCCGACCTGCCCGGCCCCGCCTTCTCGGCGGACGCCCGGCCGTACTCCCAGGAGTTCTTCGGCCTGGCGGGCCGGTCCCTCGCCGAACGGGGACGTCTGGTGGTGCACGCCGGACCGCCCGAACTCCCGCGCGCGTACTGGACGGTGGAGGCCACGGTGCGGTCCGCGGGCCTGGGCACGACCCCCTACGCGGTGGACGGACGGCGCTTCGGCTTCCGGACCGGGCCCGGGTGCGTGCGGCTGTCGGAGTCCGAGCGGCCCGCCCACTGGGGGTTCGTCCTGGCGGCCCGCGGCACCGGCCCGCCCCTCGCCCTCGCCCCGGACGGCCCGCGCCCGCGCGCCGTCGACCGGGCGGACCTGCGCCGCGCCGCCGCGCGCGCGGAGGACGGCCGCGTCACCGGGCTGCCCGCCTCCACCCTGATGCACCCGCGCTACCAGGGGTGAGCCCCGGAGACGGGACGGCGGCGGGAGCGGCGGCGGGGGTCGCGATGGGGCGGTGGTGGGACGTGCGGCGTGCCGGTGTCCGCGGACCGGGCACTGGGCGGGGAGGTACTGGGTAGGCTCCGCGGCATGGAGCATGAGGTGTACGTTCCGTTCACTGTCGGGGCCGTACGGACGGCGCTCGCCGACCCCGAGCGCGTCGCGCGCTGTGTCCCGGGACTCCGGCCCGACGCGGCGGAGGCGGTGGCCGGGGACGGCGTGTCCCTGCGAGGGCGGCTGCGGGTGCGGATCGGCGGCTCCAGCATCACCTACCGCGGCGGCCTGCGCCTGACGCACGGCCTGACGCGCGCGGCACACGAGACGTCCGGGACCGACGGGTCGGACGGGCCGGCCGGGTCGGACGGTGGGAGCGGGGACGAGCGGTACACGGTCGACGGCGAGGGCACCGAGGCGCGGGGCGCCGGCGCGGTGGAGCTGACCCTGACGGTCGTGCCGCGCCCGACCGACGACGGCGAGGGCACGACGCTCGCCTGCACCGCCGAACTGCGCGGCACGGGTCGGATCACGGAGTTCGAGGAGAAGCAGCGGGAGGCCGCCGGCCGCCGGCTGCTGGACCGTTTCGGCGGTGAGCTGGCCGCGAGCCTGGCGGCCGACCCGGTCGCCCCGGTGGACGCCTCCGGCACGGTCGCCGCCTCCGGCGGCATCGGCGAACCCGACGACAACGAACCGGTGATCCCCGGCATCCCCGCGCCCGAGACCCCCGACGCGGCGGACGCCCGGGAGCGGGACGCCGCCCGCGCCGAGAACACCGGGGAGGAGGACACCGGGGAGGCCGGAGAGCCGGAGGCGCCGGAGGCTCCGCGGGAGGCGCCGGTCGAGGGGATCTTCGAGGTCGAGATCCCGCCGTCGTCGCTCGATCCGACGAGCGACGACGCGTTCGCCGACGACCTCGCCGACGAGGGGTTCGGCGACGACCTCGACGGGATCGACGATCTCGACGACCTCGGCGGGGAGGTGTCGCCCGTCACCGCCGAGGCGGCCCACGCCCGCCGGACGATGATCGGGCGCAGCGCCGAGGAGGTGGACCACGCCCCGCCGCGCGGCCGCTACGCCCCCGTCCCCCCGCCCGAGACCACCTCCCCCGCCCTGACCGCGCTGCGCTGGGCCGCCCCGGCGGCGGCGCTGGTGGTGGCCTCCGCGGTCGTCGTCGGACGCGTGCTCAGGCGACGCCGCTGACCCCGGCGGTTTAGGGTCGGGAACGTGACGGTGCATAAGACAGAGAGCGGAGTGCGTCTGCGGGCCGGCGACGCCGAGGTGACCGTCGAGCCGAAGCACGGCTGCCGGATCGCCTCGCTGCGCATCGGCGGTACGGAGGTGCTGCGGCAGGGCGAACGGTACGGCTCGTTCGTGATGGTGCCCTGGTGCGGCCGGACCCGGGGCGGACGGTTCCGCAACGGCGGCGAACTCCACCAACTGCCCGTGAACGCCGGAGAGCACGCCATCCACGGCCTCGTGCGCGGACGCCCCTGGCGCACGGCCTGTCGCGACGAACGGTCCGCGGCCTTCTACCACGACCTCACCGACCCCTGGCCCTGGCCGAGCCGGGTGACCCAGGTGGTGGAGCTGGCCGAGGACGGCAGCGGGCTCACCCTCACCCTGGGCGTGGAGACGATCGGGAACTCCTTCCCGGCCCAGGCGGGCTGGCACCCCTGGTTCCTGCGCAACCTCGGCCGGGGCGGGCAGGACGTCACCCTGGACTTCGCCCCCGCCTGGCAGGAGGAGCGCGGCGAGGACCACCTCCCCACCGGCCGCCGCGTCGAGCCGCGGCCCGGCCCCTGGGACGACTGCTTCGGCATGCCGGACGGAGTGGACGTGACGCTGACCTGGCCCGGCGAGCTGGAGTTGAAGGTCGCCAGCCGTGCCGAGTGGGTGGTGATCTACGACCAGCAGGACGAGGCCGTCTGCGTCGAACCGCAGACCGGCCCGCCCAACGGGCTCAACACCCACCCCCGCCTGGTCACGCCCATCGATCCGCTGGAGGTCACCACGGTCTGGACCTGGCGTTCCCTGGTCTGAGCGGCGCGAGGGGCCGGCTTAGGCTCGTCGGCATGAGCGACGCGCGCGAGAAGCTGCTTCGGCAGATCAAGGACAAGGCCGTGGTCCACGGCAGGGTGACCCTCTCCTCCGGCAAGGAGGCCGACTACTACGTCGACCTGCGCCGGGTCACCCTGGACGGGGAGGCCGCGCCGCTGGTCGGCCAGGTCATGCTCGACCTGACCGCCGACCTGGAGTACGACGCGGTGGGCGGCCTGACCCTCGGCGCCGACCCGGTGGCCGGCGCGATGCTCCACGCCGCCACCGCGCGCGGACGGAAGCTGGACGCCTTCGTCGTCCGCAAGCAGGGCAAGGCCCACGGCCTCCAGCGTCGGATCGAGGGCCCGGACGTGGCGGGCCGCCGCGTGCTGGCGGTCGAGGACACCTCCACCACGGGGGGCTCGGTGCTCACGGCGGTCGAGGCGCTGCGGGAGGCCGGGGCGGAGGTCGTGGGCGTGGCCGTGATCGTCGAGCGCGGCGCGGCCCCGGCGATCGAGAAGGCGGGCCTGCCGTACTACCAGGCGTACGGACTGGAGGACCTGGGCCTGGAGTGACCCGGTCCCGGCAACTCGGAGAGGGCCGGGAGGGTCACCGTTTCACGTGAAACGGTGACCCCGGGTGGTCCGGCCGGCGGTGCGGGGGCCGTCCCCGCGGGGAAGCCGCACGTGAGAACGGCGAATCACGCGGCGCCTTCCACCGCTCCCGGGGACGCAGGGGTGGATCGTTCGCCCCCGTCTGGGAGGATGGGGGCGACGATGACGTCGATCCGTTGACCCACGCCAGAGCCGAACACTTTTCGCACACCATCAAGGAGCGGACAGATGCCCATCGCAACCCCCGAGGTCTACAACGAGATGCTCGACCGGGCGAAGGCCGGCAAGTTCGCCTACCCCGCCATCAACGTGACCTCGTCGCAGACGCTCCACGCCGCGCTGCGCGGTTTCGCCGAGGCGGAGAGCGACGGCATCATCCAGATCTCCACGGGCGGCGCGGAGTTCCTGGGCGGCCAGTACAACAAGGACATGGTGACCGGCGCGGTCGCGCTGGCGGAGTTCGCGCACGTGGTCGCCGAGAAGTACCCGATCAACGTCGCCCTCCACACCGACCACTGCCCCAAGGACAAGCTGGACGGCTACGTCCGCCCGCTGCTGGAGATCTCCCGCAAGCGCGTGGAGGAGGGCCGCAACCCGCTCTTCCAGTCCCACATGTGGGACGGCTCGGCCGAGACCCTGGCCGACAACCTGGAGATCGCCCAGGAGCTGCTGGCCGCCGCGCAGGCCGCGAAGATCATCCTCGAGGTCGAGATCACCCCGACCGGCGGCGAGGAGGACGGCGTCAGCCACGAGATCAACGACGAGCTGTACACCACCGTCGAGGACGCGATCCGCACCGCCGAGGCGCTGGGCCTGGGCGAGAAGGGCCGCTACCTGCTGGCCGCCTCCTTCGGCAACGTCCACGGCGTCTACAAGCCGGGCAACGTCGTGCTCCGCCCCGAGCTGCTGAAGGACCTCCAGGAGGGCGTGGCCGCCAAGTTCGGCAAGCAGAACCCGTTCGACTTCGTCTTCCACGGCGGCTCCGGCTCCACCGAGCAGGAGATCGCCACCGCCCTGGACAACGGCGTGGTCAAGATGAACATCGACACCGACACCCAGTACGCGTTCTCCCGTCCGGTCGCGGACCACATGTTCCGCAACTACGACGGCGTGCTGAAGGTGGACGGCGAGGTCGGCAACAAGAAGACCTACGACCCGCGCAGCTGGGGCAAGCTCGCCGAGGCGGGCATGGCCGCGCGCGTCGTCACGGCCTGCGAGAACCTGCGCTCCACCGGCACCCGGCTGAAGTAACGGGGACCCGGCGCACGGCGCCGCGCCCCCGACGGCGGACGAGCCCGGCACCCGACGGTGTCGGGCTCGTCGCACATCGGCGGCGACCGTGCAGACTGGGGCCATGGCCATTCACGAGAACCTCCTCGGGGGACCGCCCCCGACCCACCTTCCCGACGACCCCGAGCCGCGCGAGCTGCTCGCCGCGGGCACCCCGCCCGCCGAGGTCGCCGCGGAGCACCCGACCTCCTCCCTGGCCTGGGCGCAGCTCGCGGACGACGCCTACGCCGCCGGGCGCATGGTGGAGTCCTACGCCTACGCCCGCACCGGCTACCACCGCGGCCTCGACGCCCTGCGCCGCAACGGCTGGAAGGGGCACGGCCCGATCCCGTTCGAGCACGAGCCGAACCGGGGCTTCCTGCGCGCCCTGCACGCCCTCGCCCGCGCCGCCAAGGCCATCGGCGAGCAGGACGAGTACGAGCGCTGCACCACCTTCCTGAAGGAGAGCTCGCCCACCGCGGCGGCCACGCTCTCCTGACGACCCCCTGGGCCTCGGCCGGTTCCGGGGGCCGCCGCGAAACGGCCCCCGACCGGCCCTTGCCGTCTCCGGTCCGCGCCCCGATGATCTGCGGGTAAGGCCCGGCGACCCCGGGCGAGCGCGCAAGGAGATCCACGCATGCCGTCACAACCGCCCGAGGCCGCCGCCGAATTCGGCCCGGAGGCCCCGAACCTCGACTTCGCGGGGACCACACCGTACGAGGACTACGTCAAGGCGGACGTCCTCACCCACCTCCAGCACCCGCTCTCCGACGACCCCGGGGAGATGGCGTTCCTGGTGACCACCCAGGTCATGGAGTTGTGGTTCACCGTCATCGTCCACGAGTGGCAGACCGCCGCCCGGGCGCTGCGCGAGGACGACCTGAGGACCGCGCTGGCCGCGCTGAAGCGCTCCACCTACGAGCTGACCTCGCTCAACGCGTCCTGGGAGCCACTGGCCCACCTCACCCCGGCGCAGTTCAACTCCTACCGCGGCGCCCTCGGCGAGGGCTCCGGCTTCCAGTCCGCGATGTACCGGCGGATGGAGTTCCTGCTCGGCGAGAAGTCCGCGTCCATGCTCGTCCCGCACCGCGGCGCCCCCCGCGCCCACGCCGAGCTGGAGAAGGCGCTCCACGAGCCGAGCCTGTACGACGAGGTGCTGCGCTACCTCGCCCGCCGCGGCGAGGCCGTCCCCGAGTCCGTCCTGACGCGGGACGTCTCCCAGCGGTACGAACCCGACCCGCGGGTGGAGGAGGTCTGGGCGCGGATCTACGCCGGCGACCCCGACGGCGACCTGGTGCGCCTGGGCGAGGCACTGACCGAGGTCGCCGAGCTGGTCTGGCGCTGGCGCAACGACCATCTGGTGGCCACCCGCCGGGCCATGGGCGCCAAGCAGGGCACCGGCGGCTCCGCGGGCGTGGCGTGGCTGGAGAAGCGCGCCCGCAAGAACGTCTTCCCCGAGCTGTGGACGGCCCGTAGCCATGTCTGACGCCCCCCGGACCCCCCGACCGCGCGAGGAGGCGGCCAAGCTGGACGCCGCCGACGAACTGAGCGGAAAGCGCGAGGACTTCGTCCTGGCCGACGAGAACGGCGAGCGCGTCGTCTACCTCGACGGGAACTCCCTGGGCGCACTGCCCCGGACCGTGCCCGCCCGCCTCGCCGAGGTGGTGGAGCACGAGTGGGGGCGGCTGCGCATCCGCTCCTGGACCGAGTCCGGCTGGTGGACCGCGCCCGAGCGGGTCGGCGACCGGATCGCCCCGATCGTCGGCGCCGCGCCGGGCCAGGTCGTGGTCGGCGACTCCACCAGCGTCAACGTGCTCAAGGCGGTGGTCGCCGCGATCCGGATGGCCCGGGAGGACAACCCGGCCCGCACCGACCTGCTGGTGGACGAGACGACCTTCCCCACCGACGGCTACATCGCCGCCTCCGCCGCCCGCCTGACCGGCGCGGCGATCCGCGCGCTGCCCGCCGACGGCATACCCGGCTCCGTCGGGCCGCGCACCGCCGCCGTCCTGGTCAACCACGTGGACTACCGCACCGGCGAACTCCACGACCTGCCCGGTATCACCGCCGCCGTCCACGAGGCCGGGGCCTACGCCGTGTGGGACCTGTGCCACAGCGCGGGCGCCCTCCCGGTCGGGCTCGACGAGCACGGAGTGGACCTCGCGGTCGGCTGCACGTACAAGTACCTCAACGGCGGCCCCGGCGCCCCCGCGTACCTCTACGTCCGCCGCGACCTCCAGCCGCGCTTCGACTCGCCGCTGCCCGGCTGGAACTCCCACGCCGACCCGTTCGGCATGAGCCCCGCGTACGAGCCCGCCGACGGCGCGGTGCGCGGCCGGGTCGGGACGCCGGACATCCTGTCCATGCTGGCGCTGGAGGAGGCGCTGACGGTCTGGGACGGCGTGGACATCGAGGCGGTGCGCGCCAAGAGCCTGGCGCTGACGGACTTCTTCCTGCGCTGTGTGGAGACCCATGTCCCCGCCGGGCGCGTGGAGTGCGTCACCCCGGTCGACCACGCCCGGCGCGGCAGCCAGATCGCGCTGCGCTGCCCGGACGCCGGCGAGGTGATGGAGGAGCTGATCCGGCGCGGGGTGGTGGGCGACTTCCGCCGCCCGGACGTGCTGCGCTTCGGCTTCACCCCGCTGTACACGTCCTTCGCCGACGTCGAGCACGCCGCCCGCGTCCTCGGCGAGGTGCTGGCGGAACGCGCCGCCTGACCATGGCGATCGTCGACGGGTCCGTCAACGAGGCGGAGGAGGCGGCGCTGCTGGGCCTGGCCCCGGTCGCGCCGTCCTCCTCCGAGCGGTACGGCCCCCACCCCTCGCAGGTGATCGACCTGTACGGCCCGCCCGGCGCCCCCCTGGCGGTCGTCCTGCACGGCGGCTTCTGGCGCGAGGCGTACGACCGGGTCCACCTCTCCCCGCTCGCCGCCGCCCTGGCGGACGGGCACGGGGTGCGGGTGGCGCTGGTGGAGTACCGGCGCGTCGGCGGGGACGGCGGATGGCCGCACACCTTCACCGACGTCGAGCGCGCCCTGGCGCACCTCGCCGGGCTCGGGGAGGTGCGGGCGCTGGTCGGCCACTCGGCGGGCGGCCACCTCGCGCTGTGGGCGGCGGCCCGCGGGCCGGTCACCGGGACGGTCGTCGCCGTCGCCCCGGTCGCGGACCTCGCCCGCGCCCACGAGCTGGGCCTGAGCGGGGGCGCGGTCGCCGAACTGCTGGGCGGGGCGGAGCACGTGGCCGCCCGGCTGCCCGAGGCCGACCCGATGCGGCTGCCGCCGCCGGACCCGGACGCGGTGGCCGTGACGCTGCTCCACGGCACCGAGGACGCGGACGTGCCGGTGGACCTCTCCCGCCGCTACGCCGCCGCCCGTGGCGCCCGGCTGGTCGAGCTGCCCGGCACCGGTCACTACGCGCCCGTCACCCCCGGTACGGCCGCCTTCGAACGGCTGGCGGCGGAGGCCGTGTCCGCCCGGCGGTCCCTCGCGTAGTACCCGAGGAGGACGCGGGAGGATGCGACCACGGACGGACGACCGGGACGTCCGCGGTCCCTAGGCTCGTCGCCGTGACCGAGACGACGACGAAGACGATCCCGCGGGCCGCCCCCGCCGCCGGGCCGCGCACCGAGCTGCGGATGGTCCGCGACACCCTGCGCGGTCTGCGCGAGGACCTGCTGACCGGGGCCTTCGCGTTCCGTCCGCTGCCGCCGCCGTCCGAGGACCACCGGCTGCTGCGCCGGCTGCCCGAGGCCGCGCGGGGCCGCGTCCGCCGGCTGCCGCACCTGGCCGTCGTCGGTCTGGCGCTGCTGCTGATGGCGGTGGAGATCGGCAAGTCCTACGACGGCGACGCGGCCTACGCCCGCGCGATGCTCCTCGGCGCGCCGCTCGTCCTGGTGCTCTTCCGGCCCGTGGGCGCCTTCTGGCTGTCGCTGGTCGGGGCCGTCCCGGCGGCGATGCTGTTCGGGCCCTTCCACGGCGCATGGCCCTTGACGGGACCCGGCCTCGTCTCGCACCTGGTGGTGATGTTGGTCGTCGCCGCCCGCACCCGTCCCCGGGCCTCGGCCTGGATGTGGGCGCTGACCGTCGTGGCCGGTTGGATCCTCCAGGTCGACGAACCCTGGGGGGAGTCGGACGTCGGCATCATGGCCTTCCTCTCCGGGATCGCCCTCGTCCTCCTGCTCTCCGTGCGCGGGTGGCGCGAGTCGCGGCAGCAGGTCGTCGAGCAGGTCGCGGTGGTGGAGGAGGAGCGTTCCCGCCGCACGCTCCTGGAGGAGCGCACCACCATCGCCCGCGAGCTGCACGACGTGGTCGCCCACCACATGTCCGTCGTCGCCATCCAGGCGGAGGCGGCCCCCTACCGGGTGGAGAACCCGCCCGAGGAGCTGGTGACGGCCCTGGCCGGCATCCGGGAGAACGCCGTCACCGCCCTGACCGAACTCCGCCGCGTCCTGGGCGTCGTCCGCGCCGACCTCCCCGCCGACCTGGACGAGTGGGGCCCGGAGGCTCCGCAGCCCACCCTCGCCGACCTGGACGACCTGGTGGCCAACGTGCGCCGCGCCGGGCTGGAGGTGGAGGCGGTCACCACCGGGAGCGCGCGGACGCTGCCGCAGGGCGTGGAGCTGTCCGCGTACCGCATCGTGCAGGAGGCGCTGAGCAACACCCTGCGCCACGCGCCCGGCGCGAGCGCCCGCGTCGAACTGAGCCACGTGCCGGTCGGGTTGGGACTGCGGATCGTCAACGGCCCGCCCACCGAGGGCGTGCGGAAGTCGGCGGGCGCCGGGCACGGCCTGCTGGGGATGCGGGAGCGGGTGGCGATGCTCGGCGGCGAGCTGACCGCGGAGGCGACGGACGACGGCGGTTTCGCGGTGGAGGCGTTCCTGCCGGTGGAGCCGGCGGCACCGGCACCGGCGGCGGACGGGGGGAGGACGTGCTGAACTCCCCGGCGGAAGGCCCCGGTACGCCCGTGCGGGTGCTGATCGCCGACGACCAGATGATGGTCCGCGAGGGCTTCTCCGTCCTGCTGAACGCCCAGCCGGACATCGAGGTCGTCGGGGAGGCGGTGGACGGGCGCGAGGCCGTGGCGAAGGTCGCCGAACTCGCCCCGGACGTCGTGCTGATGGACGTCCGGATGCCCCGGCTCAACGGTCTGGAGGCCACGCGCGAGATCCGCGCCTCCGGCGCCCCCGCCCGGGTGCTGATCCTGACCACCTACGACCTGGACGAGTACGTCTACCAGGCGCTGCGCGCGGGGGCGAGCGGCTTCCTCCTCAAGGACGCCTCCGCACGCCAACTCGCCGACGGCGTGCGGACGGTGGCGGGCGGCGACGCGCTGCTCGCGCCGACGGTCACCCGGCGGCTGATCGAGGAGTTCTCCCGGCTGGCCTCGGCCGGCGGGCGGAGCGCCCCGCTCGTGGAGCGCGTCGGGGACCTGACCGAACGGGAGACGCAGGTCCTGGCACTGGTCGCCCGGGGCCTGTCCAACAGCGAGATCGCCGACCGGCTCGTCGTCGCCGAGTCCACGGTGAAGACCCATGTCAGCCGCGTGCTGGTGAAGTTGGGGCTGCGCGACCGCACCCAGGCGGCCGTCTTCGCGTACGAGTCGGGGCTCGTCACGCCGGGCGGCTGAGCCGTCGCCCGCGGTCGCGGGAAGCCGGGGCAAAGCGGTGGAAGACGAGGGAACCGGTCACGGATCGGTTGCCGTCGTCAACAACGCACGCGCACACCTCTATTCTCGACGCACGAGGTGAACGGGGAGGAGCCGCGCGCGATGGAACCACTGGGGGACGGGGATCCGCGCTGGGTGGGCGCGTACCGACTGTTGGGCAGGCTGGGGGCCGGCGGCATGGGCCGGGTCTACCTGGCCCGCTCCGAACGCGGCCGCACGGTCGCGGTGAAGGTCGTTCAGGAGGAGCTGGCCCGGCAGCCCGCCTTCCGGGAGCGCTTCGCCAAGGAGGTCGCCGCCGCCCGGCGGGTCGGCGGCGAGTGGACGGCGCCGGTGCTCGACGCCGACACCGAGGCCGAGACGCCGTGGGTGGCCACCGGCTACATCGCCGGTCCGTCGCTCCAGGCGGTGGTGGACGACGACTACGGCCCGCTGCCGGAGCACTCGGTGTACGCGCTGGCCGCCGGGCTGGTCGAGGCGCTGCGGGCGATCCACGGCGCCGGGCTGGTCCACCGCGACCTGAAGCCGTCGAACGTGCTGGTCACCATCGACGGGCCGAAGGTGATCGACTTCGGCATCGCCCGCGCCCTGGACTCGGTCACCTCCGGCGGGCTGACGCAGACCGGCGCGGTCATCGGCTCGCCGGGCTTCATGTCGCCCGAGCAGGTGCGCGGCGAGCGCGTCGGCCCGGCCGGCGACGTCTTCTGCCTGGGCTCGGTGCTCGCCTACGCCGCGACCGGGCGGATGCCGTTCGGCACGGCCGACAGCGGCTTCCACGCGCTGCTGTTCCGCATCGCCGAGGAGGAACCCGACCTGAGCGGCATGTCCGGGCCGCTGCGCGAGCTGGTGGGGAGCTGTCTGGTCAAGGCCGCCGCCGCCCGGCCCTCGCTGGACGACCTCGCGGCCCGGGTCCGGGCGCACGCCCCCCAGGGCGGGACGTGGCTGCCCGGCGAGGTGCTGGCCCAGCTCGGCCGCCACGCCGTCCGGCTCCTCGACAGCGAGGACCCGGAGGCCACCTCGGCCGGCGCGTTCGCGCCCCCCGCCGCGGTGGGCACGGCCACGCCGCCGCCCGCGCCGGTGGGCGCCCCTCAGGGGTTCACCGGGATGGGCGTGCCGTCCACACCGCCCCCGCCCTCGTACCCGTCGCAGGTCCCGGTCACCGGCCCGATGAACGGCCCGATGAGCGGCCCCGTCGCGGGTCCGTACGGGGGGAACGGCCGGCCGTGGCACTCCACGCCCCCGCCCGGGGTCACCGCCCCCTACCAGGTCGGGGCCGGGACCCGGCCCGGGACCGCGCGGTCGGCGCGCGGGCTCTCCCTCGCGCTGTGCGCGGCGCTGAGCGCGATGCTGCTGTGCGCGCTGGTCCAGTTCTTCATCGACTACACCCTCTACGACGATCTGGAGGCGCTGACGGGGGACAGCCTCCACAGCCCCGACCTCGACTACGAGTCGCTGGTGATGACGACCGACCTGATGGCGGCCCTGACCGCGCTGTTCGGCCTCCCGACGATCGTGCTGTGGCTGGTGTGGTTCTGGCGGATCAGGATGAACGCCGAGGCGTTCGCCCCCGGGCAGATCCGGTACGCCTCGGGCTGGGCGATCGGCTCCTGGTTCGTGCCGGTGGTCTGGTTCTTCATGCCCAAGCAGATCATCAACGACATCTGCGACCACAGCGATCCCACCTCCTCCCGGGCCCGCTGGTACGGCCCCCGCCAGAGCAGCAACCGCGGCCTGCTCAACGGCTGGTGGACGCTGTGGCTGATCGGCCTGGTCGGCGGGTTCGTCAACTACGAGGTCTGGTACGACGCCGCCACCGTCGAGGACGCCGAGGGCACGGTGGCCCTCTCGATCCTGCTCGACCTCCTGGCGGTCCCCTCCACGATCCTGGCGATCCTGGTGGTGCTGCGCCTGACGGCCCTCCAGGAGGACCGCATCGCCTCGGGCCGCTGACCGGGCCGGGCGCCCCGGTCGCCGGGCGGGCTCGGCGCGGGGCGTCGCCCGAGGCGCGGGGCGTCACCCGAGGCGTACGCGGGCCCGCGCCGGACGGGGCCGCCGCCGGCGCAGGACCAGCAGACCGCAGGCCAGGCCCGCGAGCGCGATCCCGCCGACGGTCGGCCCCGGGGGGAGCCCGTCCGGCGGGGGCCGGTCCGCGGCTCGCGCCCCGGTGTGGACGAAGGACGTGGAGAGCGGTTCCCCGGTGCCGCAGACGGCGACCACGGGGTAGCTGTGGCCCACGGGCAGTCCCGGACGCAGGGTGGCGACGGCCCGTCTCTCCCCGTCCGGCCCGCCCTCGCCGGCGCGTTCGAGGCCGACGGTCCGCTCGAAGGCGGGCGAGGAGACGATCCCGCCGGAGCCGCCGTCCTCGCAGACGGCGCGCACGCCGACGGCGGGGGCGCCGTCGGCGTGGTGGGGGTCGAGGGTGAGTTCCGAGGCGGGGTCCGGGCCGGCCGGCGTACCGACCGCGGCGGCCGGTACGCCGGGTGTCAGGGCCAGGGCCGCGGCGGTCGCGACGGCGGCGACGGCGGGGAGCGGGCGACCGCGGCGGCACGGGAACCGCGCCGACCGCCGGGAGTGCGGAGTCTGCATGGAAGGGCGACCTCCTGCGACGTTCCGGTCCGACGTCCACGGCCGCCGTCCGTGACGCCGTCCGCGACGCCGTGTGTGTCGCCCCCATGCGAGCAGTGTTCCCGCCGCCGCGCACCTCCGGCGGGCGCGGGGGGTGACGCGGTTGCGCCGTACGGCGCAACCGCCGCCGGTCCGTCAGCCGATGTCGCGGCGGCGGAACGCGGCGAGCCCGGCCGCCGTCAGTCCGGCCCCGAGCGCCAACAGCCACAGGTACGGCGCCGCGGTCGGATCCCCGCCCGGCAGTTTGGGCAGGTGGGTGAACGGGGTGAGGTTCATGACCGACTGCGGCAGGTCCAGCGTCGGGCCGATCCAGCCGATGACGAGCACACCGATGACCAGCCCCCACGCCACCGTGCTCAGCCGGGGGAGGGCGCCGAAGAGCAGCACCGTCGCCCCGGCGAGCAGCCACACCGCGGGCGTCTGGGCGAGGCCCGCGACGGTCACCCGCCACACCGCGTCCGGTTCGCCGGAGACCAGGCCGTGGCTCACCCCCATGCCCAGTCCGGCGAGGACGAGCAGGGCGACGGACCCGGCGTAGGCGACGAGCAGGTGGCCGGCGGCCCAGCGCAGCCGGGGCAGCGCCCCGGCGAGGACGGGCTCGGCGCGCCCGGACGTCTCCTCGCCGCGCATCCGCAGCACCGCGCTCGCCGCGTAGATCGCCGCGATCATGCCGAACAGCCCGATCAGAGCGGCGAGGAAGGCGTCGGTGATGCCCTCCGCGCCGCCCATCTGCTCGATGATCCGGCGGCTCTGCTCGTTGTCGCCGAGCAGGTCGTCCGCGCCGTCGGCCATGCCGCCGAAGATCAGCCCCGCCAGCGCGAAGCCGGTGCCCCAGCCCAGCAGCGAGCCGCGCTGGAGCCGCCAGGCCAGCCCGTACGGACCCCCGAGCCGGCCCTCCGCGGGGCCGGGGCGGGTGGCCAGGAAGCCGGCGCCGATGTCGCGCCGCCCGGCCAGGTCGTACGCCACGGCCGTCACCACCGCGGCCAGGGCCGCCATCAGCAGCAGGACGGGGAAGCGCTCGTCGGCGAACGGCCGGACGTTGCGCGCCCAGCCCAGCGGGGAGAGCCAGGCGAGCGTCGAGGAGCCGTCCGCCGTGCCGGAGTCGCCGGCCGCGCGCAGCACGAAGGCGGCGCCGAGCGCGGCGCCGGTCAGCCCCTTGGCGAGCCGGGCGCTCTCGGTGAGCTGGGCGGCCAGGGCGGCGAACGCGGCGAAGACGAGCCCCGTGCCGCCGATCGCGAGCCCGGTGGCCAGCGAGCCCGTGGCGGGCAGCCCGGTGCCGATCAGGCCGAGGGCGACGAGGACGGCGATGGCCGCGTCGGTGAGCGCGGCGGCCAGCAGCGCGGCGGTGAGCGGGGCGCGGCGGCCGACCATCGCCGAGGAGAGCATCTCCTGGCGACCGGTCTCCTCCTCCTCGCGGGTGTGCCGGACCACGACGACCGTGCTCACGATGGCGGTGAGCACGCTCCCCAGGGTGAGCAGCTCCCAGACGGAGATCGCGCCGAGGGAGTGGCCGAAGACCGGGCCGTACAGGGCGCGGATCGAGCTGTTGGCGTTCGACGACGCGGCCACCTGGGCGCGTTCGGCGGCGGTGGGGTAGAACTCGGCGACGGCGGCGGAGCTCTGCGCGGCGAGGACGGCGAGCAGGACCACCCACACCGGGATCAGCACGCGGTCGCGGCGCAGCGCGAGCCGCAGCAGCGTCCCGGTGCCGGCCAGGTCGCGGCGGGTGCCGCCGCGGAGGGTGGCGGCCGACGGGTGCGTGACGGCGGTCATGACGCCATGACCCTCTCGTCCTCGCCGGTGCCCGCGGCGACCGTCTCGTCCTGGTAGTGCCGCAGGAACAGCTCCTCCAGGGTGGGCGGGGTGCTGGTCAGGCTGCGGACGCCGGCCTCGCCGAGCCGGCGCAGCACGCCGTCCAGCTTGTCGGTGTCCACCTGGAGCCGCACCCGCCTGCCCTGGACGGACAGGTCGTGCACGCCGGGCAGGTCGGCGAGCCCGTTGGGCTCGCCCGCCAGTTCCGCGCTGACGGACGTGCGGGTCAGGTGCCGCAGGTCGGCGAGGGAGCCGCTCTCGACGGTGACGCCCCGGCGGATGATGCTCACCCGGTCGCACAGCGCCTCGACCTCGCTCAGGATGTGGCTGGAGAGCAGCACCGTCCGTCCGCGCTCGCGCTCCTCGGCGACGCAGTCCCGGAAGACGCCCTCCATCAGCGGGTCGAGGCCGGAGGTCGGCTCGTCCAGGATCAGCAGTTCGACGTCGGAGGCGAGGGCGGCGACCAGGGCGACCTTCTGGCGGTTTCCCTTGGAGTACGTCCGCCCCTTCTTGGTGGGGTCCAGCTCGAAGCGCTCCAGCAGTTCGTCGCGGCGTTTCCGGTCGAGTCCGCCGCGCAGCCGCCCGTAGAGGTCGATCACCTCGCCGCCGGAGAGGTTCCGCCACAGGGTGACGTCACCGGGCACGTACGCCAGGCGCCGGTGGAGTTCGACGGCGTCGCGCCAGGGGTCGCCGCCCAGGAGCCGGGCGGTGCCGGCGTCGGGGCGCAGCAGTCCGAGCAGGACGCGGATGGTGGTGGACTTCCCCGCCCCGTTGGGCCCGAGGAACCCGTGCACCTCGCCGGTCTCGACCTGTAGGTCGAGGCCGTCGAGCGCACGGGTCCGGCCGAAGGTCTTGACGAGGCCGGACACCGAGATGGCTGTGGTTGCCGTGGTCATGGTTTCGAAACTACGCTTTCTTCATAATTTTGTGAAGTTAGAAAACGGCCGAGGCGTTCCGTCTCCCCCGCGACCTGGGAGGATGGACATGTGGTGGTGAACGGACAGTCGAACAAGCCGGAAGAAGCGGACGAAAAAGGCATAAAGCCCTATTACCCAGAGGTCGCCGAGTTCGTCGAGCGCTTCGCCGCGGAGTTGACCGAGGCGGGCATGCAGCGGATGGCCGCACGGGTCTTCGCCTGCCTGCTGGCGGAGGACTCCGGCGCGCTCGGCTCCGTCGAACTCGCCGAACGCCTCCGGGTCAGCCCGGCCGCGATCTCCGGCGCCGTCCGCTACCTCTCCCAGATGCACCTGGTCACCCGGGAGCGCGAGCCCGGTTCGCGCCGGGAGCGCTACCGCGTGCACGCGGACACCTGGTACGGGGCGGTCGCCGACCGCGACAGGGTGCTGGGACGCTGGATCGCCACCTTCGAGCGCGGCGTCAAGGCCGTCGGCCCCGACACCTCGGCGGGCCGGCGGCTCGCCGAGACGGCGGAGTTCTTCGGCTTCATGCGGGGCGAGCTCTCCCGGATGATGGAGCGCTGGTACGCCCACCGCGACGCCCTCCGCGCCGCGGACGACGGTCCGGCGTCCTCCTGACCCGGCGGCCCGGGGCCCTCAGGACGAGGCCGGGGCGGACCGCTGCGGCGGGACGGACGAGTCGGCCGGCACGGTCAGCCGCAGGGCCGAGGGGTGCGCCGTCCAGGTGCGGGTGTGGACCGGCCCGGAGACCACCGCGTCGGCCCGGTAGTGGAAGTGCGTTCCGGAGACCGTGACCGTCCGGGCCCGCGCCCGCACCGGGTCGGGCGCCGACCGCTGCCGGACCACCACGTCCGCGAGACCGCCGCCCGGCGCGACGGAGACCCCCTCCACCGGGCGGTCGAGGTCGGCCAGGAGCACCCCGTCCGCCTCCACGCGCAGCCGCGGCGCCTGCGGATCCGGCGCGGGCCGGGTCAGGGTGCGGACCAGGGAGCGGCAGCGGTCCAGCGGCCCGCGCTCCGTCCGCTCGCGCACCGGCGGTATGCGCAGGCCCCCCAGCACCACCCCGCCGCTGTCGTCGATCAGCAGGTCGAACCGCCGCTCCACGCCGTCCAGCACCGCCCGCGCCGCCCGGACCGCGTCCAGCGGCACGCCCAGCGACCCGGCCAGCGCGACCGATCTCGGCCGCCCCACCGGGACCACCGACAGCGCGCACTCCGGCAGTTCGCGCTCCATGTGCAGCAGCCGCACCGCGCGCAGCAGCGCCCGGTCGTCGCCGACGACCACCGGGTGCCTGCGGCCCCGGCGGGCGAGAGCGCGCGCCGCCTCCTCGGGACTGTCCGGCAGGGACACCTTCATCCCCGGCGCGCCCGCGCGCAGCACGTCCTTGGCGATCCGTACGGACTCCCCGTCCGTACGTCGGGCGAGGGGGTCTATGAGCACGAGCAGCGGATGCGGAACCGGCACCTCGGTTCGGTCCTTCCTCGGGGGCGCCCACGGCGGGGCCGATGAACTGGCTGGATGTCGACGGGAGTTCGGGAGGGGTTCGGGAGAGGTTGGGGGGAGGGTCGGTCGGGGCCGTCAGGGGCGGGGGCGCGTCCGGGGTCGTCGCGTTCGCCTCCCGTCGGAGGAGTCCGGTAATCTCTCGGTGCAAGAGCCCCTGTCGCTGTTGCGCCAGGGGCTTCGTCGATTCGGGGCACCGGTCCGACGGCTCTTGGACGGCGCGTGGCCGACACGCACGTTGGACATGCCCCGACGGGAAGGGGTGTACGCCTGTGCCCGCACTTGTGCTGCTCGGCGCTCAGTGGGGTGATGAGGGCAAGGGAAAAGCCACCGATCTGCTCGGTGGCTCGGTGGACTACGTGGTGCGCTACCAGGGCGGCAACAACGCCGGCCACACCGTCGTCGTCGGTGACCAGAAGTACGCGCTGCACCTTCTCCCCTCCGGCATCCTCTCCCCCGGGTGCACGCCGGTCATCGGCAACGGCGTCGTCGTGGACCCGGCGGTCCTGCTCTCCGAACTGAGCGGGCTCGCCGAGCGCGGTGTCGACACCTCCAAGCTGCTCATCAGCGGCAACGCGCACCTGATCACGCCGTATCACACCACCATCGACAAGGTGACCGAGCGGTTCCTGGGCAAGCGCCGGATCGGGACCACCGGCCGGGGCATCGGCCCGACGTACGCGGACAAGATCAACCGGGTCGGCATCCGCGTCCAGGACCTGTTCGACGAGTCGATCCTGAGGCAGAAGGTCGAGGCGGCCCTCGACCAGAAGAACCAGATCCTCGCCAAGCTCTACAACCGCCGGGCCATCATGGCCGACCAGGTCGTCGAGGAGCTGCTCGGCTACGCGGAGCGGATCGGGGACTACGTCTGCGACACCACGCTGATCCTCAACAACGCCCTCGACGAGGGCAAGGTCGTCCTCTTCGAGGGCGGCCAGGGCACGCTGCTCGACGTGGACCACGGCACCTATCCGTTCGTGACCTCCTCCAACCCCACCGCGGGCGGTGCCTGCACCGGCTCGGGCGTCGGCCCGACGAGGATCAACCGGGTGATCGGCATCCTCAAGGCGTACACCACCCGGGTGGGCGCCGGTCCCTTCCCGACCGAGCTGTTCGACGAGGACGGGGAGAAGCTGCGCAGGATCGGCGGCGAGCGTGGTGTGACCACGGGCCGCGACCGGCGCTGCGGCTGGTTCGACGCGGTGATCGCCCGGTACGCCACCCGCGTCAACGGGCTCACCGACTTCTTCCTCACCAAGCTGGACGTGCTCACCGGCTGGGAGCGGATCCCGGTGTGCGTCGCGTACGAGATCGACGGCCGGCGGGTGGAGGAGCTGCCCTACAACCAGAGCGATTTCCACCACGCCAAGCCGATCTACGAGATGCTGCCGGGCTGGTCGGAGGACATCTCCAAGGCCAAGTCCTTCGAGGACCTGCCGAAGAACGCGCAGGCCTACGTCAAGGCGCTGGAGGAGATGTCGGGCGCGCCGATCTCCGCCATCGGCGTCGGTCCGGGCCGGGACGAGACCATCCAGATCAACCCGTTCCTCTGAGTCCGTCGACCGACCTCCGCCGACCGACCTCCGGCGATCGACGGAGAGGGGCCGCGCCGTCGTGCACGGCGCGGCCCCTCTCCGTGTCGGGCCGGGGCGCCTCACGCGGTCGGCGGCTCCACCGGCTCCACCGCCTCCAGCGCCTTCGACAGCCGTTCCAGCGCGTCGCGCACCGCGGCGAAACCCTCCTCGCCGCCCAGCGCCTCGCTCAGCCGCGCGGCGAACTCCGCGTGGCCCGGGGTGATGCGCTCGATCGCCGCGCGTCCCTCCTCGGTGGGGGCGAGCAGCTTGGCGCGGCGGTGCGCGGGGTTGGGCTCGTACACCGCGAGGCCGCGCTCGACCAGCAGGTCGGCCACCCGCTGCACGCTC
The DNA here is from genome assembly GCF_039533145.1 of Streptomyces macrosporus. Classification (NCBI taxonomy): domain Bacteria; kingdom Bacillati; phylum Actinomycetota; class Actinomycetes; order Kitasatosporales; family Streptomycetaceae; genus Streptomyces; species Streptomyces macrosporus. Next base: position 30,479 of record NZ_BAAASZ010000034.1, read on the forward strand.
TGCCGGGTGATGCCCATGGCGCGGGCTATCCCGGCCACGGGCAGCGGCTCGCGGAGCACCGCGCCGAGCACCTGCCACCAGGTGGCGGTCAGCCCGGCGGGCCGGGCCAGCCGTTCGGCGACGGCCAGGAACCGGCCGTTGAGCCGGAAGACGGCCAGCGCCGTGTCCGACAGCAGTTCGGGAGCGCTCACGCGGCCCCGCCTCCGGGGTGCGCGCCGTGGGCCTCGGCCACGGGACCTCCGCCGCCCCCGGCGCTCTCGTGGGCCGCCAGCACCCGGTGGGCGTCCGCGTCGGAGTGCCGGAACAGCCGGAACCAGGCGTCGCGCACCTCGGGCGGGTACACGTCCAGGCGGGCGAGGATCTCGCGGGCGAACGCCACCGGCTCGGTGGGGCCGGCGGTGATCAGGTCGCCGTCGGTCACCGCGTCGGCCTCGCGGTAGTGCGCGCCGCCCCGGTAGCCGGTCGCGGCCAGCACCTCGGCCGCCGCGCCCGTGTGGGGCCGGTCGTCGAGCAGGCCCTCCCTGGCCAGCCCCGTCACCGCTCCGCAGATCGCCGCGACGGGCACGCCCGCGTCGAGGAAGCCGCGGGCCGCGGAGGCGAAGGGCGGCAGGACCTTCTCCCAGGCGTCCGCCCCGGGCAGGATCAGCAGCGCGCTGTCGTCGGGACGCAGGTCGGCGATGGACAGGGTGGGCGTCACCCGCATCCCGCCCATGGAGATCACCGTTTCGCCGCTCTCGCCGACGTACACGATCTGGTATCCGGCGCCGCTCAGGGCGGTGGTCGCGTAGGGGAACTCCCAGTCGGCGAACGTGTCGTAGACGGCGACGTGCACGGTCTTGCGTTCCATGGTTCCTCCTCGGGTCGGTCACCCGATCGGTTATGACAACATCCTGTCACTTGGACAGAATGCTGTCAATTGGAGGAGGCTAGTCTTGGCTCCCTGAGATTGGGGGTGCGGATGAAGGACGGCGTCGGCGCTCGAACGCCCGGGACCGTGGAGAGACGCCCGTGATCCAGCGCAGCACGCTACGCGCGCAGATCGCGGACGCGCTGCGCGACGAGGTGCTCGCCGGACGGCTCCCGGCGGGCAAGGGCTTCACCGTCAAGGAGATCGCCGAGCAGTACGGGGTCTCCGCGACCCCCGTGCGCGAGGCGCTCGTCGACCTCTCCGCGCAGGGCCTGCTGGACGTGGAGCAGCACCGCGGCTTCCGCGTCCGCGTGTTCACGCGCGACGACTACCGCGCCATGGTGGAGGCGCGCGCCCTGGTCACCGAGGGGGTCTTCCGCAGGCCCTCGGCCTTCGTGCCGCCCGACCCCGGCGACGAACGGCTCGCCTCCGTGCGCCGCCGCGCCGCGTCCGCCGAGCGGGCCGTGCTCGCGGGCGACCTGGACGTGCTCATCGGCTACGACCTGCGCTTCTGGCGGGAGTTGGGCGATCTGGTCGGCAACCCCTACATATCCGAGTTCCTCGACCGGCTGCGGGTGCAGTGCTGGGTCTTCGCCGTGCCGTACCTGCGCGAACAGCCCGGCCTGCGCGGCTCGCTGTGGGCGGACTACCGCGAACTGGTCGACGCGGTGGAACGCCGGGACGCCGCCGCGGTCGAGCGGATCGTCGCCGCGTACGACGAGCACGCCCTCGGGCTCGTCGAAAAGCTCGGCTGAACGGCACTACGCTGTTCCGGCCGGTGTACCGACCGCCGTAACCGCCGTAGAGGAGCGTTCCTTGGCCTGTGACCTCTGGCTGGTGCCACTCGTCGACGTGCTCTGCCACAGCCCCGACAACCCCTTCGCCGAGGAACTCGCGGCGTACGACAAGGCACTGAACGCCGCCGGTCTGCCGCCCGTCCCCGTCTACGGCTACATGCCCGGCCTCTCGGGCGACGTGGCCCCCGTCGCGGGCTTCGACTACGAGGCGCTGCACTTCCTGCGCCGCGCCCACCTGCTCCAGCTCTGCGGGCTGGAGGTCACCCCGGTCGACGAACTCGGCGGCGACTACCAGCAGTTGCTGGAGATGTTCGCCCCCACGGCCCAGCAGTCCCACCTGGTCTGGCACTACGACCACGCGGGCGCGTACGTCCCGGTCGACTTCGCCCACCCGCTCTCCGACGACGAACTCCTCGCCGGGGGCGGCCCGTTGGGCTCCAGCCACGGGCTGCTGCGCGAACTGGAGGCGGTGGCCCCCTACCTGGGCATCGACCCCGCCAACCCACCGCCCGCCCCGACGCCGCCGGTCCGCCCCACGGAGCTGGAGGAGCCCGCGGCCCCGATCGCGTACGACGGCGGGCCCTTCGCGCGGGAGCGCCACGTCTGGCTGGGGCTGCACGCCGCGGCGACCCGGAGCCTGGCGCAGGGCTCCATGATCGTCTTCAGCTAGCGGACCCGACGGACCCGCACCGGGACCTCAGCGCGGCCCCTCCGGGGGCCGCTGCCGCGGCATGCTCGGACGCACGCCCGGCGGAAGCGGGAAGCGGGTCGGCTGCGCGGCGGTGTTCCCGGCCCGCGAACCCCAGGCGGACGCGGTCAGCGACTGGGTGTGCAGCGGCGCCGGACCGGAGCGGAAGTCCACCATCCAGGAGGCGGTCTCGCCCCGCACCAGCTCGGTCACGTCCTCCGTGAACCGCCGCAGCACCCCCAGGCACCGCTCGGCGGCCTCGCTCGCCGTGCCCTCGGTGGGCCCCAGCACCTCCCGCACGCACTCCGACGCCCAGTCGTACTGGAGCACCTCCAGCCGCCGCTGCACGGCCTGCGCGGTGGCGACGTCCCGCATCCAGCCGGCGGTCAGGCCGAACCAGCGGTCGCACCCCGCGCACACGGCGGCCCCCAGCAGCGCCAGGAAGGACCACACGGCCGCCCCCGGCACCGTGCCCGTCAGCTCCAGCAGCGGCAGGGCGGCCCCGACGGCCACCCCCAGGGCCGTCCCCGTCCGCAGGATCCGGGCGCCCCGGCGCTTCCACACCCGGTCGGCCAGGTACCACTCCGCGATCTCCAGGGCCCCCTCCTCGGCCCAGCGGTACAGCTCGTCCAGTCGCTCGGCGGGCTCGCCCCAGTCCCCCAGGGGGAAAGGCCGCCCGAGGAGGTCCCTCCGCAGGTACCTCCGCCCGCCCCGCCCCGTGCCGCCTGTCTCGGGCCGCATCTCCGGCTGACTCACCCGCCACTCCCATACAAAGCCCTCACTCGGCGGACCGTTCACGGACCGCTCGAAGCCCCTTCCTACCCCCAAAGGTGGGAGTTGCCGCCGCCTTCGCGGTATTTCCGCCCATACGTGGCTCCCGGCTGGGTATACAAGGCCGGCACCACTACCCCGAACGGGTGAGTGCCGCCGCCGGTGCCTCCGCGACGAGGGCCGGGGAAGGGCCTCCGGCGGGCGGATAGGGTGCAAGACGTGAAGGTCCTCGTCATCGGCAGCGGCGCCCGCGAACACGCCCTGTGCCGCTCTCTGTCCCTCGATCCCGACGTCACCTCGCTGCACTGCGCGCCCGGCAACGCCGGCATCGCGGACGTGGCGACCCTGCACGCCGTCGACGCGCTCGACGGCGCGGCCGTCGCCGACCTGGCGGCCGAGCTGCGAGTCGACCTCGTCGTCGTGGGGCCCGAGGCCCCGCTCGTCGCCGGGGTGGCCGACGCCGTGCGCGAGCGCGGCATCGCCGTCTTCGGCCCGTCGGCCGAGGCCGCCCGGCTGGAGGGCTCCAAGGCGTTCGCCAAGGAGGTCATGGCCGCCGCCGGGGTGCCCACGGCGCGGTCGTACGTGTGCACCACCCCCGAGGAGGTCGAGGCCGCCCTCGACGCCTTCGGCCCCCCGTACGTCGTCAAGGACGACGGCCTGGCCGCGGGCAAGGGCGTCGTCGTCACCTCCGACCTCGACGCCGCCCGCGCGCACGCCCTGGCCTGCGGCGTGGACGAGAGCGAGGGCCGCGTGGTGATCGAGGAGTTCCTCGACGGCCCCGAGGTCTCCCTCTTCGCCGTGACCGACGGCGAGTGCGTCGTGCCGCTGCGCCCCGCCCAGGACTTCAAGCGCGCCCACGACGACGACGAGGGGCCCAACACCGGCGGCATGGGCGCCTACTCGCCGCTGCCCTGGGCCGACCCCGGACTGGTCGACGAGGTGCTGGCCACCGTCCTGCAGCCCACCGTGGACGAGATGCGCCGGCGCGGCACCCCCTTCTCCGGACTGCTCTACGCCGGGCTCGCGATCACCTCCCGCGGGGTGCGCGTGGTGGAGTTCAACGCCCGCTTCGGCGACCCGGAGACCCAGGTCGTCCTGGCCCGGCTGAAGACCCCGCTGTCGGGGCTGCTGTACGCGGCCGCCACCGGACGGCTGGCCGAGTTCCCGCCGCTGCGCTGGAGCGACGACGCGGCCGTCACCGTCGTCGTCGCCTCCGAGGGCTACCCCGCCTCGCCCCGCACGGGTGACCCGATCGAGGGCCTGGAGGAGGTCGCCGAGAAGGACGCCCCCACCGCGTACGTCCTGCACGCCGGCACGCGGCGCGACGAGGAGGGCCGGGTGCTCAGCGCGGGCGGGCGGGTCCTGTCCGTCACGGCCACCGGCGCCGACCTGGCCCGGGCGCGCGAGCGGGCCTACCGCGCGGTGTCCCGCATCCGGCTGGCCGGTTCGCACCACCGGAGCGACATCGCCGCCAAGGCCGCCAAGGAGGCGTAACCGGGCACCTCCGACGCGCGCGTCCGCGCACCCGGCTTTACCCAAAGCCATTCCATCGAGTGACCGCCCTCTTATCCGGCTGACGCCCGTGCGGGGTCCAACTAGGGTTCCCGCGGACGGCTCCGGCAAGTGGCCCACCGCACATTGCGATGTCGGTTGCCGGTGCCACAGTGGGGGAGTGACAGGCGCGGGGGATCGGCAAGGGGGTGAGCGGACTCGTGGCAGTACCGGAGACGGGCACACACTCGGCACGCGACCACGCGCTGGCGGTCCTGCGGGTGCGCGGCATCGCGCTGGGCGCCGCGCTGCTGCCCGCCGCGGTGGCCGTCGTCCTGCTCGTGGGAGGGATCACCGGCCGGCTCGGCGACGGGTGGGACGCGGCCCGCTGGGCGGCCGTCGCCGTCGCCGTGCCGGTGCTCGCGGCGGCGGCCGGGGTCGCGGCCGTGATCGCGCGGGCACGACCGGCGGTCAGCCCCACGGTGCAGATCGAGGAGAGCGCCGCCCCCGACCTGTACCGCCTCATACGCGACCTCGCCGACCGGCTGGACGTGCCCCCGCCCTCGGCGATAGCCCTGACGCCCGACTGCGACAGCTGGCTGGAGGACCGGGCGCACACCACCCGCTCCCGGGGCCTCCCGCGGCCTCCGCGGTTCCCGCGGCTCCTCCGCTCCGGTCGCCTCGGCGGGACGCGCGACGGCGACGCCCCGGTGCTCGTCATCGGCTCCCCCTTCCTGTGGTGGATGCGCGTCGCCGAACTGCGCGCGCTGCTCGCCCCGGTCGTCGCCGGAACCGGGCCGTCCGCGCACCCGGACATCGCCGCCGCGCGGCGCTTCGTCCGCGGCCTCGACGCCGCCGCCGCGATCGCCGCGACGACCGGCGGCCCGCTCCCGCGGCGCCTCGCGTACGACTTCGTCGGCTGGGTGGCCCGACTGCTGCTGCGGGCGGGCGCCTCCCACGCCGCCGAGATGGAGCGCATGGTCGCCACGGCCGCCGCCGCGCGGGCCCAGCGGGTCGACTACGGCCTGCGGGTCGTCGCCCAGGAGCAGGTGGGCCTGGCGTACGCCGGCTGGGACCGGCTGCTGACCCGGGTCGCGCTGCCCGCCTGGCGCACCGGGCGCTGGCCCGAGCGGCTGGACGCCGGCGTGGTCGCCGCCCTCACCGAGCTGTCCCGGCGCGACCGCCTGGCCGAGGGCTTCGCCACGCGACTGGGCGAGCGTCCCGCCTGCGACCTGCTGGAGGAGCCCGGCGCCGTGGACCGCGCGGTCTCCCTGCTGGCCGCGCGCCTCTTCCACGACGGCCCCGCCGAGCCCGGCCCCGACTGGGCGCCGGTGGACTGGCCGCAGTACCCCGACGAGGTCGTGGACCGCATCTGGCGCACCGAGGCCGCCCGTCTCTTCACGGTGCTGCGGGCCACCGAGAACCCGACGCTGGCCGAGCTGATCGACCGGCTGGTGGGGGAGGCCGCCACGGCCGGCGGCGGCACCGAGGAGCTCGCGGCCCGGATCGGCGCCGTGGTGGCCCGGGAGGACGCGGCCCGAGAGAGCGCCACTCGCACCGGGGTGCTGTCCGGGGACATCGGACTGCTCCCGCCGGGCGGATTCCCGCTGCAACCGCCGCGCAGCGGACGCGAACTGCTGGCCGAGCACATCACGGCCGCCGTGTGCTGCGCGGCCGTGGACACCGCCGGAGCCGCCCCCGGGCTCGACTGGCTGGACGGCCCCGCCCTGCTGGTGGACGGCGAGCGCCGCGCCGATCTGGCCAGGCCGGTCCTCGCCCTCGCCGAGGAGGCCGACCCCCGGCCGCTGCGCGACTGGCTGGCGGCCGTGGGCGTACGGCACGACAAGCCCATACGCCTGGTCTGACCTTCCCGGAGCCCGCCCCTCCGAAGCCGGGCCTCCCGAAGCCCGCTCCCCGCGCGGCCGGCGTTCCCGAGGACCGCCGTCCCGTCTTCCGGCGTTTCCCGGCATCACCCTTCATTTCTCTCATTTAGGACGGCTCTTCCGGGTGTTTCCCGTGCCCCGGGCCGTTTCCCCGACCCGTCCGGGCGAGTGGGCGCGCGCGCCGGCCATTTCGCGACAAGGGGTGACCGGACGTTCGCTTTATGTGATGTGCTGGTGTCCGACGACGCGGGACGGAGCGCGGGAACAGGGAGGGGAGACGAGTGGGCACGGAGCAGGTCCGGCGCTGGGAGTCGGGGGCTCTCGCACACGCGGTCACCGATCCGTTCGGCCAGGGCCCCCTGCCCTGGCTGCGGTGCACCGAGCACTACTTCGACGACACCGGACACGTCGTCCCCTGGTACCTCGACCACAGCAGCCTGGACGGGTCCGAGGCCCCGTCCCGCACCGGCGGGGGCCCGCGCGCCGCCGACGACGTGCACTGCCAGATCAAGGGCTTCACCTCGGAGAGCGCGGTCTCCCCCGGCCGGTCCATCGACTTCCGGATCACGGTCAACCCGCCCCAGCCCTTCGGCGTGGACGTCTACCGCATCGGCCACTACGGCGGCGAGGGCGCCACCAAGATCACCACCAGCCCCCGGCTGTCCGGCATCGTCCAGCCCCCGCCGCTCACCGCCGACCGCACCGTCTCCTGCCACCACTGGTGGCTCTCCTGGCGCCTCCAGATCCCGGAGTACTGGAGCACCGGCGCCTACGTCGCCGTGCTCACCACCGCCGACGGCCACCGCTCGCACATCCCGTTCACCGTCCGCGACGAGCGCCCCGGCGACCTGCTGCTGGTGCTCCCGGACGTCACCTGGCAGGCGTACAACCTCTTCCCCGAGGACGGCCGCACCGGCGCCAGCCTGTACCACGCCTGGGACGAGCGGGGCAGGCTGCTGGGGGAGGAGGACGCGGCCGTCACGGTCTCCTTCGACCGGCCGTACGCGGGCGCGGGCCTGCCGCTGCACGTGGGCCACGCCTACGACTTCATCCGCTGGGCCGAGCGCTACGGCTACGACCTGGCCTACGCCGACACCCGCGACCTCCACGCGGGCCGCGTCGACCCCTCCCGCTACCGCGGACTGATCTTCCCCGGCCACGACGAGTACTGGTCGGTGCCGATGCGCCGCGCCGTGGAGAAGGCCCGCGACAGCGGCACCTCGCTGGTCTTCCTCTCCGCCAACACCATGTACTGGCAGGTGGAGCTGAGCCCCTCGCCCTCCGGCGTCCCCGACCGGCTGATGAGCTGCCGCAAGGCCCGCGGCCCCGGCCGCTCCCTGCGCTGGCGCGACCAGGGCGAGCCCGAGCAGCAGGTGCTGGGCATCCAGTACGCGGGCCAGGTGCCCCGGCCGCACCCGCTGATCGTGCGGAACGCCGACCACTGGCTGTGGGAGGCCACCGGGGCGGCGGAGGGCGACGAACTGCCCGGTCTGGTGGCGGGCGAGGCCGACCGCTACTTCCCGCGCACCGCCCTGCCCCTGCACACCGACCGCGTGCTGCTCGCCCACTCGCCCTACGAGGACGCCTCCGGGGTCCGCCGCCACCAGGAGACCTCCCTGTACCGGGCGCCCAGCGGCGCCCTGGTCTTCGCCTCCGGCACCTTCGCCTGGTCCCCGGCCCTGGACCGTCCCGGCCACGTGGACCCCCGGGTCCAGCGCGCCACGGCCAACCTCCTGGACCGCATCTGCAAGCACGACTGAGGCCCCGCACGGCCCGTCCCCGGGCCCGCCGGCCGGCCGTTCTCCCGGTCGGGACGGGGCCGTTCGCGTCGCGGCCCGCCACCCGTCCGCCCGACCCCGTCCGGTGCGGACCCGGGTCGTGCGGGAGAATCGAAAGTCCTGGACCAAGCCACAGGAGGAGCCGTGACCGGATTTGTCGACAAGCCCGAACCCGTGCAGGTGCCGGGCCTGGTCCACGTGCACACGGGCAAGGTGCGGGACCTGTACCGGAACGAGGCCGGGGACCTGGTGGTGGTCGCCAGCGACCGGCTCTCCGCCTACGACTGGGTGCTGCCCACCGAGATCCCCGACAAGGGTCGCGTCCTCACCCAACTGTCCCTGTGGTGGTTCGACCAGCTCGCCGACCTGGTGCCGAACCACGTGATCGCCGGCGAACCGCCGCCCGGCGCCCCGGCGGAGTGGGAGGGGCGCACGATGATCTGCCGCTCCCTGCGCATGGTCCCGGTGGAGTGCGTGGCCCGCGGCTACCTGACCGGCTCGGGGCTGGCCGAGTACGAGGCCTCCCGGACGGTCTGCGGGCTCGCTCTGCCCGAGGGCCTGGTGGACGGCTCGGAGCTGCCCGCCCCGATCTTCACCCCGGCCACCAAGGCGGAGGTCGGCGAGCACGACGAGAACGTTCCCTACGAGGAGGTCGCCCGCCGGGTCGGCGCCGACACCGCCGCGGAACTGCGCCAGCTGACCCTGGCCGTCTACTCCCGCGGCCGGGACATCGCCCGGGAGCGGGGGATCATCCTGGCCGACACCAAGTTCGAGTTCGGCCACGAGACCGCGGACGACGGCGAGGAGCGGCTGCTCCTCGCCGACGAGGTGCTCACCCCCGACTCCTCGCGCTTCTGGCCCGCCGACCAGTGGGAGCCGGGCCGGCCGCAGCCCTCGTTCGACAAGCAGATCGTCCGCGACTGGCTGACCTCCCCGGCCTCCGGCTGGGACCGCCACGGCGAGCAGCCGCCGCCCGAGCTGCCCGCCGAGGTGGTGGAGCGGACCCGCGCCCGCTACATCGAGGCGTACGAGATGCTGACCGGCGTCCGCTGGAGCTGACCCGTCGCGGCCGGCGTTCCGCGGGGGCACGGCGGCACGTGCCCCCGCGGAACACCGGCCGCACGGGACGCCGGCCGCGGGGAGGAGCGCCGCGGGCAGAAGAGGGGAGACCACGCGGAAGGCCCCGGTCCTGATCAGGACCGGGGCCTTCTCCCGAGCGGACGACGAGGCTCGAACTCGCGACCTCAACCTTGGCAAGGTTGCGCTCTACCAACTGAGCTACGTCCGCATGCGCCGTGCGCGGACCCACCCTCGCCGGGGTGTGTTCCGTGCGGTGCGGTGACCACTATAGCCAACCTCGCTCGCGCGCGATGCGCACGGCCGCGTGACGGTTCTCCGCCGAGAGCTTCGCGGCGGCCGACGAGAGGTAGTTGCGGACCGTCCCCGGGGCCAGCGCGGCCCGCTCGGCGATCTCCGCTATCGGCGCCCCGTCCGCCGCCAGCTCCAGCAGCTCGGCCTCGCGGGCGGTCAGCGGGGAGTCCCCTGCGCTGATCGCGTCGGCCGCCAACTCCGGGTCCACGTAACGGTTCCCGGCGTGCACCGTGCGGATGATCTCGGCCAGCCGCTGCGCCGAGACCGTCTTGGGCACGAAGCCGCGCACGCCCGCCGCCAGCGCCCGCTTCAGGTGCCCCGGGCGGCCGTGCCCGGTGACGATCATGGTGCGGCAGTCGGGGAGCTCGGTGCGCAGCGCCGTGGCGACCGCCACACCGTCCTTGCCCGGCATCTGGAGGTCCAGCACCGCCACGTCGGGCCGGTGCGCCCGGGCCATCGCCAGCGCCTCCGGGCCGGACGCCGCCTCCGCGACCACCAGCAGGTCGTCCTCCAGCGCCAGCAGCGCGGCCAGCGCGCCCCGGATCAGGTGCTCGTCGTCGGCGAGCAGCACCCGTACGGGACGCTCCCCGCCGGTGGCGCTCCGGTCGTCCGTCATCGTTCTCCCTCCCCCGCGACCTCCACGGTGGCGCTCCTTCCTCCGCTCCTCCCGGCCGGCTCGTCGCCGGCCGCCGGACGCCTCGGCACCCTGGCCGTCAGCCGGAAGGTGCCGCCGTCGCACCGCTCGTCGACCAGGGTGCCGCCGAGTTCGGCCAGGCGTTCGCGGAGTCCGGCGAGCCCCGAGCCGCCCCCCGTGGAGGCTCGGGACGGCGACACCCCGTCGTTCTCCATGACCAGTTCGGCCGGTCCGTCACCCGGGCCGATCCGCAGCCGGACCACGCACCACCGGGCGTCGGCGTGCCGCAGCACGTTGGTGGTGCCCTCGCGGACCACCCACCCCAGGGCCGACTGGAGCGGCTCGGGCAGCTTCCCGCTGCCGCTGTCCTCGATCCGGCAGTCGATCCCGGCGGCCCCCAACACCCCCCGCGCGCCGACCAGTTCCGTGTGCAGGTCGGCCTCCCGGTAGCCGCGCACGACCTCCCGCATCTCCCGCTGGGACTCCCGGGCGATGCGCTGCACCTCGACCATCTGGTCCACGGCCGAGGGCGAACCGCGCTGCGCGAGCTGGACGGCCAGCTCGCTCTTGAGGGCGATCACCGACAGGTTGCGGCCCAGCACGTCGTGCAGGTCCCGGCCGAACCGCAGCCGCTCCTCGGCCACGGCCAGCCGGGCCTGGGTCTCCCGGGCGGCCTCCAGCTCGTTGACGACCCGCAGCGTCCAGCCCGAACAGCGGTAGGTGAAGCCGAAGAGGGTCGCGCCGAAGAGGGAGGCGCCCACGTGGTACCCCACCTGCTCGCCGGGCAGCCCCAGCGCCGCCACGGCCAGCGCCGAGGCCGCGATGACCAGCGCCACCAGAGCGGTGCCGAGCCGGACGGACAGGACCAGCAGCAGCGGCCCGGGCAGGAACATCAGCAGCCAGGTGCCGGCGGCCACCGCCCCGGCGTCCAGGACGTCGAGGCCGATCGAGGCGTGGAGGCAGGCGACCCCGACGACCGTGACCGCGATGTACGTTGCCGTCAACCGGCCCGGCCGCTCGGCCGTGCCCAGGTAGTACCGCAGCCCGGCCCGGCACAGCAGCAGGTGGCAGACGGTGTGGGCCGCGAACAGCGCCGACAGCGGGACGAGGACCCGCCAGGTGAGGCCCCCGCGCTGGGCCACGCACCAGAAGACCAGCAGGGCGGCCTCGCAGGCGGCGAAGCTGTAGAGCGTGTACCGGGTGTACTGGTGGAAGCGGACCGGCCCACTGGCCCGCCGCACCCGTTCCAGCCAACCCGGCGCACCGATTCCCGCCGCCACCGTCACGTCACCCCTCGCTCACCGACGCGGTTCCCAGCGGAACCACCGGCGTACAGCAAACACCGACGCCACCGACCAGGCCACCGCGACCCCGACGGCCCGCAGCACCTCGCCCGGCTCCCCGCCGCCGAACCAGCCGTACCGCACCAGCTCGATCACCGGCGTCATGGGCAGCAGCCGCAGCACGTCGGCCATCCGGTCCGGCACGACCTCCAGCGGGACGAACACCCCGGAGCCGACGAACGAGACCATCACCATCGGCAGCGCGGTGATCTGCGAACTCTCCGCGGTCTTGGTGAAGACGGCCGTCACGGCCGCCGTCGTCACCATCAGGACGAGGCCCAGCAGTACGCCCAGGAGCAGCAGGTCGAGCCGCTCGGGCGGGACCACCTCCAGCAGGGTCGCGCCCGCCGTGACCAGCACCGCGCACTGGAGCAGGGCCAGCACGGTCACCGGCAGCGCGGTACCGGCCAGGATCTCGCCGTCGCGGACCTCGCCGGTCCGCAGCCGCTTGAGCACCAGCTCCTCGCGGCGGGCGACGTAGGTGGGGATCAGGTTGGCGTAGACGACGAAGATCAGCACCATGGCGATGCCGCCCGTCATCACCACGTCGGTGGCGCTCAGACCGCTGTCCTCCAACGGGATCTGCTCGACCGTGGAGCGCATGAACAGCACCATGAGGAACGGCATCAGCAGGGCCGTGAACAGCGCGGTGCGGTTGCGGACGAGCAGCGTCAGCTCGGCCCGGGCGAGCGCCCGCATCCGCCGCAGGGCGGCCGTGGCCCCGCCGGGTTCCGCGTTCTTCGCGGGTGCGGTGCCGGGTGTGGTGTCGGGTGTGGTGTCCGTCGTGCTCATCGTCTTCCCGCCTCCACCGGCCGCGCGGTGTCCGTGGTGTCCATGGTGTCCGTGGTCTCTCCGAGGTCCGCCGGGTCCGCGTGGGCGATCTCCAGGAACGCCTCCTCCAGGGACGCCGAGCGGGCGTCCAGGCCCTCCAGCTCCACGTCCTCCCGCCGGGCCCACAGCAGCAGTTCGGTCAGCGTCTCCTGGAGGCGCTCGGCGCGTATCTCCACCCGCCGCCCCTCGGCGGCGGCCCGCAGCGACAGCGGGAGCCGCGCCGGCGGCACCTCCTCGGGCAGCGTGAAGCGGATCCGGGACGGGCGCGTGGCGGTGACCTCGGCGGGGGTGCCGGAGACGACGATCCGCCCCGCCCGCATGATCGCGAGCCGGTCGGCCAACTCCTCGGCCTCCTCCAGGTAATGCGTGGTCAGCACCACGGTCGTGCCCGCCGCGCGCAGCTCCCGCACCAGCCGCCAGGTGTCGCGCCGGCCCTCGGCGTCCAGCCCGGTCGTCGGCTCGTCCAGGAAGAGCACCTCGGGCCGGCCCAGCAGGGCCATCGCCAGGTCCAGCCGGCGTCGCTCGCCACCGGAGAGCTGCTTGACGCGGACGTTCGCGCGCGGGCCGAGGCCCACCATCTCCAGCGCCTCCGCCGTCGGACGCGCCCCGGTGGTGCATCCGGCCCACATCCTGGCGGTCTCGGCGACGGTCAGCTCGGACGGGAAGCCGCCCTCCTGGAGCATCACCCCGATGCGCGACCGCACCCGGGCGCGTTCGCGGTACGGGTCGTGCCCGAGCACGCGCACCCGGCCGCCGCTGGGCTCGGCCAGTCCCTCCAACAGCTCGACGGTGGAGGTCTTGCCCGCCCCGTTCGTCCCGAGCAGCGCGAACAGCTCGCCGCGCGCCACGGTGAACGAGATTCCCCTCACAGCCTCGAAGCCGTCCCCCTTCGCCGGGCCGTAGCGCCGGCGCAACCCGCTCACCTCGATGACCTGTTTCCCGGTGTTCATGCTCACAGCGTTCCGCGGGATCCGGCGCCGGGGCAGTGCGGGCTGTCACGACTGCGTGTGACAAATGTCAGGGGGATGTCGGGGGAGCGGTGGCCGTGGGGACACGAACAAGGCCCCGATCCCTGGGGATCGGGGCCTTGGCCACCGAGCGGACGACGAGGCTCGAACTCGCGACCTCAACCTTGGCAAGGTTGCGCTCTACCAACTGAGCTACGTCCGCGTGCAACCACCCGGCTCTCACCGAGGGGCGCGCTATCACTCTACCCGATCCTCGGGGACCGGTGGAGCGAATGGAGCGGGTGACAGGAATCGCACACTGCGCCTCCCTCTTGGAAAGAGGGCGCTCTACTACTGAGCTACACCCGCGTGACCACCGGCTTCGGCCGTTTCCGGCCGCGCCCTGCGGTGTGCTCCAGACTTTAGCCGATCACCCGGGGTGGATGGCAAGTCGGGCCAACGGGCCGCTCAGTGGGCCTCGTTGAAGGCGTCGTAGACCTTCTTGGGGATCCGCCCGCGCGGCGGCACCTCGAAGCCGTGGGACCGGGCCCAGGCGCGCACCGTGGCCGGGTTCGGGGCCACGGAGGTGTGCCGGAACGTCCGGCCCGACCGGGACTGCTTGCGGCCGGCCCGCACATACGGGGCGAGGCTCATGCGCAGTTTCTTTGCGTTCTCTCGGTTGAGATCGATCTCGTACAACTTGCCGTCCAGGCCGAAGGAGACCGTTTCCGACGCTTCCCCGCCGTCGATGTCGTCGGAGAGTGTGACCACGACGCGCTGTGCCACGGATATCGGTCCTTTCGGGAGGATCGCCGTCCAAAACACTGTGGAATCACCGCTTGACATGCGGTGATGTCAGTGTCCCGACCGGTTGGTGTCAATGCCTTTCCTTTGTACAGCGACAGGCATTGTCTGGTGAAGCGAGTGAATTATCACCCGCGTGTCATGCCGCGAACCGGACCCTACTTTTTTCCGCCCTTTCCCGCAGGGCTTCTCGGTGGTTTTCGGGACGCTGATACCTGACCGTGACCGAACCCGCCCTTATCTACGCGAGTAGAATTTTCCGCCCGGTAGGCTGAAGCGGCAGCCTCCAGCACCAACACCCACCGGGAGTACCTGTGGCTCGCGTCGTAGTCGACGTCATGCTCAAGCCGGAGATCCTCGACCCCCAGGGCCAGGCGGTTCAGCGGGCTCTGCCCCGGCTGGGCTACCAGGGGATCACCGACGTCCGCCAGGGCAAGCGCTTCGAACTCGAACTGGAAGGGCCCGTCGACGACGCCGCCCTCGCCCGCGTTCGCCAACTCGCCGAGACGTTCCTCGCCAACACCGTGATCGAGGACTTCACGGTCCGCGTCGAGGAGAACGCCGGGGAGAACGCCGAGAACGAGGTGGTCACGGCATGACGACCCGCATCGGAGTCGTCACCTTCCCCGGCTCCCTCGACGACGCGGACGCCCGCCGCGCCATCCGCCTCGCGGGCGGCGAACCGGTCGCCCTGTGGCACCGGGACAAGGACCTCCACCAGGTGGACGCGGTCGTCCTCCCGGGCGGGTTCTCCTACGGCGACTACCTGCGCTGCGGCGCCATCGCCCGGTTCTCCCCCGTGATGGAGACGATCATCGAGCAGGCCCGGGCCGGCCTGCCGGTGCTGGGCATCTGCAACGGCTTCCAGGTGCTGTGCGAATCGCACCTGCTGCCCGGCGCGCTCACCCGCAACGACCACCTCCACTTCGTCTGCCGCGACCAGAAGCTGCGCGTGGAGAACGCGAACACCGCCTGGACCTCCGACTACGCCGAGGGCGAGGAGATCACCGTCCCGCTCAAGAACGGCGAGGGCGGCTACGTCGCCGACGAGCGCACGCTCGACGAACTGGAGGCGGAGGGGCGGGTCGTCTTCCGCTACGTGGACGTCAACCCCAACGGCTCCCGCCGCGACATCGCGGGCATCTGCAACGAGGCCGGCAACGTCGTCGGACTCATGCCGCACCCCGAGCACGCCGTCGAGGCCCTGACCGGGCCCACCACCGACGGCCTGGGGTTCTTCACCTCGGTCCTCAAGAAGCTGGTCACCACCTGAGATGACTCTCGACACCGTCAAGCACGCGAGCGACACCCCCGAGGTCGAGCAGCCCTGGGCCGAGCTCGGCCTCAAGCGGGACGAGTACGACCGCATCCGCGAGATCCTCGGCCGCCGTCCGACCGGCGCCGAGCTGGCCATGTACTCCGTGATGTGGTCCGAGCACTGCTCCTACAAGTCCAGCAAGGTGCACCTGAAGCAGTTCGGGGAGAAGGCACCGGAGTCCGACGCCCTGCTGGTGGGCATCGGCGAGAACGCCGGCGTCGTGGACGTCGGCCAGGGTTACGCCGTCACCTTCAAGGTCGAGTCGCACAACCACCCCTCGTACATCGAGCCCTACCAGGGCGCGGCCACCGGCGTCGGCGGCATCGTCCGCGACATCCTCGCCATGGGCGCCCGCCCGGTCGCCGTGATGGACCCGCTGCGCTTCGGCGCGCCGGACCACCCCGACACCAAGCGCGTCCTGCCCGGCGTCGTCGCCGGCATCGGCGGCTACGGCAACTGCCTGGGCCTGCCCAACATCGGCGGCGAGGTCGTCTTCGACCCCTGCTACCAGGGGAACCCGCTGGTCAACGCCCTGTGCGTGGGGGTGATGCGGCACGAGGACATCCACCTGGCCAAGGCGTCCGGCACCGGCAACAAGGTCATCCTCTACGGCGCCCGCACCGGCGGCGACGGCATCGGCGGCGTCTCCGTCCTGGCGTCGGAGACCTTCGACGAGACGGGCCCGGCCAAGCGCCCGGCCGTCCAGGTCGGCGACCCCTTCCAGGAGAAGCTCCTCATCGAGTGCACCCTGGAGGTCTTCAAGGAGAACCTCGTCGTCGGCATCCAGGACCTCGGCGGCGCCGGCCTCTCCTGCGCCACCTCCGAGCTGGCCAGCGCCGGCTCCGGCGGCATGCGCATCGACCTGGACACCGTGCCGCTGCGCGACTCCACGCTCTCGCCCGAGGAGATCCTCATGAGCGAGTCGCAGGAGCGCATGTGCGCCATCGTCGAGCCCGACAAGGTCGACCGCTTCCTCGAGATCTGCGAGAAGTGGGACGTCATCGCCACCGTCATCGGCGAGGTGACCGACGGCGACCGGCTGGAGATCTACTGGCACGGCGAGCAGATCGTGGACGTCCCCCCGCGCACGGTCGCCCACGAGGGCCCGGTCTACCACCGTCCCTACGCCCGCCCCGAGTGGCAGGACGCCCTCCAGGCCGACGACGCGAACAGGTTGCCCCGCCCGTCGAGCGGCGCGGAGCTGCGCGAGCAGGTCCTGAGGCTGGTCTCCTCCCCGAACCAGGCGTCCAAGGCGTGGATCACCGACCAGTACGACCGCTACGTGCTGGGCAACACCGTCCTCGCCCAGCCCGAGGACAGCGGCATGATCCGCATCGACGAGGAGACGGGCCTGGGCGTCGCGGTCGCCACGGACGGCAACGGCCGCTACGCCAAGCTCGACCCGTACACCGGCGCGCAGCTCGCGCTGGCCGAGTCGTACCGGAACGTCGCCACCACCGGTGCCAAGCCGCTGGCCGTCACCGACTGCCTGAACTTCGGCTCGCCGGAGGACCCGGGCGCGATGTGGCAGTTCGCCGAGGCGTGCCGCGGCCTGGCCGACGCCTGCCAGGTGCTGGGCACCCCGGTGACCGGCGGCAACGTCTCCCTGTACAACCAGACCGGCGACACCGCCATCCACCCGACCCCGGTGGTCGGCGTGCTCGGCGTGATCGACGACGTCTCCCGCCGCACCCCGATGGCGTTCTCCGAGGAGGGCCAGCTCATCTACCTCCTCGGCGACACCCGCGAGGAGCTGGGCGGCTCGGCCTGGTCCCAGGTGATCCACGACCACCTGGGCGGCATGCCGCCGAAGGTGGACCTGGAGCGGGAGAGGCTGCTCGCCGAGATCCTGATCTCCGCCTCCCGCGACGGCATGATCGACGCCGCGCACGACCTGAGCGACGGCGGGCTGATCCAGGCGCTGACCGAGTCCTGCCTCAAGGGCGGCAAGGGCGCCCGGCTGATCGTCCCCGAGGAGCTGGACGCGTTCGTGTTCCTCTTCTCCGAGTCGGCCGGCCGTGCGATCGTCTCGGTCCCGCGCAGCGAGGAGCTGCGGTTCACCGACATGTGCGGTGTCCGGGGCCTGCCCGCCACCCGCATCGGCGTGGTGGACGGGGACGCGATCGAGGTCCAGGGGCAGTTCTCCATCCCGCTGGCGGAGCTGCGCGAGGCCCACGAGACCACGATCCCGGCCCTGCTCTCCGACGGGCTCGCCTGACGGCCGCACCCGCGCGTCCCGCGCCCCGCTCCCGGGAAGGGAGCGGGGCGCGGTGCCGTACGGGGGCTGGTAGGTTCGCCGCCGGGCGCGTGGACCGCAGGACACCGAGGGGGCGGAGATGGACCGCGAACGGCGGCGGACGGTCTTCAACCGGGTCGTGTGCGGCACGGCGGTCTTCGCCATCGGCCTGAGCGGCTGGACGCTGTGGGACCTGTGGGACCGCCGCCACACCGTGGACGAGGCGTGCGGCGGCCTGGTCCCGGCGGGCGAGGTGCTGGCCCTGTCCGGGAGCGGGGGAGAGATCACTCCCGCCCGGAACGTCTCGGACGGAATCCGGCCGGACGACGCCCCGCTGCCGCAGAATTGCGTCCTGCGCAGCGAGGAGGTCGCCGGGAAGCGCCGCCTGGGGGAGGGCGGTTTCTTCTTCTCCGCGCAGGTCGCCACCGAGCCCACCGGATGGACGTCCGAACCGGTCGACGACGCCTTCGAGGACGCGCTCGACCCCGGCAACCCGTACATCGACGTCCCCCGGGTGTACCAGCCGATCGGCGGGGACGTCCCCGGACACGTCACCGACACCGGCGTCTTCGTCCGGCTGCCCTGCCCCGGCGTCGAGCACGGGGGCGAGGAGATCACCGCGGTACGGGCCTCCGCCGAGCTGGACGCGGCCACGCGGCCGGAGTTCTCCGCGGACGGCCAGCTCACCCAGGACGACCGCGACCGGCTGGCCGACATCGCGGTCGC
This sequence comes from Streptomyces macrosporus, assembly GCF_039533145.1. Taxonomy (NCBI): domain Bacteria; kingdom Bacillati; phylum Actinomycetota; class Actinomycetes; order Kitasatosporales; family Streptomycetaceae; genus Streptomyces; species Streptomyces macrosporus. The sequence continues at coordinate 49,004 of NZ_BAAASZ010000034.1, forward strand.
CACCGCCAACAACCTCGCCGACGAGCTGGAGTGCCCCGACCGCCTCCCCGAGCCGCCGAACGGCATACCGGCGCTGAACACCGAGACCGTCGCCCCCGACGAGGCCGAGGGCACCTGCGCCTGGTACGGCCGGGCGAGGCTGGACGAGAAGCCGGCGAACGCCTCCGGCTGGCTGCCGGACCGGGTGCTGGAGGCCCGCACCGGCGACCACGTGTGGGAGGAGCGCTGCCTGCTGAGCGTCACCGGGGAGGCCCGGGGCGCGGTGTACCGGCGGTACGCGGACGATCCGGCGTACCGGCGGTTCGCGGAGAACTCCTCCATGGACGACAAGACCTGGTGGACGAGCGCCGAGAGCTTCTTCGGGGACGCCGCCGAGCACGTCTCGACCGATCCCGTCGGCGACGACCGGGCGGCCGTCGCCGGCCGGGGCGGATACGACCCCGAAGGGAACGTCCTGTGGGCCACCTCCGTGTGCGGCGGGAAACCGGCCGTGCACACCCTCACCGTCTCCCGGCCGTACGTCCACGGAGCCGCCCGCCACCTGGAGCCGGTCTTCCGCGCCTACGTCGAGGACGTCGCCGAACGGCGCGGCTGCACCGACACCGTCCTCCCGCCCGAGGACGCCTACACAGAAGAGGACTGATCCGTACCGACCGGCGGGTAACCGTCTGTTTCCGCCATGTGGCGTTCTACGCTGACGCCATGCCTCCGGTGAAGCGCAAGCCCAGGACGTACGACCCGGCCCTGGTGCGGGCCGGACTCATCGGGCAGGTGGAGTCGGTACGCAACGCCGTGCACAGGCTCACGCCCGACCAGATGACCAGGCCCTCCGGACTGCCGGGCTGGGACGTCCACCATCTCGTGATCCACATCGCCGGACAGATCGAGGCGCTGCCCCGGCTGCTCGCCGAGCCTCCGCCCCGGGCCACCACGCCGGAGACGGACCTCGACACCTGGGCGGTGTCGACCGCCGGCGCCGCCCACGAACTGGACGAGGCGACCCGCCGGCACGCCAAGGCGTACGCGGACGCGGCACAGGCCGTGGACGACGCCGTCGAGGAGCTGGAGCCGGTGCTGGAGCAGGCCGTGCGGACCGACGTCCTGCTGCCGCACGGCTTCGGCGCCATGCGCGCCCTGGACTTCACCGTGACGCGCCTGGTGGAACTGGTCGTGCACGGCGACGACCTCACCCGCGCCACCGGCGTCCGCGTCCCGCCGGCCCGCCAGGCGCTGGCCGCCACGGTGCGGCTGCTGGCCGACGCCCTGGCCGCCAAGGCGCCCGGAGGCGCGGTGGAGGTGCGGATTCCGCCCTTCGCGGTCGTCCAGTGCGTCGAGGGGCCCCGGCACACCCGCGGCACTCCGCCCAACGTCGTGGAGACCGATCCGCTCACCTGGATCCGCCTCGCCACCGGCCGCACGAGCTGGGAGAAGGAGCTGGATGCGGCGCATCTCACAGCGAGCGGCGAGCGCGCCGATCTGCGTGAACACCTTCCTGTACTGGGCTGATGCCGTACGGCGGGACGGTCTCGCGGTGCGCTCCCGGGTTCGGACCACCGCGGGACCTGTCCTAGACTCGAGGCGTGCCACGTGGTGACGGACGACTCAACCACGACCTGCTCCCCGGTGAGAAGGGCCCCCAGGACGCCTGCGGCGTCTTCGGTGTCTGGGCTCCGGGGGAAGAGGTCGCCAAGCTCACCTATTTCGGGCTGTACGCGTTGCAGCACCGAGGACAGGAGTCCGCGGGCATCGCGGTGAGCAACGGCTCCCAGATCCTCGTCTTCAAGGACATGGGCCTGGTCTCCCAGGTCTTCGACGAAACCTCCCTCGGCTCCCTCAAGGGCCACATCGCGGTCGGTCACGCGCGCTACTCGACGACCGGCGCCTCGGTGTGGGAGAACGCCCAGCCGACCTTCCGGGCCACCGCGCGGGGCTCGATAGCGCTCGGCCACAACGGCAACCTGGTCAACACCGCCGAGCTGGCCGAGATGGTCGCCGCCCTGCCCAGCACGGGCGGCCGGGCCACCAAGGTCGCCGCCACCAACGACACCGACCTGGTCACGGCGCTGCTGGCGGGCCAGGCCGACGACCAGGGCAGGCCGCTCACCGTGGAGCAGGCGGCTCCCGAGGTGCTGCCGAAGGTCAAGGGCGCGTTCAGCCTGGTCTTCATGGACGAGCACACCCTCTACGCCGCCCGCGACCCCCAGGGGATACGGCCGCTGGTGCTGGGCCGGCTGGAGCGCGGCTGGGTGGTGGCCTCCGAGACCGCGGCGCTCGACATCGTCGGCGCCTCCTTCATCCGGGAGATCGAGCCGGGCGAGCTGGTCGCCATCGACGAGGACGGACTCCGCTCCCAGCGCTTCGCGGAAGCGAAGCCGAAGGGCTGTGTCTTCGAGTACGTCTACCTGGCGCGTCCCGACACCGACATCGCCGGCCGCAACGTCTACCTCTCCCGCGTGGAGATGGGCCGCCGGCTGGCCGCCGAGGCGCCGGTGGAGGCGGACCTGGTCATCGCGACCCCCGAGTCCGGCACCCCCGCCGCCATCGGCTACGCGGAGGCCAGCGGCATCCCGTACGGCAGCGGCCTGGTCAAGAACTCCTACGTGGGCCGGACGTTCATCCAGCCCTCGCAGACCATCCGCCAGCTCGGCATCCGCCTCAAGCTCAACCCGCTCAAGGAGGTCATCCGCGGCAAGCGCCTGGTGGTCGTCGACGACTCGATCGTCCGCGGCAACACCCAGCGCGCCCTGGTGCGGATGCTCCGCGAGGCGGGCGCGGCGGAGGTGCACGTGCGGATCAGCTCCCCGCCCATCAAGTGGCCGTGCTTCTTCGGCATCGACTTCGCCACCCGTGCCGAACTGATCGCCAACGGGCTGTCGGTCGAGGAGATCGGCACCTCGCTGGGCGCGGACTCCCTGGCCTACATCTCCCTGGAGGGGATGGTCGAGGCCACCACCATCGCCAAGCCGAACCTGTGCCGGGCCTGCTTCGACGGGGAGTACCCGATGGAGCTGCCGGATCCGCAGCTGCTGGGCAAGCACCTGCTGGAGACCGAGACGGCCGCGGCGGCGAGCGCCGACCCCGACGGCGTGCAGACCATGTCGGCGAGCGCGGGCGCGGCCGACGCGCTGCGCAGGCCCTGATCCCGCGACCGACCTCGCGATGAGCCACGCGAGCCACACCGTCCGTCACAGAGGAAGACCATGACCTCCACCAACCCCGCCGCGGCCGGCCAGGGCGCGAGCTACGCCGCCGCCGGAGTGGACATCGAGGCGGGCGACCGCGCCGTCGAGCTGATGAAGGAGTGGGTGAGGAAGGCCCGCCGGCCCGAGAGCATCGGCGCCCTCGGCGGCTTCGCCGGCCTCTTCGACGCCTCCGCCCTCAAGCGCTACGAGCGCCCCCTGCTGGCCTCCGCCACCGACGGCGTGGGCACCAAGGTCGCCATCGCGCAGAAGATGGACGTCCACGACACGATTGGCCACGACCTGGTGGCGATGGTCGTGGACGACCTGGTGGTCTGCGGCGCCGAGCCGCTGTTCATGACCGACTACATCTGCGTGGGCAAGGTCGTCCCCGAGCGGGTCGCGGCGATCGTCAAGGGCATCGCCGAGGGCTGTGTGCTGGCCGGCTGCGCGCTGGTCGGCGGCGAGACGGCCGAGCACCCGGGACTGCTGGGCCCCGACGAGTACGACGTGGCCGGCGCGGGCACGGGCGTCGTCGAGGCCGACGAGGTCCTGGGCGCGGATCGCATCCGCAAGGGTGACGCGGTCATCGCGATGGGCTCCTCCGGTCTTCACTCCAACGGGTACTCGCTGGTCCGGCACGTGTTCTTCGACCGGGCGGGCTGGACGCTGGACCGCCACGTCGAGGAGTTCGGCCGCACCCTGGGCGAGGAGCTGCTGGAGCCCACCAAGATCTACTCGCTGGACTGCCTGGCGCTGATCCGCGCCACCGAGGTGCACGCCTTCTCGCACGTCACCGGCGGTGGGCTCGCCAACAACCTGGCCCGGGTCGTCCCCGAGGGCCTGCACGCCACCGTGGACCGCTCCACCTGGACCCCGGGCGCGGTCTTCGAGACCGTCGGCGCCCTCGGCCGGGTCGAGCGGGCGGAACTGGAGAAGACCCTCAACATGGGCGTCGGCATGGTCGCCGTCGTGCCGCGGGAGTCGGTCGGGACGTCCCTGGCCCTCCTGGAGGAGCGGGGCGTGGACGCCTGGGTGGCCGGCGAGATCACCGAGCGCGGCGACCGCGCCGACGCGGTGACGCTCACGGGGGACTACGCGGCCTGACCGGGTGGCATGACCGGAACGAGAGTGCACCAAAACCCGGTCCGGCGGTGACCGGACCGGGTGGTGATCAGTATGAGACCGCTGTGTTCAGTGGACGACGGCGTCAGGCGCGGCGTCGGTGGTTCGACGGAGAGGAGGAGTGGCGTGCGTCGGGCGACTGGTCGTCGTCCTCGGCATCCTCATCGTCGTCGTTGTACAGATCCGCGTACCGTGCGTACGGGTCGTCCAGCTCATCGTCCTCGAACCGTTCGCCGTTCGGCGGCTGACTCGACGTCGATGCGCCCAGCTCCTCAGCCAGGCGTGCAAGATCAGTCCCACCGCTGTTGTACTTCAGCTGGCGGGCGACCTTTGTCTGCTTGGCCTTGGCCCGGCCGCGCCCCATGGCTCGACCCCCTCAACGACGGGGCTCAACGGCCCCAGAGTCTTGACACGCGTTCACGATGCGGAGCGGACCCTCGATGCATTCGAGAGACCGTCCGTCGAGCTTCAACGGTACCTGCTTCCGTGGCCGTACGGTACGCCGCCCACACGACACGACAGGTGCCCGCCTCGCCTGGTGACCATTTCTTTGCTGGTCAGTGACGATTTTACCTTCTGTCCGTCCGGTCACCCGCCCAGGGGTGGTGAGGGATGTCTCCCCCACCACCCGTCACGCTGAGTGACTCCTCGGGAGACGGCGGGTCAGCGAACGCCGGCGGGACCGGTCAGGACCGGCCGGCCCGGCGGGCGTCGGCCATCCGCTGTTCGGCGATGCGGTCCGCCGCCACCGCCGGCGGCACCCCGTCGGCCGCCGCGCGCTCGAAGATCGAGAGCGTGGTGTCGTAGATCTTCTCGGCCTTTGCCTTCGCACGAGCGAAGTCGAAACCGTGGAGCTCCTCCGCCACCTGGATCACGCCGCCGGAGTTCACCACGTAGTCCGGCGCGTAGAGGACGCCCCGGTCGGAGAGGTCCTTCTCGACCCCGGGGTGGGCGAGCTGGTTGTTGGCCGCGCCGCAGACCACCTTGGCGGTGAGGACCGGGACGGTCTCGTCGTTCAGGGCGCCGCCGAGCGCGCAGGGGGCGTACACGTCGAGCCCCTCGGTGCGGATCAGCGCGTCGGTGTCGGCGACCGCGGTCACCTCCGGGTGCGCGGCGCGGACGCGGTCCACCGCCTCGGCGCGCACGTCCGTGATCACGACCTCGGCGCCGTCCTCCAGGAGGTGCCCCACCAGGTGGTGACCGACCTTGCCGACGCCGGCGATGCCGACCTTGCGGCCGCGCAGCGTGGGCTCGCCCCACAGGTGCTTCGCGCTGGCCCGCATGCCCTGGAAGACGCCGAAGGCGGTGAGCACCGAGGAGTCGCCCGCGCCGCCGTTCTCGGGGGAGCGGCCGGTGACCCAGCGGCAGGTGCGCGAGACCACGTCCATGTCCCGCACGTAGGTGCCCACGTCGCACGCGGTGACGTAGCGGCCACCGAGGGAGGCGACGAAGCGCCCGTAGGCCTCCAGCAGGGCCTCGCTCTTGAGCTGCTCGGGGTCGCCGATGATGACCGCCTTGCCGCCGCCGTGTTCCAGCCCGGCGAGGGCGTTCTTGTAGGACATGCCGCGGGCGAGGTTGAGCGCGTCCAGGACCGCGGCCTCCTCGGGGTCCTTCTCGGAGGCGTACGCGTGGAATCGAGTGCCGCCGAGGGCCGGGCCCAGGGCGGTGGAGTGGATGGCGATGACGGCCTTCAGGCCGGTCTCGCGGTCCTGGCACAGCACGACCTGCTCATGGCCGCCCTGCTCGGAGCGGAACAGGGCGTGCAGGGCCGTGGTCTCGACCGGTCCGTCGGCGCTGACGGCGGGACGTACGTCAGTCACGGTGGTGACTCCTGTATGTCGCGGAAGGGATGCCCTCCCGAGTCTCCCCGCTTGTGGCGGGGGCCACGGGGGCGGGCCGGATGGCACGAGGGTACGGCTTGCCGGCCCCCGGGGGTACAGCGATGCGGGATCGGTGCCACGATCGGGGTATCGAACTGCCGTCGCCGCCTTCGGTCCATCGCTCCGGGAGGAAGAGACCCGTGGCCCTCACTACTCCGGTGGTCGTCCCGTACGCGTCCTACCTACGGGTCTACGAGCCGCTGGCCGCCTTCCCCGAGCCGGAGCGCTCGCACTGGGCCCGTTACGCCAGGCGCGAGCACCTGCCCAGTGCCCAGGAGGAGCTGCGCCGGTCCCTGGCCGACCTGGTGCCGGTGCCGCCGGTGGTGGTGCCGGTGCGCGAGAGCGCGGACGCCTTCGTCGCCGAGGTGGACGGGGTCGTCTGCGTCTGCCCCTGGCGGACCCGGCTGCGCGGCTGGCAGGCGCTGTCCCGGATCGGCGGCGAGCTGCCGGCGCCGGTGCTGGACGCGGCGGTGCCGCCGGTGGTGCGGCGCGAGGCGGCGGCGGACTACGACCGCTGGCGCGAGCGCAACCCCGACGCCCGGCCGTGGATCCGCTCGGCGGCGTGGCACGTCCCGATCCGCTGGTTCGTGCTGTTCGCGGACGAGGAGCGCGAGTACGGCAAGGGGACGGGCGGGGGCGTCGGGAGCGGCACGGAGGAGTCGCTCGTCCTGCGCTACCGCACCCCGATGGTGCAGGCCCGCCGGCGGGTGGCCCGGGCGCTGAAGGTGCTGCGCGAGAAACTGGAGGACAATCCGCTGGTCGACGGGTTGGTGGACGTGGGACGTTGGCTGGAGGAGTTCCACCCCCGCTCGCTGGTGGAGCTGGACTACGGCGGACTGGTGTATACCATCTCCGAGGACCAATTGGCCGCGGATCACTCCGCGGCCGACGCCGCGGAGGGCCTGGCGGCGCTGCGCGAGGGGGACGGAGAGCGGGCGAGCGCCGCGTACGAGCGGCTGACCGAGCGTTGGCGGGCCGTACGGCAACGGGGGCTGGCCAGTTGAGGCTCGCCGTGTGACCGTGCCCCCGGGCGTGTGCGCTCCGCGCGCCGCGAGTCTCCCCGATCCGTCCGAACCGGGTTATCGACTCAAGCGTGATGGAAAGCACTTACCGGGGTCTTGTTCTTAAGGGCACCTCTCGTGTCAAAATAGGACAAGGAGTCCGGAGAGGGGCTTCATCCGGCCAACCAAGGTCGGAACCATCGGTATTGCACTTCTCCTCGGAGGACTGAGGGGCTCTGCTCACGTTGTAACCGATCGTCACAAGGGCGTGACTGTCCGTTATGGCATGGTCCATCGGCTTCCGTCGAGGTTGGACACCTGCGAGGGCAATTCCGTCGGTTTGGCCGACGTGGCTGGACAGATGGTGTAGTTGTAGTGCCGAGGACAAGCCGTTCGTCCTATAACCGACTCGGCCCGCGTCCGCCATTTCGGGCAACGTGGGTCAAGGTGCAGAATTTAGAGGAAAGAACCGTGATGGTTCGGTTCTCCCGAGGAGGCCGCTCATGACCGCTCGCACCCCTGATGCCGAGCCGCTGCTGACCCCGGCTGAGGTTGCCACCATGTTCCGCGTGGACCCGAAGACGGTCACGCGCTGGGCCAAGGCCGGCAAGCTCACGTCCATCCGCACGCTCGGAGGGCACCGCCGCTACCGCGAGGCGGAGGTGCGTGCTCTGCTGGCGGGCATCCCGCAGCAGCGCAGCGAGGGCTGAACAACCCCGTAGAAAACGGGCGTACAGGGACCCCCATCCCGCTTCGTCGCCCGCCCGCACCATCTGTCAGGCCGGTGTCCCCCACGTGGCCTGAACATCGACCGCGCTGGGCTCCGCCGGGCCCGGCGCGGTCTTTCGTCTCCGGAGGCCCCCACGGCCGGACCTTTCGGTTCCGGTCGCGGGGGCCTTCCGTGTGCCAACAGGGGCCTGTTCAGGGCCTGTTGACGGGGTGTCGGGTCCCCTGCCGGCTGCGGGGAAGGTGTGGCGAGGATGTGAAGAACCCGGTGGGGGCCGAGCAGTGCAATGGCACATATTAAATTTGGCGAGCGTGAGAAGGGGGTGAATTCCCCCTCTTGGTGAACCGATTCGGTGACTCCCGTCACACCACTCGTCTCTTGCCTCGGTCAACTACCGTGCGGTAAGGGGGAAATAAGCGTATGACCGCCCCCTTCCGGTGTCATGGCGGTCCGAAAGCGATACGCGGCCGGTCAGTTCACCGACTCGCCCACGCCGGCGGGCTCCTCGCCGCCCTGCTCCCCGCCCGGCGCGGCACCGACCGGCGCGACGGCGGCGGGCGGCACCGCGGGCGCCTCCGACCGCGCTCCCGACCGCGGCGCGGGCACGGACGTCGCCAAGGGCCCCGGGGGAGCGGCGGGAGAGGGGGACGAGGAGAGCGCGGAGGGCAGCGGAGGGGAGTCCGTCACGACCTCCGAGGCGACCTCCGGAGACGGTTCGGTGCGCGCCCGGGGACGCTCGTCCGCCGGCTCCATCGCCAACAGCTGCAACCGGTGGCAGACCGGGCAGTGGCGGGTCGCGTGGCCGTAGCGTGCCGCGGCGGCCAGATGGGCTCTCAACAGGGCCCGTGTCTCGTGCCGCGGGGGGTTCGGAGTCGTCGGCATGGCGCCCACCTCCCTTGTAGCAGGGGTACCCGCGCCCCGCGGGGGCGTCAAGACGTCCCGGCGGCACATGGCAAGGGAAGGTGCCCGGAGGGGCGGAAAACGGCCAACGACCAACGGCCCGAGTCCGTGGGGGACTCGGGCCGTCGAGAGTGCGGTCCTGACGGGATTTGAACCCGCGGCCTCCACCTTGACAGGGTGGCGAGCACTCCAAACTGCTCCACAGGACCTGGAGACCACAGCCGGATCTCGTTCGGATCTCCGAGCTGCGAGAAGAGACTCTACAGCAGCCCAGGGCCTCAAGGCGAACTCACCGGCCGTGGTCGTGGTGTCACGGGGCCGCGGCGTCGACGGCCTTGAGGATGCGCTTGTCCGACACCGGATACGCCGTCCCGAGGGCGTGCGCGAAGTAGCTCACCCGCAGCTCCTCGATCATCCAGCGGATCTCCTTCGCCTCGCGCGGCACCGGCCGCCCCGGCGGGAACTGCTCCAGCAGCCACGCGTACTCGTCCCGCATCTCCCGCACCTTCGCCATCCGGGCGCGGTCCCGCTCGGCGTTGGTGGGGAGTTGCTGGAGACGGCGGTCCACGGCCACCAGATAGCGCAGCAGGTCCGGCAGGCGTCCCGCGCCGTGGTCGGTCACGAACCCGGGGCGGATCAGCTCCGAGAGCTGCTCGCGCACGTCCGCCAGGCTCGGCACGAGTGCCGGACTGCCCGCGAGTTGGGGCGTCTTGAGCCGGCGCTCGCACGCCTGCCAGGCGGCGAGCACCTCCCGCACCTGCCGGACGGTCGCCACCACCGCGTCGGTGATGTCGGCGCGCACCGCGTCGAAGAGCTTGCGGAAGCCCTCCTCGTCCCAGGCCGGACCGCCGTGCGCCGCCATCAGGCGGTCGGCGGCGGCCGTCACGCAGTCGTCGAACAGCGCCTGGACGCTCCCGTGCGGGGAGGCGGCGAGGGCGAGCCGGTCGCGGTTGGAGAGCCTGTCCTGGGCGAACTTGGCGGGATTGGAGGGCAGGTTCAGCAGGATGAGCCGGCGCGTGCCGCGCCACATCGCCTGCCGCTGCTCCTCCTCGGTGTCGAAGAGCTTCACCGACACCGAGCCCCCGTCGTCCGCCAGCGCCGGATACGCCTTGACCGGCTGGCCCGCCCGCCGCGTCTCGAAGGTGCGCGGGAGCGTACCGATCGTCCAGGCGGTCAGCCCGGTGCGCTGCTCGACGCGGGCACCCTCCTTGGCGGAGTCGAACGCCTTGGACAGGGCGGCCCGGGTGCGGGGCCGCAGGGCCGTCCTCAGCTCCTCCAGGTCCTTGCTCTCGGAGTCGCCGGAGAGCTTGCGGCGGCGCTCGTCCACCACCCGAAAGGTGATCTTCAGGTGGTCGGGGACCTTGGAGAGGTCGAAGTCGCCGGACTCCACCCGCACGCCCGTCATCCGCGTCAGCTCGCGCGCCAGCACGGCCGTCAGCGGCTCCCGCAGCGTCCGCTCGGGCACCTCGCCGTCCTCGGAGACCGTCCCCAGGAAGCGTCGGGCGAAGTCGGGGGCGGGCACGCAGTTGCGCCGGATCGCCTTGGGCAGGGACCGGATCAGCTCGGTGACCAGGTCCTCCCGCAGCCCCGGGATCTGCCAGTCGAAGCCCTCGGAGGAGACCTGGTTGAGCACCTGGAGCGGGACGTGGACGGTCACGCCGTCGGCGTCCGCGCCCGGCTCGAACTGGTACGTCACCCGGAGCCTGAGCCCGCCCTGGCGCCACACGTCGGGGTAGTCGGCCTTGGTGACCTCCCCGGCCCGCTCGTTGATGAGCATGGACTTCTCGAAGTTGAGCAGGTCCGGCTCCTCGCGGCGCTTCTTCTTCCACCAGGAGTCGAAGTGCGCGCCGGAGACCACGTGCTCGGGGATGCGCCGGTCGTAGAAGTCGAACAGCGTCTCGTCGTCGACGAGGATGTCGCGCCGGCGGGCCCGGTGCTCCAACTCCTCGACCTCGCCCAGCAGTTTGCGGTTCTCGTGGAAGAACTGGTGGTGGGTGCGCCAGTCGCCCTCCACCAGCGCGTGGCGGATGAACAGCTCGCGGCTGGTCTCCGGGTCGATGCGCCCGTAGTTCACCTTGCGCTGCGCGACGATCGGGACGCCGTAGAGCGTCACCTTCTCGTACGCCATCACCGCCGCCTGCTTCTGCTCCCAGTGCGGCTCGCTGTAGGTGCGCTTGACCAGGTGCTGGGCGAGCGGCTCGATCCAGTCCGGGTCGATCTTGGCGTTGACCCGCGCCCACAGCCGCGAGGTCTCCACCAGCTCGGCCGACATCACCCAGCGCGGCGGCTTCTTGAACAGCGCCGATCCCGGGAAGACGGCGAACTTGGCGTTCCGCGCGCCCAGGTACTCGTTGCTCTTCTCGGTGCTCTTCCCGCCTTCCTTCCCGGCGTCCTTGAGCCCGATGTGCGACAGCAGTCCGGCCAGCAGCGACTGGTGGACGCGGTCGGGGTCCGCCTCCTGGTCGTTCAGGTGGATGCCCATCGACTTCGCGACCTGGCGGAGCTGGACGTAGATGTCCTGCCATTCGCGTATGCGCAGGTAGTTGAGGAACTCCGACTTGCACATGCGACGGAAGGCCGAGGAGGACAGCTCCTTCTGCCGCTCCCGCACGTACCGCCACAGGTTGAGCAGGGTGAGGAAGTCGCTGTTCTCGTCCCGGAAGCGGGCGTGCTGCTGGTCGGCCTGCTGCTGCTTGTCGGCGGGACGCTCGCGCGGGTCCTGGATGGACAGGGCCGCGGCGATCACCATGACCTCGCGGACGCAGCCGTTGCGGTCCGCCTCCAGCACCATCCGGGCCAGCCGCGGGTCCACGGGGAACTGCGCCAGCTTCCGGCCGGTCTGCGTCAGCCGCTTGCGCGGGTCCTTCTGCGCCGGGTCCAGGGCGCCCAGCTCCTCCAGGAGCTGCACGCCGGCCTTGATGCTGCGGTGGTCCGGCGGGTCGATGAAGGGGAAGCGCTCGATGTCGCCCAGGCCGGCCGCGGTCATCTGGAGGATGACGGAGGCCAGGTTCGTCCGCAGGATCTCCGGGTCGGTGAACTCCGGCCGGGAGAGGAAGTCCTCCTCGGAGTACAGCCGGATGCAGATGCCGTCCGAGGTGCGCCCGCAGCGGCCCTTGCGCTGGTTGGCGCTGGCCTGCGAGATCGGCTCGATCGGCAGCCGCTGGACCTTGGTGCGGTGGCTGTAGCGGGAGATGCGGGCGGTGCCGGTGTCGATGACGTACTTGATGCCCGGGACGGTCAGCGACGTCTCGGCCACGTTGGTGGCCAGCACGATCCGCCGCCCGCTGTGCCGCTGGAAGACGCGGTGCTGCTCGGCGTGCGACAGCCGCGCGTACAGCGGCAGCACCTCGGTGAAGCGGAGGTTCTTCTTGTTCAGCGCGTCGGCGGTGTCTCTGATCTCCCGTTCGCCGGAGAGGAAGACCAGGATGTCGCCCGGACCCTCGGCCTGGAGCTCGTCGACGGCGTCGCAGATCGCGGTGATCTGGTCCCGGTCGGGGTTGTCGCCGTCCTCCTCCAGCAGCGGCCGGTAGCGGACCTCCACCGGGTAGGTGCGGCCGGACACCTCGATGATCGGGGCGTCGCCGAAGTGCCGGGAGAAGCGCTCGGGGTCGATGGTCGCGGAGGTGATCACGACCTTCAGGTCCGGGCGGCGCGGCAGGAGCTGGGCGAGGTAGCCCAGCAGGAAGTCGATGTTGAGGCTGCGCTCGTGCGCCTCGTCGATGATGATCGTGTCGTACTGGCGCAGCTCGCGGTCGGTCTGGATCTCGGCCAGCAGGATGCCGTCCGTCATCAGCTTGACCAGGGTGTCCTCGCCGACCTGGTCGGTGAAGCGGACCTTCCAGCCCACCGCCTCGCCCAGCGGGGTGCGCAGCTCCTCGGCGACGCGCTCGGCCACGGTGCGGGCCGCGATCCGCCGCGGCTGGGTGTGCCCGATCAGTCCGCGGACGCCGCGCCCCAGCTCCAGGCAGATCTTGGGGATCTGCGTGGTCTTCCCGGACCCCGTCTCACCGGCGACGATCACCACCTGGTGATCCCGTATCGCCGCCAGGATCTCGTCCTTCTTCTGGCTGACGGGGAGCTGCTCGGGGTAGTCGATCGCGGGCACGGCGTCCCGCCGCGCGGCGACGCGCAGCTCGGCGCGCTCGATCTCGGCGGCGATCTCGGAGAGGACGGCCTGCCGCGCCTCCGGCTTGCGGATGCGACGGGTGCCCTCCAGCCGCCGTCCCAGCCGCTGCTGGTCGCGCAGCATCAGCTCGGGCAGCCGTTCCAGGAGGGCGGGGAGGGTGGGATCAGACACAGTGGACATACGTACTCCAGGATCGCACCCGCGCCGAGCACCGGGCGAATCAATTCGCCGGACCCTCTGGGCGATATGCGGTCGTATGGGGGTAATGGCTGGTTAGGGTGAGGCACATGAGCGACCAGCGCCACCCTCTACCGCACGGTTCGCGTGGTACGCCCGGCTCTCATCATGCACAGGATCACGACGGCGCCGCGGCCCGGTGGTGGGCGTGGTTCAAGGAGTCGCCGTTCCTGCCCGCCACCGTGCTGGTGCTGATCGTCGGTGCGGGGGCCGGGCTCTTCGCCGGCTCCTACACCTATGCCATGGCGAACCCCACCCCGCGCCACATCCCCGTCGCGGTCGTCGGCGACACCGCCGCGCACGAGGAGCGCGCGGACGCCTTCGCCGACGCCATGAGCGAGGACCTGCGCTCTTCCCTGGACCTGAGCGAGTACCCCGACCGCGCGGCGGCCGACGAGGCCCTGGAAGCCCAGAAGGTTTTCGCGGTGCTGAGTATTCCCGCCGACCCCGACCGGGAGCGGCCCGTCCTGGAGGTCTCCAGCGCCTCCGGCGCGTCCGTCGCCGAGCTGCTGACCCAGGCCGCCCGCACCGTGGGCGAGAAGACCGGACTGCGGGTGGCGGTGCGGGACGCCAAGCCGCTGGACCCGGGCGACCCGCGCGGCCTGGCCCTGTTCTACGTCACCCTCGCGGCGGTGGTCGCCGGCTTCATCGGCGCCATCCAGCTCAGCGTCAACGCCAAGGCCCTGAATCCACCCGAGCGGATCGCCTTCACGGCCGCCTACTCCCTCCTCGGCGGCTTCTCCATCACCGCCATCGTGGACTGGGTGCTGGACGCGGTGGACTTCCCCTTCGTCCACTCCTGGATGATCCTGGCCCTGACCATGTTCGCCTCCGGCATGGTCTTCACGATGTTCCAGACCCTGATCGGCCGCTGGGCCATGCTCCCCACCTGGGGTCTGATGGTCCTCATCGGCAACCCCTCCTCCGGCGGCGCCGTCTCCTGGCCCCTGCTCCCCTCGCTGCTGGGCGCCGTCGGCCGCTGGCTGCCCCCGGGCGCGTCCGTCAACGCCCAGCACTCGGCCGTCTACTTCCCCGGCCACCAGCACGTCCAGCCCTATCTGGTGCTGGCCGGCTGGGCGATCCTCTCCTGCGCCGTCTTCTGGATCTGGCGCCACCGCCACCCGGGCGGACGCGAGACCGACGGTTCGTAGCCGCCCGCCCGGACCCGCACGCGACGTGGCGCGCCGCGCCCGCCGAGGCCGAACGCGCCGCCGTCGAGTGGGCGTTCCGCGCCCTCCGCCGGGACGTGCCACGGCACCGGTGGTACGACGACCACCCGATCGGCGGCTTCCCCGCTCGCGCCCGACACACGGCCGAGGTCGGCCCACCTGTTCGACATGGAGCCGTCACGGGAGCCGACCCCGCGCCAGGCCGTGCTCGCCGACCCGCACACCCGAACCGCCCTCCGGTCTCCGGGTGCGGCACATACGGAAAAGCCCCCGGCGAGTGGCTCGCACGGGGGTTTTCCTGCGGTGGCTGGGGCCGGGGTCGAACCGGCGACCTTCCGCTTTTCAGGCGAGTTGATCGTACGGAGTGGATCACCTTCCCGCACGACAACGACCAGCGTTGACAGGCAATGGCGTACGGCTGCGTTCGGCGGCGTTCGCTGACGTTGCCGTCAGACTGCCGTCAGTTGCACTCAGCTTGGAAGCTCACCGCCTGGCTTACCCACATGCTCCCAACACGGGCTTGGATCGACCGCTGTCTCATAATTTCAACCACCGATCCACGCAGAGTTGCAGAATAATTTAGCGCCTCTTGGCTCTGCGTGCCTTCTCCCTGCGGATCCGCATCTTCAAGGTTTCGAAGTAAGTCTCGTAAGGTGTATTCACGATCTTCTTGTGTAGATCCTGCGAAACAAGCGCATCGCCTGACTGTTGCGTGATGGACGAAAGCCCTGTCTCGGACAGAATCTCATAGGCGTAAACGTAGGCTTCCGAGAACTCGTCTGCCCTATTCTCGGCGGCCTCGGCAGCCTCACGCAAGAAGGAGATCAGTCGGCCAGCCTCTTCTGAGGGATCCTGTGCCCTATCTGCTAGGTTAATTCCAGTCACAACCCCGGCTGCCAGTAGGGCAATGTAAGCACTATACTCTGGCTTGCGGAAGCGTTGAAAATACCTAACTTCCGCTTCTGCGTGAATTTCGCTGACTTCGTTTCTGCCGGCTCGCGCCGCACCGCTGATAGAGAACAGTGCGGAAAAAACCTTGTCAGAAGTGTTTTGATGCTCGTAAATTACTTCCAAGACTGGAGCGAGTAGCTTGCTGTAGTTATTGTCGAAGATATTCGTGGGGCGCTCACTGAACACCCCCTTGTACAGGGCCTTGGTCTCCTCGTAGGTGATCTGCACATCGCTGATCGCCGCGATCATGTCTGTCACGCCATGGGCTGCGTCTGGTGCAACAGAGAGGCCGGATCGAGCTGCCTCTCGTTGAACGAGCTGAGGCCGGAGATACTTAGCCAGATCCAGATCAATCTGCCGGACTCGATTTTGGTAGTTTGCCGAATGGGCTACTTCCCAAAGGTCGTTCGATTCCACGATTTTCACAGGGATCAGCAGGCTGTCATTAACGAATTCTCGCCTGGCTACGATGCACATCGTGGTCTGACATCCGTTAACGATGGAGGCGCTTTCGAGGAGAAGCTTGTTGCCGGAGCGCTCAACGCGGTTGGCTCGAATGGTGATGCCGTTATTCCGCTCGAGCATCTTCTCGGGTGTCTCTTCTACCGTCTTAGCGATTTTGCGATTCACTGATTCCCGGTCATGGTTTTTCTCCAGCCCCAAGAAGGATCGGATATTTTCAAAGAATAGACCGTCGCCGTGCTCGTCATAAAGGTGTAGAAGTTCGACGCCGGACAGGATGCCGACATGCACGGAACCAGCGTTGAGCCAGTCCGTTGCGCCCTTCAATTCGAGGAGGGAGGGAACCTCGAAGGACTTCCGATAGACCGATTGCAGAGAAAGTAGCAGAGTCGGTCCGTCGAGAATCAAAAGTCGGTCATCGGAAACAAGTGAATCGTAGAATGGGCGTGAACTGCGCCTTGCTGCCTTGTATCGACTTAGGACACCATCGATTTTTGAGGATGTGATAATGGCGTATATAGGGCGCGGTCGATTTTCAAGCTCGCTGGCGCTAAAGAGCGCGCCTTGGCCGGAGTCCCTGTCTTCGAGTTCGCGGTCGTAAGCCTCGAATTGGCTAATGATCTCGTCAATTTCACTTGCTCGGCGCAACCTGAACTTTGACTGTACGTAAAGGCGTTGCCCATTTTCATTGGGGCCCGCCAAGATGTCGACGCCCCGGTCGTGGCTAAGTTTATCGTTCAGGTGAAAATCGGTGAATTCGTCGCATCGCGGAATCCGAGGCAATAGAGCGAGGGCAAAGTTTACGAAACGCAGTCCCTTGCCATGCGGGTTTTCGTCCGCGAGTTGCTCGTCCAAGTGCCCTGAGAAGCTGTCGTAATCGTTGAGCCAGGCAGGAAGCGTAGTCGCAGATCCCATGTGCGATCTCCCTCGTGTGAGGCCTCACAGCCTCGGCCGTCAGCCGAAGTAGCATATCTCGCCTGCGCCTTAAGCGAGTTGACATGAGTGAGGAGGCGGCTAGCTTCGCCTGCGAGGTCGGCGGAGCGGCTTTGGGGTGGAGCTGGCTTGGGGCGAGAGATCGGGGGCCCGTACGCTGGCCCGCGAAATCGGGCAGCCCTTGGCCTGCCCGCAAGTGCCCGATGTGGGCCCCCGATCTTCGAGGCTCGCCCCAAGGTGGCTCCGTAAAGCCGCGGAGCCGGCCGCCCCAGCCACGACGGCACCTGGTCAGCAACCGCTGTGCTTGCTGCTGGTGCGCGGCCGGCGGACGCCGGGGCGGAGCGGGGCGAAGACAGGAGCGCAGGCCCGGCGGGGAGCCGGGCCGCGCGCGGCGAGCGGCAGCGAGCCGCACTTGATGAGGTAGAGATCTTTGTAACGCGCTAGCTGGATGGCGAGACGTAGCAAAGGGCGCTGGTCTGCTGGCCGTTGCCGTAGTGGTGCGTGGTCTCGCCGATCTTGCGCCATCCGAGACGTTCGTAGAGGCGTATGGCGGCGGTGTCCTTCGTCATGACGTCGAGCACCAGGCGGAGTCCACGGGCCTGCGCGTAGGTCGTCGCGGTCTGCATCAGCTTCTCGCCCAAGGCTCGCTTCCGGGCGCTCTTGGTCACGAAGAGTCGGCCGAGGACGGCTACGCGCTCGTGGCTCTCCCCGCTCTGCCGGGTCCAGAGAGATACGGCGTCCTCGCCGTTGGGGCTCATCACCGCCACGTGTCCGACGACCTGGTGGTCGGCCTCTGCCACCCAGGAAGCCAACACGTCCTCCGATCGCAGCCAAGCTTCCGGGTCGGCGACCCCTTCGACGGGATACCCGTCCGTGGCGTGCACCTCCACCAGTGCCGCCGCCGCGCCGGGCAGATCGGCTTCCTCGAACGGGCGGACTCTCGGGCTTCCCATGCGGACTCCTGGCTACTCGACGGGCAGTTCGTACAGCAATCCGGTCTGGTCCGCGCGGTGCACGTAGCGGGAGACCTCGAAGGGAACGCCGTCCTGGTCGAGGCTGGTGTGCAGCACCTCAAGGACCGGGACACCGGGCAGGAGTTCCAAGACGGCGGCTTCCTCCGGCGTCGGCATGCGCGCGCTGATCTCGTCGCGCACGCGGGTCATGACGTGCCCCAGTTCCTCGAGTCGCCCGTAGATGCCGTGCGGGCCGGTCTTGGGCTGCATGAGCGCGGTGCCCTGCGTTTCGTCCCACCGGAGGTAGGTCGAGACGATCTGCACCGGCTCGTCGTCGGCGAAGTAGTGGTTCTCCCGGTGAAGGACGCTGGCCTCGTCGCTCGGCACGTTCAAGCGCTCGGCGATGTCCTTCGGCGGTGTCTCTCGGTCGATGCTGACGACATCGATCCTGGCCGTCTTGCCCTGGCGCTGCGCCTCCAGCCGGAAGGGCGTCAGACCGGTCTCGCGGTTCTTCGAGGAGTAGCGGTCGCTGCCGAAGCGGAAGAGCCGCTGCGGCTCGCGCACGAAGACTCCGCGGCCCTGCTTGGCGGTCACCAGGCCCTGTTCGGCCAGCAGGCGGATCGCCTCACGAGCCGTGTTCCGTGCGGTGCCGTAGCGCTCGGCCAGGGCCCGTTCGGACGGCAGCTTGTCCCCGGGCGAGAGCCGGCCCGCCTCGATCTCGGCTCGTAGCTCCTCCGCGATGCGCCTGCTCGGAGGCTGCTGGGGAGGAGGGGCAGATGTGGTCATACCGAACAGCATAGCGACTGGCTTAAGCCAGCTCCTTGACGCGTGCGACCCTCCATGGTCAACTGGCTCAAGCCACCAGTGGCTCAAGCCAGTTGAAGGGCGGCGCCCTACCGCCAAGCAGATGCGCCGCCCCACCCCTCTCTCAAGGGAGCTTCCATCATGCCCGTGTCGCTTATCCATGCACAGCGCCGGTCCGGTCCTCCTGCACCGAGGATCGTCCGCCGCCCGTTCCGCTGCTGCCCGGTGTGCGGCATGCCGAGCTGCCTCGATCGGGACGCCTGTCGTCGGGACTTCGTGAACATCGAGTGGCTGGAGTGCCCGGACTGCGCGGGCTCCGGCTACGACACCACCGGATTCCAGATCTTCTGCCCGGCCTGCCGAGGGGCGAAGGTCCTGGAGGTCGAGATAGTCGACGATTCGGGGGTGGCCGAGTGACGGCCTTCCCCGTCGCCCCGGAGGCCGTGGCCGGTGTCGCCGCCTCCGTGGGCACCGACCCGCTGACCCTGGCCGACCTGCTGCGTGTCGCCTCGGCTCCGGGCTTCGACCGCTGGCGCGATCAGGTGCGCCGTACCGGGGGCTGCTCGGACCCGATCCACCTGTCCGGTACGACCGTGATCCGCGACGCCCGGACCGGGGCCGTCCTGCACTCGTACTCCACCGAGAACGAACCCGGTGGGCGGCTGCGGGTGGCCTGTGGGAACCGGCGGGCCTCGCGCTGCCCGTCGTGCGCCTGGACGTACGCGGGGGACGCCTACCACCTGATACGGGCCGGGCTGACCGGCGATCCGAGGATGGGCATCCCGGACCGGGTGCGGGTCCACCCCGGGGTGTTCGTCACGCTGACGGCTCCCTCGTTCGGCCCGGTCCACAACCGTCCCGAGTCCGGCCGCTGCCGCTGCGGCGTCGCTCACGCCGAGGACGCCCCGGAACTGGGGACGGCGCTCGATCCGGCCCGGTACGACTACGCCGGGGCCGTGCTGTGGAACAACCACGCCGGGAACCTGTGGCGGCGCTTCACGATCTACCTGCGCCGCGAGATCGCCGCCCGTGCCGGGTTGTCCCAGCGCGCCCTGCGGGACGTGTGCCGGATTTCCTTCGGGAAGGTCGCCGAGTTCCAGAAGCGCGGCGCGGTGCACTTCCACGCCATCGTGCGCCTGGACGGTCCCGGCGGTCCCGGGGACGCTCCGCCCTCCTGGGCCGGCACCGGCCTGCTCGGCGACGCGATCCAGGCCGCCGCCGCACGGGTCGCCGTCTCCGTGCCGGGGTCCGGTGGCTTTCCTGCCCGCGTCCTGCGCTGGGGCGCACAGGTGGACGTCCGCGCGATCGGCACCGACGGCCACGAGTTGACCGAGCAGGCCGTGGCCGCGTACGTGGCGAAGTACGCCACCAAGGCCGCCGAGTCCACCGGCACCGTGGACCGCCGCATCGGGGAGCTGGCCGAACTCGACAAGCGGCCCGGCCTGCCTCCGCACACGCGGCGGCTGATCGAAGTCTGTCATGCCCTGGACGACGCCTATCCCGATCGCAAGCTCTGGGCCTGGGCCCACATGCTCGGCTTCCGTGGGCACTTCCTGACCAAGTCCCGCCGCTACTCCTCGACCTTCGGCGAGCGTCGCCAGGTGCGCGCCGACTTCCGCGCCCGCCAGGAGCGCCGTGAGCGGGGTCTGCCCGAAGACCTCGGCGGCGCGGACGGCTCCACGCTCGTGCTCGCCCACTGGACCTATGTCGGGCACGGCCACACGCCGGGCGAGTCCTGGCTCGCGGCCTCCATCGCCCGAGACATCCGCCAGAACCGGGAGATCGCCCGCGAAGCACTCGCGGAACTCGACGACGAAGGGGAGGACTGGACATGAGCCGCCGCAGCCGTCTGAACGGCGAAGGAACGATCACGCTTCGCAAGGACGGACGCTGGGAGGCCGCGGCCTACGTCCCGACCTCGGCGGGCACGCTCAAGCGCAAACGCCAGTACGCGCGCACGCGCGCCGATGCCCACGCCAAGCTCGTGCGGATGCTGGAGCAGGCGAACCGTGGAATCCCCGTCGCCGACAAGTCCTGGACGGTCGGGGCCTACCTCACGTACTGGATCGAGCATGTGGTGACGCCTCGGCGGCGGCCCAAGACTCTCCTCGCCTACGAGTCGGCGGTTCGGCTCTATCTGGTGCCGCTGCTCGGCAGCAAGCGTCTCGAACGGCTGGCGCCCCGGGACGTGTTGGGCATGCTGGCGCGGCTGCGCGAACTGTGCCTGTGCTGCGCTCGGAAGCTCGACGCCCGGCGGCCCGAGGAGGTGCAGTGCTGCTCGCGCGGCCGGTGCTGCGGCCGGCGGCTGTCGACCCGGATGATCCAGCTCGTCCACGCGGTGCTCCGCAACGCCCTGCAGAACGCCGTGCGGGAAGAGCTCGTGTCGCGCAACGTCGCCAAGCTCGTCCAGGTGGAAGGGCCGTCGTACGCGCGCGGCAAGGGGATCGATCCGGCGTCGGCCCGCGAGCTGCTGGCGACGGTGAAGGACGACCGGCTGTACGCGCTGTACCTCATGGCCCTGACCCTCGGGCTGCGCAAGGGCGAACTGCTCGGCCTGCGGTGGGACGCGGTGGACCTGGAGAAGGGCGAACTCGCCGTGACCCGATCACTCCAGCGGATCAACGGGGAGCTGGTGTCGGCACCGCCCAAGACGCGGCACTCGTGCCGGACGATCCCGCTGCCGCCCTTCGTCGTGGACGCCCTACAGGCCCGGCGCGAGCAACAGCGGCGGGAGCACCTGAACTGCGGTGACGACTGGCTGGACTCCGGATACGTCTTCACGACGGCCGTCGGCTCGCCCGTCGATCCGCGGAACCTGAACCGCCACTGGTACGCCCTGCAGAAGCGGACCGGCCTGGAGGGCTACCGCTTCCATGATCTGCGCCACTCCTTCGTCTCGCTGCTGCTGGACCTCGGCGTGGCGCCCCACATCGTCCGGGAGATAGCCGGCCACAGCGATCTCCAGGTCACGCTAGGGGTGTACGCCCACGCCTCGGCGGAGGAGAAGCGGAAGGCGCTGACGCGGCTCGGCAAGCTCTTCGAGTGAGCAGCGGAGAGACCCACTGCCGTCGTACTGCCGTCAGTACGCCAACGCGAAACCCCCGCCGATGATCTCGACGGGGGTTTCTGCCCTGATGGGCTGCGGTGGCTGGGGCCGGGGTCGAACCGGCGACCTTCCGCTTTTCAGGCGGACGCTCGTACCAACTGAGCTACCCAGCCGCAGCGGTCCTGACGGGATTTGAACCCGCGGCCTCCACCTTGACAGGGTGGCGAGCACTCCAAACTGCTCCACAGGACCAAGTTGTACGAGCACCAGTCTCGCACAGGGTGGTGCGTGCCCCCAACGGGATTCGAACCCGTGCTACCGCCTTGAAAGGGCGGCGTCCTGGGCCACTAGACGATGAGGGCTGATGGCCCACCTGGGCGCTTCTCAGCGCGTCGGGGACGTGAGAAGCATATGGGATGGCGGGACGGTTCGCCAAAACAGTTTGTCGAGGGGTGTCCCGGCGGGTCCTCGACGGGACCGGTCGGGGGCTACTCGGAGGGCGACGGGGAGGGCGTGGGAGAGGGGGAGCCACCGGACTCCGCCTCGTCCGGCAGACGGCGGCTGACCTCGGCCGTCGTCAGGCCCAGACCGCCGAGGGTGATCTCGTCCCACGCCTGGAGCCGCTTGGTCTCCTGGTCCAGGTAGAGGACCGTGGCCATCACCGGCTGCGGCTCGTCGCCCTCCACGGCGCGCAGGCCGCCGCCGCCCGTGGAGCCCACGATCATCAGCCGGGTGCCGTCCTCCATCACCTGCGTCTCGCGGCGGTGGAGGTGGCCGGAGAGGACCAGCGGCACGTCGCCGTCCGTCTGCTGGGCCGCCACCGGGTTGTGCGCCGCCGCGATGTGCACCGGCTCGCCCCGCTCCTCGCTCTCGCGCAGTGCCCTGGCCAGCTTCCGGCCGGCGGCGCGCTCGGCCGGGTCGCCCTCGGCGACCACCGAGCGGTCCGGGGTGAACTGCGGGTCGCCGGTGCCCGCGATCCGCAGGCCGTCCAGGACGACCGATTCGCCGTCGTCCAGGACGTGCGTGTTCTCCAGGTCCTCCAGGTACTCCTGGGTGGTCTCCGAGTCGTGGTTGCCGCGCACCCACACGTACGGCGCGTCGAGGTCCTCCACGGGGTCGAGGAAGCCGTTCTCGGGGGCGGTGCCGTGGTCCATGGTGTCGCCGGTGTCGATGATCACGTCGATGCCGTACTGCTCGACCAGCGACGCGATGATGTGCCACGCGGCCGGGTTGAGGTGGATGTCGGAGACGTGCAGCACCCGGATGGTGCTCGGGTCGGGCCGGTAGGTGGGGAGGGTGGAGGTGGCGTCGTAGAGCTTGGTGACGTTGGTCACCAGCCGGGCCAGCTCCTGCTGGTAGACGTCGAACTCGGCGACGATGCTGCGCGCGTTGCCGACCACGCTCGGCGCGCCGGCCAGCAGTCCGGAGAACCTCGGCTCCAGCACCGACTTCGGGTTCCACGTCGCGTACGCCGTGGCGCCGGACGCGGCCAGCAGCGCCAGGGCGAGCCCGCCCGCCGCGAGCGCGCGCCGCGGGCGCCGGTAGACGACCAGGCCCAGTGCCGTGGCGCCGGCGAGCACCGCGACGCAGGACCGCACGGCCAGGTCCCGCGCACCGGTCCGGACGTCCCGGGAGATCTGCTCCTCCAGCCCGCTGATCCGCTCCGGGTGGTCGACGAGGGACCGGGCGCGTTCGGGGTCGAGCTGGTCGATGTCGACGTGGAGGCCGAGCGGCGCGACATGGCTGTCGAGTTCGAGCGCGCCGAGCGGCGGCACGTCGATCTCCGTCCCCCCGGTCGGCGAGGGCCGCAGCGACATGCGGGTGTCCACCGGTCCCACGGGCGCCTGCACGCCGCCCACGACGAGCAGCCCGAGCCAGGCGCCCAGCAGCGTGACGGCGATCAGCCCGAGCGGCCGGGCCCAGGGGCGGGCGGTGGGGGCGAGGGAGGGCGTCGGTGCCGGGCGGCCTGCCCGGCGGCGGCGCCGGAGAGAGCGGGGAACGGCCGCGGCCCTGCGGGCGAGGTCCCGGAGCGGCCGGAGGGGTTCTCGGCTCATGCCGTGCCATATGCCCTGCTTGTACGGCGACTATGCGGTGCCGGAACCGTGCGGTGCCCGCGCGGCGTGGCGGACAATGGGCGCGTGCTGGAGATGACGCGCGAGGAGTTCGAGGAACTGGTCGCCGAGGCGCTCGACCGGATTCCCCCGGAGCTGACGCGGCTCATGGACAACGTGGCGGTGTTCGTGGAGGACGAGCCGCCCGCCGAGGACCCCGAGCTGCTCGGGCTCTACGAGGGCACCCCGCTGACCGAGCGCGGCGAGTGGTACGCGGGGGTCCTGCCGGACCGCATCACCATCTACCGCGGCCCCACCCTGCGGATGTGCGAGCGCGACGGCGGCGACCGGGAGATGGTCGTCGAGGAGGTGGAGATCACGGTCGTGCACGAGATCGCCCACCACTTCGGCATCGACGACGAGCGGCTGCACGCCCTGGGCTACGGATAGCCGCGGGGTCGCCGAGGGGCGCGGCGGAGAACCCGTCGCGCCGGACGTCGACCCGCACGCGCCCGCCCGGCGCGCCGCTCGCCGCGGGGGCTGTGCGGTGCGCCGGCGGACGCACTCGACCTTTTCCGCGGGCGCCACGAGACGCCGCGGCCGGCCGAACGGGGCCGTGGGCGGGCGGCGTTGGCGGACGCGGTGGGCGCGGCGGCGGTCGTCCTGAGGGCGGTTTGGGTGGGTTTGTCGCTCACGCGTGACCTGGCGGGCCGGCGGCAGTTGGGCAGTGGGCCCGCCCCGTTCCGCCTCCCGGAGGTGCCGCCCCGTGCGCCGAGACCGAACCGCCCCCCGCATCCCGTCCCGCGTCCCCGTCCGCGGGAGTGTCCGCACGGCCGCCGGCGCCCTGTTGCTCGCCGCCCTCGGCGGCTGCGTGACGGTCGGCCCGCCGCCCGACGGGGACGGCACCAGGAGGCAGCCGGTCGGACACCAGACGTCCCGGGGCGCCGACGGCGTCCCGCCCGGAAGCGCGGTGGCGCCGCGCGGCGGGGGCGGGGACCGGGAGGGGGGCCGGAGGCGTCCGGCCGAGGACGGGGACGACAAGGGCCGGGGGAAGAAGGACCGCGAGGCGTCCGGTTCGCCCTCCGCCTCCTCCTCGCCGTCCGCGGGCGCGTCGCGCTCGGCGCGGCCGTCGCCGTCGACGAGCCAGGGCAAGGGCGGCCGGCCGTCCGCGCCCGCCTCGCCCCCGCGCGACTCCGCCCCGTCGTCCCCGCCCCCGGACCGCACGACCCCGCCCGCCGACCCGTCCCCGTCCGGCGGCGACGGCAGCGGCGACGGCGGAGCGGGCGCCGGCGGGGGAGAGAGCGGCGGCGCGGAGGCCGGGGCGGAGGACGACCCGCGCGAGACGTACGCGTCCTACGAGGCCGACGTCGGCGGGGGCGCCGGTGTGACCGACCTCACCGGACCGGCCTCCCGCGCGGCTCCGTCGAACGGCCGGACGGGGCGGTCCGGCGGACCCACCGGCCGACCGTGACCGTTGTCACAAGGGCCCCACGGGGAAAGGGATTTGCGCTGGGGGGCGCCGGGCCGTATGGTGGTAGATCGTTTGATCCCATTTGCCCGGCGCCCATTTCCAGCGCGCCGTGTGGCGCGTTCCTTACCCGAGCCGTGGCTGACCGCATCGAGGCGGTCGTATGCGAAAACACGGAGTTGTGGGCGCGTGCCATGACTCCGGAAGGTTTTCATCTCGCATGACCGTAACCACCCCTGACGTCGTCCTGCCCGAGGACGAGAAGACGATCACGTTCGCCGATCTCGGACTGCCCGGGGAGATCGTCCGCAAGCTCGCCCACAACGGCGTCACCGTTCCCTTCCCGATCCAGGCCGCGACCATCCCGGACGCGCTGGCGGGCAAGGACGTCCTCGGCCGCGGCCGCACCGGCTCCGGCAAGACGCTGAGCTTCGGCCTGCCCCTGCTCGCCCGGCTGGCGGGCGGGCACACCGACCGCAAGCACCCCCGCGGCATCATCCTCACCCCCACCCGCGAGCTGGCCATGCAGGTCAGCGACGCGCTCCAGCCCTACGGCGACGTCCTCGGCCTGAAGCTGAAGGTCGTCTGCGGCGGCACCTCCATGGCCAACCAGATCAGCGCCCTGGAGCGCGGCGTGGACATCCTCGTCGCCACCCCGGGCCGGCTGCGCGACCTGATCGGCCGCGGCGCCTGCTCGCTGGACGAGGTGGAGATCGCCGTCCTGGACGAGGCCGACCAGATGGCCGACCTGGGCTTCCTGCCCGAGGTCACCGAACTCCTCGACATGCTGCCCAAGGGCGGCCAGCGGATGCTGTTCTCCGCCACGCTGGAGAACGAGATCGACACCCTCGTCCGCCGCTACCTCGTCGACCCCGTCAGCCACGAGGTGGACGCCGCCCAGGGCGCGGTCACCACCATGAGCCACCACGTGCTCATCGTGAAGCCGCGCGACAAGGCGCCGGTCACCGCCGCGATCGCCGCGCGCAAGGGCCGCACGATCGTCTTCGTCCGCACGCAGATGGGCGCCGACCGCGTGGCCGAGCAGCTCCGCGAGGCGGGCGTGCGCGCGGACGCGCTGCACGGCGGCATGACGCAGGGCGCCCGCACCCGGACGCTGGCCGACTTCAAGGACGGCCGCGTCAACGTGCTGGTCGCCACCGACGTCGCCGCGCGCGGCATCCACGTCGACGGCATCGACCTGGTGCTGAACGTGGACCCGGCCGGCGACCACAAGGACTACCTGCACCGCTCCGGCCGCACCGCCCGCGCGGGCCGCTCCGGCACGGTCGTCTCGCTGGCGCTGCCACACCAGCGTCGGCAGATCTTCCGGCTGATGGAGGACGCGGGCGTGGACGCCTCGCGCCACGTCATCGGCCGCGGCGACGCCTTCGACGACGACGTGGTCGAGATCACGGGCGCCCGTTCGCTGACCGAGGTCCAGGCCGAGTCGGCGCTGAACGCCGCCAAGCAGGCCGAGCGCGAGGTGGCCGAGATCACCCGGCAGTTGGAGCGCGCGCAGCACCGTGCCGCCGAACTCCGCGAGGAGGCCGACCGGCTGTGGGCCCGTGCCGCCCGCGAGCGGGGCGAGGACCCCGAGACCGCGGTGGCCGCGGTGGCCGAGGCGACCGCCGCCGCGGCGGCGGAGGCCATCGCCGAGGCCGCTGCCGCCGAGGCGGAGGCCGAGGCGCGGCGGGCCCGCGAGGAGAGGTCGTACGAGCGCCGCGACGATCGGGGCGGCTTCCGCCGGGACGGCCGGGACCGCGACCGGGACCGTGACCGCGACCGTGACGACCGCCGTCCGTACGGTCGCGACCGGGACCGCGACGACCGGCGGGACGGCCGGGACCGCGACGACCGGCGCCCGTTCAACCGGGACCGGCGTGACGACCGTCGCGACGACCGGCGCCGTGACGACCACCGTGGTGGCCGTTCCTACGACCGTCCGTACGAGCGCCGCGACGACCGGGGCGGTTTCCGTCGCGACAACGACCGCCGTGACTTCGGCCACCGAGGCGGCGACCGCCCGTTCAACCGGGACCGCCGCGACGACCGCCGTGACGACCGGCGCGACGACCGCCGCCCCTACGGCCGCCACGACGACCACCGTCGTGACGACCACCGTGGTGGCCGCTCCTACGACCGTCCGTACGAGCGCCGGGCCGACAAGCCGCGCTGGAAGCGCAACGGCTGACGTCCGACGCCCCTGACCGACCGAGGGCCCGTTCCGAACTCCCGTTTCGGAGCGGGCCCTTGGCGTCTCCGCCGCCGGACCGGCGGTCCGGGACGGGGGATCGGTCGGGCAGGACGGTGCGTCCGACGGTCCCCGGCACCGTCGACGCGGCCGTCGATGTCCCTTCGACGCCGCCGTCGACCTCGACGCCGACGAGGCGGACGCCGCCCGGGTGACCGCCGTCGAGGCCGACCGTCCACCGTCCGCCCTCGGGGGCGCGCGCGGTGACGTGGACCAACTCCGCGCCTCCACAGGCGCGCTCACCGGGGAACAGGTCGCGGCGGCGAGCGGGGACCTCCACGGGCGGCCGAATCCGTAGGGCGGAAACGACACCACCGGCCGTGGCGCCGCGCGCAATGCCTTCGAAGCGCGGCCCGCCTCCGGGCTATGCTTCGGGGGCGGGCCGTTAGCTCAATTGGCAGAGCAGTGGACTTTTAATCCATTGGTTGTGGGTTCGAGTCCCACACGGCCTACCGGGTCGGTGCCCCCGAGACGGCTCCGGCCGACGGATTCGTGCCCCGGTCGCGGAAGCGGCCGGGGCACCATCGTGTCGGGGCCGCCCGGCGGGGCCGCCGTGTCCTCGGCCGGCGGCGGCCCCCTGTGCGTGGAATGCCGGAAAAGTCCAGTGATGCCGGAAGAGTCGCACAGGCGTAGCCTGGAATCAGGTCGGCGCACGCTCACGTGCGACGACCCGGAAGGGCGGTCCCGGTGTGTACGCGCCGGGGCCGTTGTCGCAGGTGCCGAGGCCCGTGGACGGGAACGAACCGGAAGGGCGGAGGGCGCCCCGCCGGAGCCGCGCCGCGGCTTCCCGCGGAAAGGCGTTTCCGCGGAAAGGCGCACGTCGACCGGCGACCCACGCAGGGAGCAGAGGCATGATCCAGCCAGCCGACATCCGTGAATGGCGCAACCACGACGTTGTCGACCTGCAAGGACACAAGATCGGCGCGCTCGAAGCGGTCTATGTGGACACGACGACCGACGAGCCCGCCATGGCCACCGTACGGACCGGACTGCCCACCCGCCAGCACCTGGTCTTCGTTCCCCTCGACAAGGTGGTCGTCGGGCCGGACTACCTCAAGGTCTCGTACGCCAAGGCACTGGTGAAGAAGGCCCCGTCCATCGGCATGGACGACGTGCTCCCGGCCGAGCGGGAGAAGGAGGTCTTCGAGTACTACAGCATGAGCTACCACCCGGGCGCCGGCGGCGAACGGCAACTCGCGCGCCGCTGACCGACCGTGCCGGGCCGGCGCGAAGGAGGTGTCCACAGCATGGCGATCTTTCTCTTCCTCGTCCTCGTGGCCGTCGTACTGGGGATCATCGGTGTGGTGGCGGAGACCCTGTCCTACCTGCTGACCGTGGGCATCGTGGTCCTGGTGGTGGCCGTCGCCTTCCTCGCCGTGCACCTGTCCCGGCGCTCCCGCCGCCGGCACCTCACCCGGTGAGGCTCCGGTGGTGGGGCGAGGAGGCCGCTGCCGGGGCTCCCGGGTCCCCTGACGACCCACGGACCCTGGGGCCCCGCGGCGGATGCCCGTCCGCCGCGGGGCCCCCGTGTCTCCGCCGTGTCTCCGCCGTGTCTCCGCGCGGAGCGGCGGCGCGCGCCGGACACTCGCCGGACACTCAGCCCAGGAGCACGTCCTGGATCAGGAAGAGGTTGAGGCCGGTGATCGCCACGGCCGCGGTCGTGCCCAGGACGGTCGTGACGGAGCGGTTCACCAGACTCCCCATGACGCTCCGCCGCGCGGTGAAGACGACCAGCGGGACCAGGGCGAAGGGGATGCCGAAGGACAGCACCACCTGACTGAGCACCAGTGCCCGGGTGGGGTCGACGCCCAGGGCGAGCACGGTCAGGGGCGGCCCCATCGTGATCAGGCGCCGCAGCGTCAGCGGGATGCGGCGCCGCAGGAAGCCCCGCATGACGACCTGTCCCGCGAGGGTTCCGACGCCCGACGAGGCCAGGCCCGACGCCAGCAGGGCCAGCGCGAACGCCAGCGCCGCGCCGGGACCGATCGCGTCGCCCAGGCCGTGGTGGAACTGCTCCAGGGTCTCGTAGGCGGACCCGGCGGGACCCTTCCCGTGGAAGGCCGCGGCGGCGACGGTGAGCATGGTCGCGTTGACCAGGCCGGCGGTGCCCAGGGCGATGAGGATCGCCCTGCGGTTCGCCCGCAGCACCAGCCGTTTGCGCTCCGGTGACGTACGGCCGTACCGGCGGCTCAGGGAGGAGTGGAGGTAGATCACGTGCGGCATCACCGTGGCCCCGACCATGCCGGTGGTCAGCAGGATGCTCCGCGTGTCGGCGAACCTCGGCCGCAGGCCGGACAGCGCCCCGCTCCAGGAGCCGGTCCGCAGGCTCTGGTAGAGGAACCCGGCGAGGATGACCAGCAGGAAGCCGGTGATCACCAACTCGAAGCGCCGCCTGCCCTCGGGGGCGAGCGTCAGCAGCAGCAGGGACGCGGCCCCGACGAGGAACGCCGCCGGCACCAGGGGGATGCCGAACAGCAGGTACAGGGCCACCGCGCCGCCGACGAACTCGGCCAGGTCGGTGGCCATGGCCACCAGTTCGGCCTGGACCCACAGCACCCGGCACAGCGGCCGGGGGGTGTGCTCGCGGCACAGCTCCGGCAGGTCGTGGCCGGTGGCGACGCCGATCTTGCACGCCAGGTACTGAACGAAGATCGCCACCATGTTGGCCAGGGCGATCACCCACAGCAGCAGGGGGCCGTACCGGGCTCCCGCCGTCATGTTGGTGGCGAAGTTCCCCGGATCGACGTAGGCCACCGAGACCACGAACGCCGGGCCGAGCATCGCGACCACGGCCCACCGGCCGGGGCGCCGGGCGTCCGCCCGCCGCTCCGGGACGGTGTCCGGAACGGTGTCCGCTCCCGTTCCGGCGAGGGGCGGGGCGACGGCCGTCGGGTCCGGTGGTGCCGGGACGGCGGGCGGACGCCCGGCGGGGGACCTCTCCCGGGGTTGGCGCGGGTCAAGCATCGGCCGCGTCCCCGTCCCCGGCGGTCCGGGCTCGGACGCCGGCCGGCGGGACGTCCTCCCGTGGCGTCCGTGCCGCGTGGCGGTACGGCGCCAGCCTGAGGGCGACGGCGGTGAGCAGGGCCAGCCCCAGCAGGCGCTCGGCCGCGCCGCCGGCGGTGAGGCCGACGGCCGCCGCCGCGGCGTACAGCGCCAGGAGCGTCGCGGTGACGGGGCGCGGGTGCCGCCGGAAGGTCGCCGCGGGGGCCGTTCCGCTCGTGGAGTCTCGTGTGCCCATGGTCGTCCCGCTTCCTCTCCGTACGGACGGGCGGGCCCGCCCCCGGTGAGGCGGGGAGGGCCCGCGGCGACCTCACTCGTCGGGCGAGAGCGTGTCCCGGATCTTGCCCCTGAGCCCCGTCTCGGTGCCCATGGCCGGGCCCTTGGGTTGGCCGTAGCTGCCGTCGTAGGTGGCGAACAGCTTCGGGTCGGGGGGCGGGGGAGAGGCCTTGTCGCCCAGGGGCCGGGTGTCGGCGAGCACGCTGAACTCGTGCTCTCCGTCGGGGGTCGGGCCGGAGGCCCACAGACCCGCGGCGGCGGCCTCGCCGTCGGAGAGGTGCCACAGCGTCGCGGCGTGCTCGCGGTGCTCCTCGTCCGCGAGGCCGCCGGGGACGATGACGTCCTCCAGGTTGTCCTCGCGGAGTTGCTCGATGGCCGCGAGCCACAGGTTCTGGTGGTAGGTGTCCCGGGCGAGGTTGAACTTCAGCATGTCCTTCACGCCGGGGTCGTCGGTCATCTTGTACAGGCGTGCCGTCTGGAGCCGGCTCTGCGCCTCGGCGGCGACGTTGGCGTAGAAGTCGGCCAGCAGGTTTCCGCTGGCCACCGCGTAACGGCCGTTCCAGGGGTAGCCGTTGCTGTCCGCCGGGAGCGCCGCGCCGCCGGCGACGATCGCCTGCTGCGGGTCCATGCCGCTCATCACGGCGCCGACGGCGGGGTCGGAGGTGGCGACCTTGGTGGTCGCGGTGGCGGGGGCGCCCTCCAGGAGCCGGGCGATCATGGTGGCGAGCATCTCCACGTGGCCGATCTCCTCCGTGGCGACGTCCATGATCAGGTCCTTGTACTTGCCCTTGATGCGGCAGTTCCAGCCCTGGAACAGGTACTGCATCATCACGGTCATCTCGCCGTACGCGCCGCCGACGAGTTCCTGGAGCTTGTGGGCGTACACCGGGTCGGGCTTCTCCGGCTTCGCCTCGAACTGGAGCCGCTGGGTGTGCTGGAACATCTGTGCTCTCGCTTTCCGAACGAGCGGGCTTCTCGGCCGTCGGCGGAGCGCGGACGTGTGCCGTCCACCGCGCCGGGGGCGGGGTGCGCTCCGCTCTTCGGACGCTAGGCACCGCCCGTCACCGTTCCGTCTCCATCGGGCGGGGCGACGGGCGCGCCGAGGGGGTGTGACGTGCCCGGCGCTGGGAACACCGTGCGTTCACGGACCCGTGGAGACCGGCCGTGCCGGTCTCCCCCGGAGAGAAAGTCATGACGTCCTCCTTCGTCCTCACATCCCGGCAACCCCACCCCGAGGCCGCGGAGTGGGAGGCCCGTCTCGCCCTGTTGGGCCGCTTCCACCTGGAGATCCGGTCCCGGAGAGTGGCCATCGGCCCGTCCGTGCAGCGGCTGTTGGCCCTGCTGGCGCTGCACTCGGAGGGGGTGACCAGGCCCTCCGTGGCCTCGACGCTCTGGCCCGACCTGCCCGTGCGGCGCGCGGGCGCGAGCCTGCGCTCGACCCTGTGGCGGCTGTCCCGGAGCAGCGGGGAGGACCGGCTGGTCGACGCCGACGACAGTTGCCTCGCGCTCGCCCCGACCGTCGGCGTCGACCTGCACCTGGCCGAGCGGCACGCCGCGTCCCTCGTCTCGTCGCAGGAGCCCGGCCCGGTGCCGCTGCCGGTCCTGGCCGAACTCGACGAGGACCTGCTGCCCGACTGGACCGAGGACTGGCTGCTGGTCGCCCGGGAGCACTTCCGCCAGACCCGGCTGCACGCGCTGGAGGCCGTGAGCCGGCGACTGCGCGACGGCGGCCGGCTCGCCGCCGCGATGGAGACCGCCATGATGGCCGTGGAGGCCGAGCCGCTGCGCGAGAGCGCGCACCGTCACGTGGTGGACGTCCACCTGGCGGAGGGCAACGTCGCCGAGGCCCTGCGGCACTACGAGTTCTTCCGGCGGATGCTCCGCAACGAGCTGGGGCTGGGGCCGTCGTCCGGTTTCCGCCGGCTCGTGGCGCCCTACCTGAGCCGTCCCCTGGACCCCTGACGCCGGCCCGTGGCCGCGGTGACACCCCCGTGACGGAGGCGTGACGCCACCGGGTGTTCCGGGGGCGCCCCGGCTCCTTCTCCGGAACGCCCGGCGGGGCGCGCGGCCGGGAGCGGACCGCTGCCCGCCCTGGTGCCCGCGGCGGGCGTGGCCCGGCCGGTGCCGGTCGACTCGCTCCACGGCCGGGCATCGGGGAGAGTGGAGAGGTGTACGGCGACGCGCGGCATGGGACGTTGGACGGCGGGAGCCGGGCCCGCGTCCGCGCCATCCCGGGCATCGGCCGTCCGCCGTGGCTGCTGCCCCTGGCGCTGATCGCGCTCGGGGTGATCTTCGATCTGCTGACACCGGCCAGTCTGCTCGTCGGCTCGCTGGCCGCCGCGCCCATGGCCGCGGCGGCCCTGTGGACGGGGCGCGGCACGGTGCTCACGGGGGCCCTCTCGACGGTCTCGGCCTTCTCCCTGGTGGTGTGGGCGAACGTCCTGACCGTGGTGGAGGGCGTGGTGCGGGTGGTGGCGGTCTTCACCGTCAGCCTGCTGGCCGTGGCCGTCCACCACGCCCTGCACCACAGCGAACTGCGACTGGCCTCGGTCCGCCGGGTCGCCGAGGCCGTCCAGCTCGCCGTGCTGCCCGTCCCGCCCTCCCGCATCGGCGACCTGACGCTCGCGGTGCGCTACGAGGCGGCGCAGGTGAACGCCCTGATCGGCGGCGACATGTACGGGGTGCAGCAGACGCCGCACGGCGTCCGGATGCTGGTGGGCGACGTGCGCGGCAAGGGGCTGGACGCGGTCGCCGCGGTCACCGTGGTGTTCGGCGCCTTCCGGGAGGCGGCCGAGACGGAACCGGACCTGGGGGCGGTCGCGGACCGGCTCGAACACGCCCTGGTCCGGGAGATGGAACAGCGGGGCGGGGCCGGCCGGGTGGAGGGGTTCGTCACGGCCGTCCTGGCCGAGGTCCCGGCCGGGGCGCCGGGGACCCTGCGGATCGTCAACCGGGGCCACCCGCCGCCCCTGCTGCTCTCCGCGGACGGGTCGTCCGTGCGGGTGCTGGAGCCGGACTCGTACGCGCTGCCGCTGGGGCTGGGGGAGTTGGCGGGCGGAGGCGGCCACGCGGATCCGGTGCCCTTCCCGCCGGGCGCCCTGCTGCTGCTCTACACGGACGGGCTGACCGAGGCGAGGAACACCGAGGGCGCCTTCTACGATCCGGTGGCGCGGCTGCGCGGCCGGCGCTTCGCGGAGCCGGGCCTCCTCCTGGACGCGCTCGTCGCGGACATCGACGCGTACACGGCCGGGGGCACGGACGACGACATGGCGATGCTGGCGGTCATGCGCGATCCCGTCCCGCCGGCCGCGGCGCGATCACCGTCCGTATCAGGGACGCACCCCTCCGCATAACATCTGAGGCAACGTCAGGTAATGTGACGCGTCTCTCCGTTGGGATTCCAAGGTCAACTCGCCCGAATTGCTCAGGTATTGCCCCGTTAAGTCCCCCAGAAAATTGCTTCTGTTTCAAAGGGGAGACTTGGAATCACGCGTGTCCCTCTATTAACGTTCGATAACGCAGCGCGGTCGTCACCGCCGCCGCAAGAGGCGGCACCGTGCGCCGTCGCCGAATCCCGAACGCGGTCTCGCGGTACCGAGAGGCCGTGCCCAGGGAACCGGGGAACCACCATTTGGGGTGAATCGGTCCGCACCGTGTGCGCGGATCCGTAGGGGACCTTCCTGCTCCGAACCCGTCAGCTAACCCGGTAGGCGAGAGGGAAGGAAAGGAGAGCGCCTCCGTGGCGTCCAGCAGCCCGGCCCCCGAGGCCCCCGAGGTCTCGTACGACCCGCACACCGCCACCTTCGCCCCGTTCGGCCCGGACGGGGACGAGGACCGCCCGGCGTGGAACCCCACCGAGGACTCCATACGCCCGGTCCGCGGCCGGCACCGCGTGGTCAAGCAGCGCACCGGCATGGCACGCAGCGGAGCGGTTCTCGGCGTCGGCATGATCGCCGCGGTCGGCGCGGGCGGCATCGCCACCGCCAAGGAGAAGTCCCCGGCCGCGATCTCCATGCCGGACCTGGGCTCCGTCGCCGACGACATCCCCGGCATCGGCGGGCTCATGGCCGACTCGGAGTCCGACACCGACGAGGGCTCCGGCGAGACCGGCACCCCCCTCGTCCAGGCCGGTTTCGGCACGGACACCGCGAACGGCACCACCGACACCCTGACCGCGGACGCGGGCGAGGCCCTGCGGGCGCGCATCCTCCAGCAGGCCGACCGGCAGCAGGCGAGCGCCACCCAGGCGGCCCTCGAGGCCGCCGCCGACCAGGCCGCGGACAAGGCGGCCGAGGAAGCGGCGGAGAAGGCCGCCAAGGAGGAGGCCGAGCGCAAGCGCAAGGCCGCCGAGGAGGCCAAGCGGAAGGCCGAGGCCGAGCGTCTGGCCAAGCTCGCCGCCGGCTACACCCTCCCGCTCTCCTCGTACCAACTGACCTCCACCTTCGGCCAGTCCGGCTCGATGTGGTCCAGCACCCACACCGGCCTGGACTTCGCGGCCCCCTCCGGCACCCCCGTCAAGGCCGTGCACAGCGGTGAGATCGTCGAGGCGGGCTGGGCCGGCTCCTACGGCTACCGCATCATCCTCAAGCTCGACGACGGCACCGAGATCTGGTACTGCCACCTGTCGTCCATGACCAAGACCGGCGGCAAGGTGACGACCGGCGACGTGATCGGCCGCGTCGGCTCCACCGGCAACTCCTCCGGCCCGCACCTCCACCTGGAGGTCCGCCCGGGCGGCGGCGACCCGATCGACCCGCTGGCCTGGCTGCGCGGCAAGGGCCAGAACATCTGACCTCGTCCCGCTCCCGACTCCCGCGCCGCCGCCTCGCGCACCGTCGGTGTGTCCGTCGGCCGACCGGAGGAGGGGACGAGGCGGCGGCGTCCGGGCCCCTGCCCTTCCCCGTCTCCACTCCTGGCTCCACCCCCTGGCTCCACCCCATGCCCCGGCGGCCCTGGTGACCCACCCCCCGACACCAGGGTCGTCGGCCTCTCCGCCCCGCTCCCGAGCGGTCACGGTCGCCGCTCCCGCCGCCGGCCGACGGTTTCGGTGCGCCGTACGCCTCAACGCGCCGACGGGCCGGCCGGCTCCAGAGGACGCTCGCCGGTGAACCGCAGGTGGTAGCGGTTGACGCCGCCGCGCACCAGCCCGGGGAAGTGCTGGACGCGGTGCCACTGCGGGCTCGTCGAGCCGATGCCCTCGCCGGGCGTCCGCAACGCGTCGACGTGGGCCTGCTCGCTCTCCCACTCCGCGTAGTTGACGACGCGCGTGCCGTCGACGCTCAGGTGGAAGTGCCCGGCGATGCCGCCGGGCGGCAGGCCGCTGTCGGTCGCGAGCGCCTCGCCGACGGCGTCCACCCACGCCCGCTGCCGCTCCTCGTCGGGCCCCTCGAACCCCGCGTCCACGACCACGACGCATCCGGGTTCGGGCCGCTCGCCCTCCCGCCGGGGCGGGAAGCTGCGGTAGAGCCGGGTGCGCACCAGCTCGACCCGCTCGATCCCCGGCACCGCGGCGTCGATCTCGTCGTTCCGCTCCTGCCGGTGCTCGCGGACGTAGTCCTCGTACGCCTCCTGGCACGTCCACTGGGAGTGGTGGAGCAGCGTCCGGCCGTCGGACCCGGCGTACACGCTGTACGACAGCAACTCCGGCGTCGGCCAGGGCCGCTTCCTCCAGGTGGCCGCGATCGCCGCCACGGCGGCGCGCTGCCGCTCGGGCGTCCCCACGTCCCAGGTGCTGAAGAGCGCGGCGCCGACATCGGGGCGGGTGGGGTCGGGGTGCGTGGGCATGACGGTGCTCCTTCGCCGGTCACGGAGGTGTCCAACGCGTTCGTGACCCACCCTCACACCTCAAGTCGCCTTGAGGTCAAGGGGCTCCGGGACCGTCGGCCGCGGCCCGCTCCGGGCGGGAGGGGGCGTCACGGCTCCTTGCGCAGCTTGTCGAGCAGGGCGATCGAGGCGTCCGGCTCCAGCGCCCGCCGGTGGAGGTCGGCGAACGCCCTGCGGTACTCCTCCACCTCCGCGTCCTTCTCCAGGTAGAGGGAGGCGGTCAGGCTCTCCTGGTACACGACGTCCAGGGACGGGTCCGCGCCCACCAGGACGAGGAACGCGCCGACGGCGGAGGACCGGAGCCCCCGGTCGAACGGCAGGATCCGCAGGTCGACGTTGGGCAGCCGCGCGCACTCCACCAGGTGCGCCAACTGCTCCCGGTGGACGTCCGGCGGACCGGCCCGCCGGACGGCCGCCTCGTCCAGGACGACCCGCAGCTCCAGGGGGTCGGGGCGCGTGAGGACCTCCTGCCGCTTCATGCGGACGTCGAGGACGGCCCGGAGGCGCTCCTCGGGGATGGGGTCGAGGTCCGTGCGGTACAGCGCCTCCGCGTAGCGGCGGGTCTGGAGCAGGCCGGGAACGTGGGCGGTTGCGTAGTGGTCCTCCCGGACCGACTCGTTCTCCAGGGTCAGGAACAGGTGCATCCGGCCGGGGATCGCGTCGGGGTACGCCTGCCACCAGCCCTCGGCCCGGGCGCTCCGGGCGAGCTCGACGAGACGGGCGCGCTCCTCGTCCGACGCGCCGTACACGCGGCACAGGGCGTCGACGAAGGCCCACTTGACCGGCCCCTCCTTGGTCTCGTAGCGGCTGACCGTCGCCTTGGAGAGACCCACCAGCCCGCCGGCCTCCTCCAGGGACAGCCCCTTCTGCCGGCGCAGCCTGCGCAGGCCGGCGCCGAGCTGTCGGCGTCGTGTCGTCGGCCCTGTAGCCATGGCCGGCCACATCTCCCTTCACCTGGCGCCGGACGAGCGCCCGTTCCCGGGCGCTCCGAATGCGTCGCCGGAACAAGGTAGTTCACGGAGAAGGAGATTCGAGGGGGATTCGTGGCTGAGAGTTACACAGTGAGAGTCACCATGTAATACTCTCACGCGTTCTGTCACTCAGAGCATTCGATCGGTCACCGCTGCCGGTGAGGGTGGAATCCGGGGTCGGAGGGATGGCGTCCATGCGTCTCGATCACTGTCTGTCCAGGAAGCGGTGGGAACTCTCCTTCCTGGCGGAACCGGAGGAGGTGGCCGTTCTGCGGCGCGTCGTTCGGACGCACCTGACGCTCTGGGGGTTCCCGGAACTGATCGACGAGGCGCAGCTCTGCGTCAGCGAACTGGTCGCGAACGTCATCAGGCACGTCGGGGTGGGCACGCCCGTCACGCTCGCCGTCTCCACGAACCGGACGCGGCTGCGCATCGAGCTGAGCGACCCGGACACGCGGGCGCTGCCCACCCTCCTCGGCGCGACGGACGACCAGGAGTCGGGCCGGGGTCTGGCGCTGCTCGACTCCGTGACGGCCGGCTGGGGCGTCTACCTGCGCGAGGACACCAAGGTGACGTGGTGCGAACTGGACGCCGGCCTCGTCTGCGGCGCGCACGTCACCAGGGCCGATGCGGTGCTGACCCTGTACGGCTCCGACCACTCGACTTCCACGGCGAGGGGCGCGACCGAGGAGACCGCCGTCCAACTGATCACCGACGTCCTCCACTGGCTCCGCGCCCACGGCCACGACCCGGACACCGCCCTCGACCACGCCCGGAAGCGCTTCTGCTCCATGCCCGCGCAGGCCACGCGGTGGAACTGACGGACGACGGGACGCGCCCCGCCGGCCCGCGCGGACGGGAAGGCCCGCGCGGACGGAGAGGGTCAGCGCCGCGCCGCGCGCGGGACGGACCGGGCCGCCGTGGTGGTCGCCGGAGAGGCCAGCGGGCGGCGGTGCCAGAGGGTGCGGAGGAGGTCGCGCTCGTGGACGAGGAACCCCGGCGGCGGGGCGCCGCGCTCCGCGCGGGCGCGGAGCAGCGCCAGGCACACGGCCGCGCGCTGGTACTCGGCGACCGCGCGGGCGGCCCGTCGCCCGTACCAGCGACGCGCCACCTCCCGGGCCAGGGCCCGGGTGCGCGGGCAGGCCAGGGCGGACGGTTCCGGGGCCGCCAGCCAACCCGCCGCCGCGTACTGGGGAAGCGTGGCCCGCACGGTGAGCAGCACGCGGCGGCGCGCCCTGACCACCGCCCAGACCACCAGGCCCAGCACGGGCACCATGAACAGGCCGTAGACGGCGAGGAAGACCCACATCGTCCGGCTCGCCGCGCCGTTCCACACGGCGTGCAGCGTGACGGCCGCGGCCAGGCCCAGCAGCGGCAGCGCCGTGCGCAGCGCCCGCCGGCGCCGGGCGACCAGGGCCGCGGCGCCGAACCCCATGCCCACCAGCACCGTGAAGAGGGGGTGGGCCAGGGGCGCCATCACCGCCCGTTGGAAGAACGTCCCCAGCGTGCTCGACTCCAGGCCGAAGTGCCCGAACGCCAGGTCGTCGCCGAAGGCCCGGCCCAGGTAGAGGACGTTCTCGGTGAAGGCGAAGCCCGTGGCGGCGACGCCCCCGGTGACGACGCCGTGGACGACCCCGCCGAAGTCCCGCGGCCGGTGCAGGTACAGCAGCAGGACCGCGCCCGCCTTCGCCGTCTCCTCCACCACGGGCGCGACCAGGGTGGTGCCCAGCGCGTCGGCCCGGTCGGGGGCGCGGGGCAGGAGGCTGGAGGCCAGCCACTCGGTGACGAAGCCGTTCACCGTGATCGCCACCAGCGTGGCCGCGCACGCGCCCCAGCCGAAGGCGAACAGCAGGTGCCGCCGAGGCGTGGGCGCGGCCCGGTCGAGCCAGCGGAACGCGGCGAGCAGCAGCGGCACCGGCAGGACGGCCAGACCCAGGCCGACCAGGAACCCGTCGGACCCGGTCTGCTGGTGGACGAGTCCCAGGATCACCGCGCCGCACAGTCCCAGCAGCACCGTCAGGACGGCCGTGGACACGGCCGCGGCGAGCCGGGCGCGGGCACGCGCGCCCCCCGTCGGGACCGGGTCCACGGCCCCGACGGGGCGGCTGCTGTGCCACCGGGACGCGCCGCGCGGTGCACCGCGCCCGTCCGCCGGTGGCGCGGAAACCTCTTGGTGCACGTCAGGACCCTAAGCACATCCGGGGCGGTGCCGGCTAGAGGCCGGCCGGCCACCGTCCGGAACACGCCCTTCAGGGGACGCGGCGGAAGATCAGGTCGTGGACGACGTGGCCCTTCTCCAGGCCCTGCCGCTCGAAGCGGGTCAACGGCCGGAAGTCGGGGCGGGGCGCGTAGCCGCCGTCCGGTTGGGTGTTCTCCAGCGCCGGGCAGTCGGTGAGCACCTGCAGCATCTGCTCCGCGTACGGCTCCCAGTCGGTCGCGCAGTGCAGCAGCCCGCCCGGCGCCAGTCGGGAGGCGGCCAGCTCGACGAACTCGGGCTGGATGATGCGGCGCTTGTGGTGGCGCTTCTTGGGCCAGGGGTCGGGGAAGAAGACGCGGATGCCGGCGAGGCCGTCCGGGGCGAGCATCTCGCGCAGCAGGATGATCGCGTCCCCGTTGGCGACCCGGACGTTGGTCAGCCCGTACCGCTCGGCCAGCAGCAGGAGGTTGCCCTGGCCGGGGGTGTGGACGTCGGCTGCGAGGAGGCCGGTGCCGGGGTCGGCGGCGGCCATCTCCGCGGTGGCCTCGCCCATCCCGAAACCGATCTCCAGCACCACGGGCGAGCCCGGCGGGAGGGTGTCGAAGAGCGCGTCGAGGTCCAGCTTGCGGTCGCCGTCGATCTCCACGCCCCACTTCGGCCACAGCCTCAGCAGGGCGTCCCGCTGGTTGGCGGAGACCCGGCTGCGGCGGGGCTGGAAGCTGCGGATGCGACGCTCGTGGCGCTCCCCGGCCGGATTCGGGGAGGGGCCGACACCGGCGGGGAACATGCTCCCTCGCCGACGCTCGACGGCCGGCGCGGCGGACTGCTCGGGGAGCGTCTCGGGAATCGTCTTCTCTGGCGCTTTCTCGGACACAGTGGATACGAGTGTACGGCCGTGCGTCCGCCGGGCGGGCCGGCGGACGCACGGCCGCCCCCGGCCGGCGTCGGGGTCAGCGCCGGTCCAGGTGGGCGAACCAGCGCGCGTTGTGGGCGATCGCCGCCGTGTACGCGCCGAAGTGATCCGCGTCACCGTGGTTCACCACCGTGGCCCGGGAGCCGTGCTCGACCAGGTCCTCCGCGCAGTGGCGGGCGTTGGCGATCGGCACGTCGCGGTCGCCGTCGGAGGCGTGGAGCCGCACCGGCACGCGCGGCGCCCACGCGCAGACGCCGTCGTTGAGCCGGACCACCTCCGCGAGCGTGCCGTCGGGCCGCCGGAGCCGCTCGTACCACTCGGCCGTCAGCAGCTCCTCCACCGTGTCGGGCAGCCGGCCGGCGATCTCCTCGTCGCGGTGGTCGTTGTCGAAGAGGTCCTCGACGCGGTCGGCGTACGGGGCGCGGAAGACCTCGCGCGGATCGTCGTAGAGCGGGTGCAGCCGGTTCTGCGCGACCAGGAAGTAGGAGAGGTAGAAGACGGCGGACGCGCCGTCGATCCGCCCGTCGAACATCGCGGGCAGCTCCACGCCCTCGATGTCGTACGGCCCGGCGACCGGCGCCAGCGCCCGCGGCCGGAAGGACGGGTCCGCGCCCCGGGCCAGCTCCCGGCCCAGCGCCATGGCCACCTGCCCGCCCTGGGAGAACCCGGTGACGTACACCTCGTCGGTGAGCCGCTTGCCGTGCCGCGGCGCGGCGGCGCGGGCGGCGCGCAGCGCGTCCAGGGAGGCGGAGACGGAGGAGCGGGTGTCCACGTACGGGTGGGTGCCCGGGCCGCTGCCCAGGCCCAGGTAGTCGGGGGCGACCACGGCCCGCCCGCCGGAGGCGTAGAGCAGGGCCGCCAGGGCGGAGAAGTTCTCCCCGGTGGAGGGGACGTGGCCGCGGTAGGCGGTGGTGCCGTGGGTCTCGGAGACGGTGGCCAGCCGCTCGCCGCCGCCGACGGGCAGGACGAGCAGGGCGGATGCGGTGGTCGGTTCCCCGCCCGGGGCGACGGTGGCGTAGACCAGGCGGTGGGCGGTGACGCCGTGGCGTACGGCGGAGGCGTCCACGCCGTTCGCGGCCAGCAGCTCCGTGAGGCGGGCGGGGGTCCGGTCGAGCAGGGGGGTGGCGGACAGCAGCGTGCCCCGGGCGTGTCGGCCGTGTTGGCCGTGTTGGCCGTGGTCCGACCGGGGGGTCTCCGGTGCGGCGGGACCGGCCGCCGAGGCGGGTAAGGCGGTCAGGGCCGACAGCACGGCGGCGGCCGTGGCCGCCGCCGTGCGCCGGACGGCCCGTCGGGTGCGGTGTTCGGTCATGCGGCGATCCTCGTCCGGGGACCGTGCCTCCTGGAATGCGGCGCACCCCCGGGCGCGGGGGAGGGTCGTCCCCACCCCGCCGAGGTGGGGACAAACCTCAGAACCGGCCGGTGACCCTGACCGGCGTGACCCGCACGACGACGCGCTCGCCGTCGTTCACCGACGCCGGGTTGAACGTGGCGTAGTCCTGGCCCGTGTACTTCACCGACAGCTCGTTCAGCAGCTCCCCGTCGCTGTCCGGCGTGACGGTGGCGTCACCGCGGACCTCCGCGTACACGTACGGGTTCTCCGGCGGGTTGATCAGCACGGTGACGCGCGGGTCGCGGGCGATGTTCCTCCCCTGCTGCCGGTCCACGGTGGTGGAGAACAGCAGGTCGTCGCCGTCGCGCTTGATCCAGACGACCGTCAGGTGCGGCCGTCCGTCGGGCATGACCGTCGCCACGGTGGCGAAGGCGCGCGCGTCGTCGAGGTACTTCTTCAGCTCGTCCGAGAGGCCGACTGCCATGGTGGAATCCCTGGGTGTGAGGCGGATGGGGCGTCAACTCCACTGCTTTATGGAGGAGTTGAACACCGCTCGCCCGGCGGACATTCCCGGACGCCGCCCTGCCCGGCCGGGCTCAGCGCGTCGCGTCCAGCGCCGCCAGCGCCCGCCGCGCCACCTCCCGGCCGATCGGCAGGGAGGCCGTCGCCGCCGGGGAGGGGGCGTTGAGGACGTGGACCGTGTGCGGGGCCTCGGTGATCAGGAAGTCGTCCACCAGCGTCCCGTCCGGCCCGACCGCCTGGGCGCGCACCCCCGCCGGGGCCGGCACGAGATCCTCGGCCTCCACCTCCGGCAGCAGACGGCGCACGGCCTCGGTGAAGGCGGCCTTGGACACCGAGCGGCGCACCTCGGCCGCCCCGTACCGCCAGTGGCGGCGGGCGAGGTGCCAGGTACCGGGCCGGCCCAGCACCTCGGCCAGGTCGCGGAGGCGGACGGTGGACCACCGGTAGCCCTCGCGGGCCAGGGCCGGCACGGCGTTGGGACCGATGTGGACCGAGCCGTCCACACCGCGCGTGAGGTGGACGCCCAGGAACGGGAACGCCGGATCCGGCACCGGGTACACCAGCCCCCGCACCAGCCCGGCACGGGCCGGGGACAGCTCGTGGTACTCGCCCCGGAACGGGACGATCCGCACCGGCGGCGCGTCGCCGGCGAGCCGCGCCACCCGGTCGCAGTACAGCCCCGCGCAGTTCACCAGGGCGCGGGCCCGCACCACCGCGCCCGCCGTCGTACGGACGGCCACGCCCACGCCCGGCCGACGGTCCACCACGGCCACCTCGGCGCCGTAGCGGACCTCCGAACCGGCGTCGGAGGCCAGCCGGGCCAGCTCGGCGGCGACCGCGCCGAAGTCGCAGACGCCGGTGGTGCCGACGTGGATGGCCGCCAACCCGTTGACGTGCGGCTCGTACTCGGCGATCTGCGCCGGGCCCAACTCGCGCACCGGGATGCCGTTCTCCCGACCGCGCTGCACCAGCGCGTGGAGCCGGGGCAGCTCCTCCCGCTCGGTGGCGACGATCAGCTTGCCCGTCACCTGGTGCGGAATGCCGTGCTCCGCGCAGAACTTCACCATCTCCGCCGAGCCCTGCACCGCGAACCGGGCCTTGAGCGAGCCGGGGCGGTAGTAGACGCCGCTGTGGATCACCCCGCTGTTGCGGCCCGTCTGGTGCCGGGCCGGACCGGACTCCTTCTCCAGGACCACCACCCGCGTGCCGGGCCGGGCGCGCGTGAGCGCGTACGCCGTCGACAGGCCGACGATCCCGCCGCCGACCACCAGCACGTCGCAGTCGTACGCCGCGCGCCTCGCGGGAACCATGGAGGGAGCCGTGGAGACAGTGGACACGTCTTCCATCATGGCCCGGACCACCGACAACCAACCCTCGGACGGCCCACGGCGTGACCCGTTCGGCCCTCACGGGCCCCGCCGGGACCGGTACGGCCCCGAACGCGGCCCGCCCGGCCCGCGCCGGGGATCACGCCGGCGCGGCCAGCAGCGGCCGGGCCCGCTCCCGCAGCTCCGCCACGCGCGGCTCGTCGCCGTACGGCTCCAGCCGGTGCAGCAGGTCCCGCACGTACTCCTTCGTCCGGGCCGAGGAGATCCGGCCCGCGACCTCCACCGCCCGGGTGCCCGCCGCGCAGGCCGCGTCCAGGTTGCCCGACTCCAGCTCCGCGACCGCCGACACCACCAGCCGCAGCCCGTGCGAGCGGACGAACTCCTCCGTCGGCCGTGACAGCGCCTGCTCGGTGAACCGGCGCACCTGGCGCGGCGCGTTCAGGTCGCGGTAGCACTCGGCGGCGTCGGCGGCCAGCCGGTCGTAGGAGTAGAAGTCGAGCCAGGAGGGGTCCGGATCGCCGTCCCGCGAGCGCTCCAGCCAGCTCTCCGCCGCCGCCAGCGCCATGCCGCAGGCCGCCGAGTCGCCCGCCTTGGCGTGGGCGCGCGCCTCCACCAGGTGGAAGAAGCTCATCGTGCGGGCCGTGGCCAGGCCCCGGTTGCGCTCCAACGCGGCCTGCGCGAGGTCCACGCCCTCGTCGGCGAAGCCCCGGTACGTCGCCTGGAGCGACATCGAGGCCAGGACGTACCCGCCCAGCGGCACGTCCGCCGCCGCCCGCGCCAGCCGCAGCGCCTGGATGTAGTAGCGCTGCGCGGCCTCCTGCTGGCCGGTGTCGAAGGCCATCCACCCGGCCAGGCGCGTCAGCTCGGCGGTGGCGCCGAACAGCGCGCGCCCCACCTCGTCGCTGTAGGAGCCCAGCAGCAGCGGCGTGGCGTCCACGCGCAGGCACTCGGGCACCATCGACGAACGCCAGTCGCCGCCGCCGTACTTGGAGTCCCAGCGCCTCGCCTCCTGTGCCGCCT
Organism: Streptomyces macrosporus; assembly: GCF_039533145.1. Lineage (NCBI taxonomy): Bacteria > Bacillati > Actinomycetota > Actinomycetes > Kitasatosporales > Streptomycetaceae > Streptomyces > Streptomyces macrosporus. The sequence goes on from NZ_BAAASZ010000034.1 coordinate 93,647, forward strand.
CGCGGAGCTTGGCCACGTCGCTGTGGCCGACGCGCAGGGACGTCGGGGCGGGCGGGGGCGGTGCCGTGGACGCGCCGGGCTCCCCCTTCCTCCCCTGGAGCCTCGCCAGGGCCGCCGCGTCCCGCGCCACCGAACTGTCGGCCGGCTTGATCAGCCAGCGCGAGGTGGGCACGGCGTAGGCGCTCACCGAGAACGACCCCGCCAGCGACTGCCAGATGCCGCCGCTGCTCCGCCGCCCCGCCGGGTCCAGCCGGTACAGCTCGGTCGCCGACCGCACGGCCGCCCCCACGTCGCGGGGGAAGGCCAGACCCACCTCCGGCGCCGGATCGGCGTCGGCCAGCCCGATCTCGTGGAGGGGGACGGGACGCCCCAGCTTGCTGCCGATCGCGGCGGCGATCAGATGCGGGGCGACACCCTGCGGCACCATGCCCTTGGAGACCCACCGGGCGACCGATGTCTTGTCGTAGCGAAGGTTCAATCCCCGTTGCGCGCCGAGGTCGTTGACCCGGCGGGCGAGGCCGGCGTTGCTGATCCCCGCGAGGGCGAGAACGGCGCCGAGCTTCTCGTTCGGCCCGCGTGGCTCCCTGGACATGCGCACCCCTGACACACAGCCGACGGCCGCCCCGCACCGCACCCGCGGGGCGCTCGTCAACCCAGCGTAGTTCGCCGCATCCCTACCGTTAAGGGGCGGCATCGGGGATGGCGGGATTCGTCTCCGCACAGGAGTGCGCAATCGGCAACGCGTGAACGGCGCACGGACTACCGAGGAGTACGCCGCGCATGCTCCTCTGGCGTGTGCTCCGGGTGTGTGCCGATGCGCCTGCCCGTGCGCTCTGTGCGGCGCGGAGGGGAAGCGCTTCCATGGATGCTGCGTGGGTCGGCCCACTGCGCTGGACAACAGTGGGCTGGGGGAACACCGCCGTTCCATTCCCCGCGGACGGCGGTCGGGTCCGGGAGGCGACGACGCCTCCCGGACTGCCGATGATGTTTCGCGCGGCATATCTCACAACGGATATTTGGCCGAATGCCGTTGTCCGCAACGGGCGTTCCGGCACACCGACACGGCGTCGCGGAGCGACGTCGGTGTCCGCGCGTCCATGCCCTCGTACGCCTCTTGTGCGCCCATCCCGTGGCAGCATGGGTCCGCAAACGGCGGTCGCCACGGCGTTCCGCGGCGGCCGGCGACAGCTCGAGGGCCCATGCGGAGGCGGCGATGCGGTGGTTGGTCGGATGGGCCGCAGACAACGCACACGGCGCGGGCACCGCCGCGGCCCGGCCCGGACACACGATCCAGCCGGTCGGCGCCCGGCAGTTGTGGGAAGGGCCCGATCCGCTGTGGATCGTCGGCGACTGGCGGCCGGACGAGGTGCGCCTGGTCGAGGTCGACGGCGGCAACAAGCTCGCGGTGCTGGGCCGTTGCGGCGCCTCCGACGAGGAACTGCGCACCGCCCTGTACGCCGCCCGCGGCGGCGCCCTGCGCCATCTGACCGCCTGGCCCGGCAGTTACACCGCCGTGGTACGCGTCGGACGCCGCGTCACCGTCACCACCGACCTCGCCGGCGCCCGGCCCGTCTTCCACACCCCGTGGGCGGGCGGCACCGCCTACGCCACCGCCGCGCTGCCGCTCGCCGACCTGATCGAGGCGCAGCTCGACGTCGGTCACCTCGCCGCCCTGCTCGCCTGCCCCGACGCGCCCGAGGCCCTGGGCGACGGCACCCCCTACGCGGGCGTGCGGCGCGTACCGCCGGGCCACGCGCTGATCATGCGGGACGGCCGCAACCGCGAGACCGTCGGCTACGAGCCCGCCGTCCCCACCGTCGTCGCCGCGCCCCCGGTGGACGCGGACGCCGCGGTCGCGGGCGTGCGCGACGCGCTGGTGGAGGCCGTACGGGTGCGGTTGGCCGCCCCGCGTCACGCGCCCGTGCCCGACTTCGACAGCCTCGACCCCGGACCGATCCCCGGCATGGGGCCCGCACAGCGCCGCGCGGATCGCCCGGGCCGACCGGGGAGAGGTCCCGCGCCCGGCATCGGCGCCGACCTCTCCGGCGGCAGCGCGTCGGCGACGCTCGCGCTGCTGGCCGCCGGACTGCCCGGGATGCCCGGCACGGTGTACGGCACGCCGGGGACGTCGGCGGGCGAGCGGCTGCTCGCCGTCACCTTCAACGACCTGACGCTCGACCCCCGTTCGGGACGCGAGGCCGAACTGGAACGCGCCCGCGGCATCGCCGAGAACCCCCGGCTCCACCACATCGTCGTCGCCGCGGGCGAGGAGGCCCTGCCGTACGCCGGTCCGGACGGCGGCTCGCTCCTCGACGGCCCGCTGACCGACGAGCCCGGCCCGTCGCTGATCGTCGCCGAGCGGCATCGGCGGCGCCTGGCCGCGGGCAGCGCGGACCACCTGGCCGGCTACGGCGCCCGACAGGTCCTGGACGCGCACCCGGCCCGGCTGGCCGACCTGCTGCTCGACCGGCGCCGCCGCCACCTGCTGCGGCCGGTCACGGCGCTGGCCAGGGCGGAGGGGGCGCCCGGACGGGCGGTGCTCGTGCCGCTCACCGTCTACCGCGCGGCACGCAGACTGGCCCGCACGCCCTACCGGGACGGGCTGCTGGAGGCCGCGCGGCGGCTGCGGGAGCGCGACGTCGCGTCGGACTGGGCCGGGGGGAGCGGCCCGGGCGGCGAGCCGGGGGTGCTGGACGCCTCGCTGGCCGCCCTCGCCTGGTGCCGTCCAGGGCCCGCCGCGCGCTGGTTGACGGGAGAGGTGCTGGCCGAAGTATCGATTCGCCTGGAGCAGGCGGCCCTCCGCCCGGTGCCCGGGGAGACCGGCACACGCCCGGGGGAGCGGCGGGCACGGGCCGCGCTCGCCCGGCTGGCGGCCGACCACCGAATCCTCGAACAGGCCGCGGAGGTCCGCAGCCAGCGTCTGCACGCGCCCTTCCTGGACAACCAGGTCGTGCGGGCCTGCCGCGCGCTGCCCGAGGCGCTGCGCGTCCAACCGGGGGCGCGGGCGTCCGTGCTGCGCGCCGTCCTGGCGGGGGCGGGCATCCACGACCTGCCGCCCGGCTGGGGCACCCCCTCCCAGGCGACGCAGGTGGCGGCCGTGCGGACCGGGCTGCGGTCCCGGATCGGCGACCTCGTCGACCTCTTCGACGCGCCCCTGCTCGCCGACGCCGGTCTGGTCGAGGCCCGCGTCGTCCGCAAGGCGCTGCGCGCGGCGGCCGAGGGCGAACCGCTGCCGCTGGAAGGGCTGGCGGAGCTGGTCTCCACCGAGGTCTGGCTGCGCCGGCTGCTGGCCCGCCGCGGGAGCTGCTGGACGGGCACGGCCGCGCCGCGCCAGCGCGCGGTGGCCGGAGGGGTGCCGCAGCGCCCGGCCCTGTGAACCGGAACCGGCCCTGTGGCCCACCGCCGGGCCGCCGGGCGCGGAACGCTGGGCGGGGCGGGGCGCGGTGGGGCCGGTCAGCCGCAGGTGATCCGCGCCTGCGCCCAGTCCGCCAGCGCCACCGCGTCCAGGGGGGTGCGCGGCTCGACCACCAGCCGGAGTGTCCCGCGGCCGGAGAGGGAGACGTGGACCGGCACCGGGGCGTCGCCCCGACGGACCACACCGGACCGCCACAGCCGGACGCCGTCGCCGTAGACGGAGAAGCGGACCGCGGCCGGAACCACCGTCAGATCGTCCACCCCGACGAGGGCGTCGAACGCCGTGCAGGAGCGGTCCAGGTCGATCGTGAGGGTGGAACGGGCGGCCACCGTCACCCCGGGCCCCTGGTTCCGCCCGCCGACGCGCAGATCGGAGCGCTGCCACATCCGGTCGCTCTCGCCACCGCGCACGGTGGGCCGGTCGGCGCCGGAGGAGTCCCGGGGAAGCCGGTCGAGCCGGTGGACGGTGGACGCGGTCGGCGCCGGCGACGCGGGAGGCGTCGGCGCGGGGGTCCCACCGGTCGGCGACGTGGAGCCGGGGAGGGACGGTCCGGGCCCCGGCACGGAGTTCGGCCCCGACCCCGGCGCGGACGGGGAGCCGGACTCCGGGGCCGGTGCCGGCTCGGTACCGGGCGGCCGAACCAGCGTGCGGTCCGTGGAGCCCCCCGCCGACTGCGACGGCATCACGGTCAGCGGTTCCGAGCCCCCCGCCTTCGAGTCCGCCGCCTCACCCCCGGGCGCGCCGGGCACACTCGCCGTCGACGGCCGTGACTCCGGCTGCGGACCGCGGGACCTCTGCCCGTCGGCGACCAGGGCCAACGTCAGCGCGGTGGCCACGGCGGCGGCCATCACACCCGCCGTGACGCCCGCCTTCGCCGTGGCGCCGAGCCCCTCGAACACCGTCGCGCCGCCCCCGGCCGCACCGTCCGTGCCCACCGGCCCCACCGCGCCCATCACGCCCGCCGAACCCTCGACCGGGACGGCCGAGGGCGCCGCGACCCCGATGCCCAGGGAGGTGCCCAGGGAGACGCCCACGGAGGTGCCCACAACGGTGTCCGCGACGCCGTCCACGGCAGCCTCCGCCGCACCGGCCGCTCCGCCCGAGTACACCCCCGCACCCCAGCCGACGACCGCCACCGGCAGCAGGAGACGCAGCCGCTCGCAGACGTCCCTCGTCCCCAGCGCCGCCGACCGGCAGTCGACGCACCGCTCCAGGTGCCTGCGCAGCCCCCGGTCCATCCGCGCCCGCAGGGCTCCGCGGGCGTACGTCCCCAACCGGTCGACGTGGCGCGCGCAGTCGCCGGCCGCCGTCCGCGACCGATCGACGTGGGCCTGGAGGTACGCCTGCCGCAGCCCCTCCTTCGCGCGGTACGCCAGCATCGCCGTCGCGTCCGCCGTCAGCCCCAGCGACGGCGCCACCTCCCGCGGCGACTCGCCCTCCACCACGGTGTGCCACAGCACCACCTGCCACCGCTCGGGCAGGCCGCGGAAGGCACGCACCACCGTCGACCGCTCGGCCTTCCGCATGGCCCGCACATCGGCGTCCGACTCGAAGGAGTCACCGCTCCCCGACGAGTCGGCCGCCACCGCGAACACCGCGAAGCCCTCGGCCAACTGTTCCCAGCCGGCCGTCCGCCCCCAGGCCGCCGCCACCTGCCGGACGGCCCCCAGCAGGTGGACGCGCACCGCCGTGTCGGGGCCCGCGCCACCGCGCACGGCCAACAGGGTCCGTGCGAAGACCTCGTCCGTCAGGTCGTTCGCGGTGGCCTCGTCCCGGCAGCAGTGGCGGACGTAGCGGAGGACGGCATCGGCGTGCCGCCGGTACAGCTCCTCGTACGCGCGGGTGTCCCCGCCGCGCATCCGCGAGATCAACTCCGTGTCGCCGGGCGGCCTCTCCTCCGCCTCCGCCCGCCGTGAGGACTCCACCCACCGCGACGGCACGGCCTCCGGCACGGCCCCCGACACGGACCCCGACGTGGCTTCCGGCGGGATCTCCGGTCGGGCGGAGGCGGCCCAGGCGGGCTCGGCCCGCGCGGGCCCGGTGCCGGGCGCGATCCTCCCCGGGACGCCCGCTTCCTCCGCGTCCTCCGAACCGGCCGACTCCTCCCGCCTATCGACACTCACCGCGAGAACCCCCGTACACACCATTGCCAGCGAACACCGGCACAGCGTGGCACGGCGGCGGCCGCACGATCCCGGGCGTGCGCCTCAATCACTCATCCGGGGCGATGAATCGCGAACGGTACGCACGGAGTGCACTGATGAGGTAGGGGAGATTTCGGGAAGCCCGACGAGGGCGGTTCGAACATGACCGAAAATCGCCCTGAAGTCGGACCCCGATCGATGTCCGGACCCGCCGAGCGGCGAGCCGCTCGGTTCCTCAGACCCCCGCGGGCCTCGCGTCCCGGGGCCTGAGCCCCTCCAGCAGGATGTCCAGCAGCCGGGACGAGGCCGCGGCCTGCTGCGCCGGATTCGGCAGGGAGGGGGCCGCCGTCGCTATCACCAGCAGCACGTCCGCGACCGTCACGTCCGACCGCAGCTCGCCGGCCGCCTGCGCCCGCTCCACCAACTGCCCCACCACACCCAGCAGTTCGGCGGCTCCCGCGTCGTCCTCGGAGACCTCCCGGCCGTGCTCCGCCGAACCCGGCTCCGCGACGGGCTCCGCGACGGACCGATCGTCCACCAACCGCAGCCCCGGCTGCCCGTGTCCGTCGCTCCGCGCCGCACGCGCCTTTCCGGAGACGGCGGTCTCGGCCGACTCGTCGGCGAACGAGCCGACCCGGAGCACCCGAGGCGGCAGCAGCCGTCCCGCCCCCGAGGCCACCGAGGTGCGCAGGAACCGGGAGAGCGCCGGCCACGGCTCCTCCTCCTGTCTCAGCGCCGCCCGCGCCTGCTCGGTCAGCCGCGCGGTCTCCTCCTCGGCTATCCGCCGCACCAGTACGTCCTTGCTGGGGAAACGCCGGTAGACCGTGCCCACCCCGACCCGCGCCCGACGCGCCACGTCCTCCATCGGGGCGCCGTACCCCGACTCGCCGAAGACCTCGCGGGCGGCGCGCAGGACGTGCTCCAGATTGCGCTGGGCGTCGACCCGTAGCGGAGTGGTGCGTCCGTTTCCCCCGACGCCGACCGCGCGTACCGTCTCGTCGTCCCCGGACGGATCCGCGACCGCGGTCGACCAACGAGAGCCCTGAATGCCCTGAATATGCATGCTGTATTCCCCCGGTAGTGGCAGCCTCCCCCCGGAGACTCCCGCCCTTGCCGTCGGAGCACGGTCGAACTCCGCCCCGACGCCCTACGAACATAGTTGACCCCGCGTGGTGAGAGTAGGGGGTTGTTCCGCCACGTCCGCCCTCGAACGGAGTACGGGGCCAAACCCTCCCTCGCCGCCTCCCTCCAATGGCCTCAGAATCCGCTTTGAGCTGCGACGATGCCATGCTCAGAGGGGTGATGCACACACCGGAATCAGTCATTCCGCCGGTCGTACGATTTCCGGGACCTGTGGACAAACATCCGCCCTCGGGTGCGTCATGGACAGGTGACGAAGGAACCCGCGCGCATTCTCGTGGTCGGCGGCGGCTACGTCGGCATGTACACCGCCCTGCGCCTCCAGCGACGCCTGAAGAAGGAGCTGAGGCGCGCGCGAGAGGGGCAGGGCGGTGTACAGGTCGTCGTGCTCGGCCCCGATCCGTACATGACGTACCAGCCCTTCCTGCCCGAGGCGGCCGCCGGGTCCATCTCCCCCCGCCACGTCGTGGTGCCCCTGCGCCGCGTGCTGCCCCACTGCAGGGTCGTGACCGGCGAGGCCAAGGCCATCGACCACGCGCGGCGCGTCGCCACCGTCGAGACCCTCGCCACCGAGCACACGGGCACCGGCCCCATCGAGGTGCCCTACGACGAACTCGTCCTCGCCCCCGGCTCCGTCTCCCGCGCCCTCCCGGTCCCCGGCCTCGCCGACCACGGCATCGGCTTCAAGACCGTCGAGGAGGCCATCGGGCTCCGCAACCACGTCCTCGAACAGCTCGACATCGCCTCCTCCACCCGCGACCCCGACGTCCGCGCCGCCGCCCTCACCTTCGTCTTCGTCGGCGGCGGCTACGCGGGCGTCGAGGCCCTCGCGGAACTGGAGGACATGGCCCGCTACGCCTGCCGCTACTACCACAACATCCGCCCCCGGGATCAGAAGTGGATCCTCGTCGAGGCGACCGACCGCATCCTCCCCGAGGTCGGCGAGGCGATGGGCCGCTACGCCGTGCGCGAACTGCGCCGCCGCAACATCGACGTGCGCCTGGAGACCCGCCTCGACTCGTGCGAGAACCGCGTCGCCCAGCTCAGCGACGGCTCCCGCCACCCCTGCCGCACCCTCGTGTGGACCGCGGGCGTCAAACCCCACCCCGTCCTCGCCGCGACCGACCTCCCCCGCGACGAACGCGGCCGACTGCGCTGCACCGCCACCCTGCGCGTCGACGGGGTCGAGCACGCCTGGGCCGCCGGCGACGCCGCCGCCGTCCCGGACCTGGCGGCAGGGGGCACCTCACGGGCCGGAGGCCCCGGGGGAGGACCGGTCCGGGAGTGCGCCCCCAACGCCCAGCACGCGGTGCGCCAGGCCCGCCTGCTGGCGGACAACCTGGTGGCGTCGCTGCGCGGCGAGGAACTCAAGGAGTACCGGCACGCCTACGCGGGCTCCGTCGCCTCCCTCGGCCTCCACAAGGGCGTCGCCCACGTCTACGGCCGTAAGCTCAGGGGCTACCCCGCCTGGCTCCTGCACCGCGCGTACCACCTGAGCCGGGTGCCGACGGTCAACCGCAAGACGCGCATCCTCGCGGAGTGGACGCTGGCCGGGCTGTTCAAACGTGAGATCGTCTCGCTCGGTTCGCTGGAGCACCCGCGCGCCGAGTTCGAGCTCGCCGCGGGCACCGGCCGCCATCCCGAGGGGCCCTGACGGATGTCGGTGCCGTCGGCCACACTGGTCGTGTGACCATGGGTGGGCTCGTGTCAGCGAAGAGTCACCAGCGGGCGCGGCGGACACGGCGGGTACGGCAGGCACCACAAGCACAGGCACAGCAGACGCATCGGAATCGGATCGGACCGCACGCAGTGAACTTCACGCGCTGGAGCGCCCGGCTGCCCGGCACACAGCGACGCACCGCCGCCCGGGCGGTGCGACGGCAGCGCAAGGCACCGGCCACCTCCCCCGGCGCCGTCCCGGCGGCCCGGGACGAGCGGGCCGAGCACGGCGACCCGTCCGCTCCGGCCGACGGCGGAGCGAGACGCAGCATCGACGCCCTGTCCGCGCACGACCTGCTCGGACACCTCCCGGCCCTGGTCGCCCTCGTCCACGGTCCCGAGCACCGCGTCGCGTTCGTCAACGACGCCTACGCCGCCGCCTTCGGCGCCCGCGTGCCCGGCGCCCCCGCCCGCGAGGCCCTCCCGGAACTGGTCGAGCTGGGCCTGCTCCCGCTGATGGACCAGGTCCTGCGCAGCGGCAGACCCCGCACGGTCAAGTCCCGCCGGGTCTCCGGCGCCTCCGGCCGCGCGCGCCCGGGCTACTACACCTTCACCTGCACGCCCATCGAGCTGTCGGGCCCCGATCCGCGACGCGGCGTCCTCGTCTTCGCGGCCGAGGTGACCGATCAGGTCGAGGCCGCCGAGCGGCTGCGCGCCAGCGAACGGCGGCAGCGCGAGGCCGCCGTCACCCTCCAGCGCAGTCTGCTGCCGCAGCAGCTCGAACAGCCCGACGACCTGCGGGTGGCCGCCACCTACCGGCCGGGCGGCACCGACGCGGCGGTCGGCGGCGACTGGTACGACGTCATCACCCTGGGCGCGGGCCGCACCGCGCTGGTCATCGGGGACGTGATGGGCCGCGGCGTGCGGGCGGCGGCCGTCATGGGCCAACTGCGCACGGCCGTCCGCGCGTACGCCCGCCTGGACCTGCCGCCCCACGAGGTGCTCCAGCTCCTGGACGGACTCGCCGCCGAGATCGACCCCAACCAGATCGCCACCTGCGTCTACGCCGTCCACGACCCCAACGAGGGCCGCCTGGTGTACGCCTCCGCAGGCCACCTGCCGATCCTCGTCCGCGACCCGGACGGCACGGTCCACCGCGCCGACGCCTCCACCGGCCCTCCGCTGGGCACCGGAGGCTGGCTGCACACCTCCGCCTCGGTCCCCTTCGGGCCGGGCTCCGCCGCCGTGCTCTACACCGACGGCCTGGTGGAGCGGCGCGACGCCGACATCGACCAGGGCATCGAGGCCCTGGAACGCGCCTTCGCCGGAGCCACCGGCGGTCCGCAGGTCGTCTGCGACCGGCTCCAGCGCGCCCTGGGCATCACCGCCGCGCACGACGACGACGTCGCCCTGCTCGTCCTCCAGCACCCGGTCCGCACGGGCCACGACGCCGAGCTGTTCCACAATGCCGCGCTCGACCTCCTCGGCGGTGTCGAGGCCGCCCCGCGGGCCCGCGCCTTCGCCTCCGGCGTCCTGACGAGCTGGCGGTTCCCCCCGGACCTGCACGACCTGGGCGTGTTGGCCACCAGTGAACTGGTGGCCAACTCCCTCCAGCACGGCACCCCGCCGATGCGCCTGCGACTGCGCCGCACCGACCGCCGCCTGATCATCGAGGTGACCGACGGCGACGACCACCTGCCGCGCCGCCGCCGCGCGGAGCCCGTGGACGAGAACGGACGCGGCATCTCCATCGTCGCGACCATCGCCTCGGCCTGGGGCTCCCGGCGCACTTCGGGCGGGGGCAAGGCGGTGTGGTGCGAGTTCGTCCTGCCCGAGACCGTCGCGGGTCAGGCGGTCTGAGCCGCCTCGGCCGCCCGGGACGGCTCGACCGGCTCGGGCGACCCGGTCGGCTTGGAGGAGGCGACCACCACGCTCCGCAGCGGGTTGTCCTGCGCGGGGGTCAGCCGGCGTCCCAGCAGCAGCGCCAGCACGGTGATGCCGAGCGAGCACAGCACCAGCATCACGATGTACGGCACGTGCAGCGTGGCTCCCATCGGACCGCCCACCGCCGGACCGACCGCCAGCGCCAACTGCTTCACCAGCGCGAAAGCGGAGTTGTACCGACCCACCATCCGGGGCGGTGCCATGTCCGCCACCAGCGGCGCCACGGTCGGCGACAGCATCGCCTCGCCCAGGCCGAACAGCGCGTACGTGGAGATGAGCGCCGCGACGGCCAGCGCGTGCCGCTCGGCGACCAGCCCGGACACCCCGGCCGCCAGCCACGCCACCGCCCAGATCAGCCCGACCACCGCGATCACCCGGCTGCGCCGCCTCCGCTCCACGACCCTCAGCACGACGAACTGCGCCAGCACGATCACGGCGGTGTTCGCGGCGAGGGCGACGCCCAACGTCGTCGGGGAGACCCGGGAGACCTCGACCGCGTACGCCGACAGCCCGGACTCGAACTGCCCGTAGCAGGCGAAGAACGTCACGAAGCCGAGCACGCACAGCGTCACCATCGCCCGGTCGGCCAGGACCGACCGGCGGACGTCCGGCGCCGGGGCGCCGTCCTCGACGCGGCCGACCCTCTCGACGCGCGGCCCCTTCGGCAGCCGTACGGTCGCCACGGTCACGCCCAGGAGCACGTACATCGCCGACTCGATCCCGAACAGCAGCAGGAACGACGACGGACGCTCCGGATCCACCACCATCCCGCCGAGCAGGCCGCCGATGCCCAACCCGAGGTTGTTGAGGAAGAACTGGGTGGCGAAGGCCCGTGACCGCGTCGCCGTCGTCGAGCACCACACGATCATCGTGGCGAGCGCGGGCTGGATCACGGCGATCCCCGCACCGAAGACGGCGGCGGACGCGAAGGTGGCCGTCACACCGGTCGACAGCGCGATACCGAGCGAACCGGCGGAGGCGAGGACCGTGCCCACGACGGCGACGGGCAGCGGACCCCGCCGATCGATCGCGCGCCCGGTGAAGGGCAGCACGACCAACGCGGCCACGGCGAAGAGCGCGAGCACCGTTCCGGCGGTACTCGCGCCGAGACCCCGCACCTGTGCCACGTAGATGAACAGGAACGGGACGGTGAAGCCGTTGCCGAACGCGCTCAGTGCGTTCCCCAGCTGGATCCGGCGCAGCGCTGTGCCTGTCGTGGCGGTCACACTCACCTACCTCTAGGTCGATTCTGTCGAAGATTCGAAGGTCAACAGGAGTAGTGATCTTCGAAGCTAAAGTTAGACGCTAAAGAGTACACGTAGAAAGCCTTCGATGTGAATGAGTTTCGTGTCATACTCCGCCCATGTCCGAGCAACCCCTGCTCGATCGGGGGCGCGAGCCCACACTCGACGAGCAGATCGCCATCTACCAGCGCGAATACGGCGACCTGGACCCCCAGGTCGAGAAGATCGTCAACGCGCTCAGCCGTCTCGACCGGCGCATGAGCGTCGCGTACGGACGTCAGCTCGCGACCCTCGGCCTCAACCAGGCGGAGTGGGAGGTCCTGAAGGAGCTGGTGATGTCGGGCGAGCCCTACCGGCTCGGCCCCGGAGCCCTGGCCAAGCGCCTGGGGCTCACTCCCGCCGCCATGACCCACCGCGTGGACCGCATGGCCGGCGCCGGCCTGGTCACCCGGGAACGGGACGAGAACAACCGCGTCCGGGTCATCGTCGAGCTGACGGACGAGGGGCGCGAGAAGTGGCTCCAGGTGATGAGGATGGCCTCCGCCTTCGAGGAGGACCTGCTCCAGGACCTTTCGAGCGAGGAGCGTGGCACGCTGGGAGAGCTGCTGACGCGCCTCCTGCGCCGGGTGGAGGACACCCAGCCGGACGCGGACGGCCGTCTCAGCGATCTGGACTGACAGCCGGTTCCGATCGGGCTTGACGCCCCGGGACCCGATCTGTAAGGTTCTCCGGGTTGCCACGGGCCGGAACGGTTCTGCTGGCGACTTCTCTGCCGCTTCCTGCGGCGATCACTCACTTGGTGTGACTACCCTTCCGGGGTGGAGTGCGGCGTGCCGTCATTCCTT
>NZ_BAAASZ010000035.1:0-2817 GCF_039533145.1 Streptomyces macrosporus
CGGCCTCGTCTCCGATCGCGCCACGACCATCTGAACCACAACCCGCGAGAGGTCATCACGCCCTCGCCCACTATCACGCACCAACTCGTAAGTGGGCGGTTCCCACCGACCGCGCACTCGGCGGGAACCGCCGATTCGCCCCGTCATCGTCGCTCGGGAGGACTTCATGGACCCCAACAGCCCGATAGCACGGCGGTTCCCGCTCATCGCCCGGTTCCGGCCCGCCTGCCCCTGCCCGCCCGCGTGCGGGGGTTGGTCGACCTGGCCGACCAGGCGGCACGCCAGAGTGATCAGGGGCCGGCCTCGGCCGTCTACAACCAGGCCGCGCTCCTCGCCTCCGACCTGGGACTGCCCGACCTGGCCCGCACGCTGTGCCACCGGCACGCCGCCGCCTACCTCCACGCCTGCCCCCTGCCTGCCACGAGCGCCATGCGCGGCCTGGAACCCGTGGTCAACCTCGCCCGCCTGCACATCCGCGCCGGCCGCCCCGACACCGGCCACCGACACCTGACCGCCCTGTACCGGGCCGTCGACGCGGGCACCGCCGCCGAATTGGACGGGATCGCCGTACCGGCCGACCTCACCGTCACCGATGAAGACCGCCGGGAGGTGCGCGGGTGGCTGTGGCGTGTCCTGATCACCGACGGCACCCGCACCCTCACCATCCAAGGACGCCGGCGCGACGCCCTGGCCCACCTCGAACGGCACCGAGGCGTGGGCGCTCGGATGCTCGACGGCCGCCAGGTCGCCGTCCTGGCCGCCCTCACCGCCGGCGACACCGACCACGCCCAGGCTCTCCTGACCGACACCGTCCCCGGCGAGCCATGGGAACGGGACGTCACCGCCTGCCTGACCGTGCTGTGCCACCGCACCGCCGCCGGCCGGCCGACCCGGACCCGACCAACACGGTGAACGCCTACCTCGACCACCGGCCGGAGCCCGGCCGGACCGTCTTCGACGTCCGCCTCGGTCTCACCCTCCTGGACACGGTCGGCTCCACCGAACACCCGGTCGCACGCCGTCTCGCCGATGCCCTGCACCGCCGAGTCGCGGACGCCCGCGACGGCCACGCCGCCCGGGAACTCCCGGCCCACCCCCTGCTCACCACGCTCGCCACCCACCGACAGGCCCAGGACTGCGCCGACCTGGTCCAAGCCTGCGCCCTCGGGACCGGAACCATCCCGAGCGAGCTGCACGACGCTCTCTCGGCCGCACTGCACACCAGCGACGCCGAGCGCCCGCTCGGATCGGCGAACCCGTCGTACTGCCGGTAGAGCTCGGCGTGCTGGACCACCACGTCGTACGGGAAGCGGGCCGCCTCGTCGGAGATCCGGATCTCCTGGCCGGTGGAGGCCGCCGGGAGCGCGTGGCGTCGGCCTCGTACGGGTCGTGGCAGGCCCGGTGGTCGCCGACGTCGAACGGAGCGGCCACCGCCCGCAGCCTGAACTCCGGCACGACCGTGCCCGCCCTCCCCTCCATCGGGGCGTTGAGACGGTCGGCGTCACGCTCGGCCTCGTGCGCGGTGGCGAACCGGCCGAGGTCCTCACTGGTGATGCCCCTGCCCACCCCGTACGTGCCGTCGCCGTTCGCCATCAGGCACGCTCCGACGACGATCAGGCGCGGGCGGGTGGTGATCGAGAAGCGCAACGCCCAGTGGCTCGTGAACGGGTGGAGAGCGCGCAGCGCCGGCTCGGCGCGGGCCGCCTCGATCAGGTCCTGGTACGTCTCGCGCCAGGCGTCCTCCGGTTCGCCCGCCTCCTGGCGCAGGCTCCGCCACTCGGCTTCCGTCAGACGCGCGGGATCGTGGTCGGGCGCCTCGAACCGGCCGGTCGGGTGCACGAAGGGTGCCACCCGGCGGAGGTCGCCCGGGTCCGCCCCGTCATGCCACGCCCGGGCGGCCCCGGGCGACCTCTGCCAGGTCCTCCGTCCCGCCCTCGACGGGGGCCATGCCCTGGAAAGGCTCCGTGCCGCAGATCGACCACCGCCGTTCGTGCGACCAGGCGCTGATCCGCAGCGGCCCGCGGTGCGGCAGGATGCTTGCGACGGTCGCGTGGAGCATCGGCCGGGGAGGTGACGGGGACGGCGCCGAGGCGGCCTTCCGCCTCGGCGCGGAGCGCTGCGGGAAGGCTGCCGCAGGCCGCGACCTCGGAGTACCGGACGGCGGGATCGGCAGGGGCGGGCACGGCCCCTGACCGGGCCCGGACCGCCGATCCCCGGGGCGGCGGCCCCGACGGACCACGTGCGACATCCCGGCCTCGGGTCAGTGCACCGCCCGAGGACCTACCGCACCGCGGCCGTGAGCCCCCAGGCCCGTCTCCCCCGTGCCGGCGGCGGACCGTCCCGCGCCCCCACCAGGCCCGGCAGGCAAGACGGTCGGCAGCGGCCGACGGCGACCGCCGGCCACTCCACTGCCGCGGACCCGCCACATCGCAATACGGTCATCGAACACCAGGACAAGACGCGACCGCCTCACCCCCGCCCAGCGCACCGCGCTGCGGGAGTCGGGCGTGGAGTGGGCGTGGAGCCGGCGGGGAGCGGGCCCCGCTGTTCCTCCACCCCGGGCCGGCAGCCAACACGCCGCGCGAGGAAGATCTTCTGGGAACTCGCCTCCCAGCACAGCACGTTGAACGGACGCCCACGAGCCCGCGGCCACCTCACGCGTGCCGCGGGTCGGCCACACCGACAAGAAGGGGTACGGCATATGGACGACATCTTCGGGGAGCTCATCGAGGAGATCGCGGAAGAGACGGCCGAAGAGATCGGCGGTGAGATCGCCGAAGACGTCGTCGAAGGACTCTTCGACTGACCGGGCATCCC
>NZ_BAAASZ010000035.1:2826-24280 GCF_039533145.1 Streptomyces macrosporus
GACCGTCGCCGCATCCCCGGGACGAGGACGCCGTCGGTGGCACCGGCGGCGGGCGCTCCCGGACCGCGGAAAGGGGTGGCCGGCGTTCCAGCGCTGCCCGACAGCCCTCACCCAGTGGAGGGAGCGGGAAGGCGATCGGCCGGTACCACGCGGCCACGGCGAAGAAAACCCGGTCGACGACGAGGCGGAACCGGTAGCCGTGAAGCTGGACGCGCGGGTCTCCAACGCCAAGAGACGTCACGACAAACTCAGCCGGGAGCAGTTGGACGCGCTGCGAGAGCTGAGCGTCGAATGGGCGTGACGCCGACCGCTGACCGAACAAGTCACCCAAACCGACCCTGCCCCTGCCGCTTGACGTCTTTGAGGAGCCTGCGTGGGATCTCGGAGCGAGACAATCAACAGATGCCTCGGCCTGTGGACCGATCGCGTTCGCCGGAGGAGTTCGAAGGTGTCCGCCGACCGGCCCCGCCCGCGGACGCCACTCGCCTCACCGCCACGGCCCATGCCCTGCACCACAAGCCGATCTGTGCGCTCGGCCCCGAGGACCTGCGGCTGCTGATCAGACAGGACACCGGCCTGCCCCACCTCTTGCCGGTGGACATCGACCTGCTCTCCCTCGACCCAATGGTCGAAGGAGGACCTGTACAGAGGTGATCTCCTCTTCGCCGCCATGACCAGAGGCCGGGCAACGTGGGACCGGGCACCAGAAGCCGCGCGCGAGCTTCGCACGATCGTCTCCGCATTGGTCGACCTGCCACCCAGCCTGCGGAAGGAGGCCGACGGCTTCCTCGCCGCCGTCGCCGGCTTGTGAAACCGCTTCGCAACGCCACCCGCGGCGCCGCGGTTCTCTGCGGGTCGAGCCCCCGGTGGTCACACCAACTGCCGCGCCAGGGTGACCTGGACAGTCGCTCCGTAGCGGACGGCGAACTCGTCATACTGGACGGCCCCACCACGGGCCTGCTGCAGCAGGCCGAGCCGGCATTCGATCTGGTGGCGGTCGTTGTGCGACCTACCACCTTCATGACCATGCCGCAACCAGGCCCTCCACCCCACCACGCCGGCGCACGGTCGCGCGGCATCACCGCAGGCCGGCGGCCGGTCACCACCGCACGCCGACCACCAGCGGAACCGCGGCTTCCCGAATCAGCCCTTACGGCCACGGACTCACCGACACGAAACCGACACATCGCACCAAGGGCACACCGGCAGCGTTCACGTGGCCTGGTCCGCGTGGCGATGGCCCACGGCGCCGACGAGCGCGTCGGCCCCCGTGTCACGGTCGGCGCAGCAGAGGACGATGGCGAGCAGCAGGGCGCATCCCCCTCCGCACCACAGGAGCAGGGGTCCTGCGCCCACTGCCCCGGCCACCGTACCGGAGAGCGCGGTCGACAACGGCACCAGGCTGAGGGAGAGGAACCAGTCGAGTGAGGAGATGCGACCAATAAGCTCGCGCGGTACCCGGCGCTGCAGGACGGTGGTCCAGACGACATTGCCCAAGCGGCGGTTGGGCAACTATCCGGCCGCGCTCGATCGTCCTTCGGACATGGCACACCCAAGTTCCGAACCGCCCCCGACTCCGCCGGACTGGCCGCACTGCGGCCACGGCGCCACCGCGGAGGATTTGGTCGGCTGCCGCGGCATCCACGTTCCCGGACACACCGCCTGCCTGGCCCACCTGGACGAGGCCGACCGTGACGCCTACCTGGCCGGCCTGGCCCCCGGCGCCGACATCGACCACCGCGGTACCCCCTTCACCGCAGACCTGCTGGATCGATTGCTCGACGCCCTGCGCGACCCCGCTACCGGACACCCCCGCCTTGGCACCGCCCGGTTCGGATCGGCCGCCTTCGAGCGCGAGGCCTGGTTCGTATCGGCCACCTTCGAAGGTGACGCCCTGTTCGCGTCGGCTGCCTTCGAGCGCGAGGCCTGGTTCGCGTCGGCCACCTTCCAGGGCATCGCCGAGTTCGGGTCGGCCACCTTCCAGGGCGGCGCCTGGTTCGAGTCGGCGACGGTCAAGGGCAATGCCGTATTCGTGGGGGTGGTGTTCGAGCGGGCGGCCGATCTCGGGCCATTGGTGTGCGCCGGGCGGGTGGTGCTGTCCCGGGCGGTGTTCGGCGGGCCGGTGACCCTCTCGTTCGCCGCGCGTCGCCTGGAGTGCCGGCGGACCCGCTGGTCGTCCACGGCCGAGCTGCGGCTGCGCTACGCCACGGTGGACTTCTCCCACGCGGTCTTCGAATACCCCCTCACCATCGCCGCAGAGGCCGACCCTTTCGTTCCCTTCGACAGCCGACCGGTGAGGGAAGAGCTCCTGGCCGGTGCGCCCGACGCCGGGGTGCGGCTGGCCTCGCTGCGCAGGGTGGACGCGGCCCACCTGGTGCTCGCCGACGTCGACCTGTCGGGGTGCCTGTTCACCGGCACGGTGCACCTGGACCAGCTGCGGCTGGAGGGCGCCTGCTCCTTCGCTACCGTCCCGCCCGGCACGCACCGGGTGCGCGGGCGCCCGGTGCGGTTCACCCCGCGCCGCACCCTGGCCGAGGAACACCACTGGCGCGCGCTCCAGCCGGCAGCGGTCCGGGGCTGGAACACCGCGGTGCTCGGCGCCGGACACGCCGGGCCGGCGCAGCTGGCCCCGGTGTACCGGGCGCTGCGCAAGGCGCTGGAGGACGGCAAGGACGAGCCGGGGGCGGCGGACTTCTACTACGGCGAGTGCGAGATGCGCCGCCACGACCCCAGCACCCCCCGCGCCGAACGCGCCCTGCTGAGCTTGTACTGGGCCGTCTCCGGCTACGGCCTGCGCGCCTCCCGCGCCCTGGGCTGGCTGGCCGCCGCGATGCTGCTCACCATCGTGCTGCTGATGGGCTTCGGGCTCCCCCGGGAGTCCCCGCAGCAGGAGGCGACCGGCACCGTGCCGCCCGGCGGCGGCCGGGTCACCTTCACCATCGACAAGGAAGACCCGAAGAATCCCACCGGGAACAGGTTCACCGGCGAACGGTTCGAGAAGGCGGTGAACGTCACGCTCAACTCGGTGGTGTTCCGCTCCTCCGGCCAGGACCTGACCACCGTCGGCACCTACATCGAGATGGCCTCCCGCCTCGCCGAACCCGTCCTCCTCGGTCTGGCGGTCCTGGCCGTGCGCGGCCGGGTCAAACGCTGACCCACCGCCCCGCAGCGGAAGGGGCCGCGGGGCGGCTTCTTCGGCGCTGCCGGAGGCCGGGGCGGTTCAGGGGAGGACCTCGGCGAGGGCGGCGGTCGCCGCGGCGGCGAGGGTGAGGGTGGTGGCGAAGGCGGTGGCGGCCCGAGTCAGGGCGGCGGGGTAGGTGGCGCCGTCCAGGCGGGCGAGCGTGCCCGCACCGGCGGCGGCCAGCAGCGCGACGACGACCACGAGCGCGGCGGTGAGCAGGACAACGGCGAGACCGTACACAACAGGCTCCTGACAAGTCGGCGGGACGATGCTGTGCCCGAAGGTGCCGGAAGCGCTGTGCGCCATGGTTCGGCCGGGCGAAGATGAACACCGACGAACACACCAAGGGCTCGGGGGCGGGCACGTGCATGAAGGGCATCTGGAGCGCGAGGCGGCGCTGGCCGAACTCCGCGAGCGGCTGGCCGACGGGCTGGCCCGTGCTCGGCTGACCAAGACCCAGCTCGCCCAGAGAGCGGGGCTGGGCCGCACGACCGTGCAGCAGGCCTTCCGGAAGGACTCGCCGGCGCCGTCGGCCGAGACGGTCGCGGCCCTGGCGCGCGTGCTGCGTCTACCGGCCGAGGAGTTGCTGGAGCTGCGGAGGGCCGCCACCGGAGAGGCCCGCCTCCCCGAGGACGGGGAGGAGCGGGGGCCAGGCCGGCCGATCACCGAGTGGGAGCCGCACGACCTGGAGGTCCACCCGGCCGGGCCCGCGCCCGGCCCCGCCCCGGCGCCGGGCGCGGCGCCGGGGCGGGTGCTGCCCGGCTACGTCCGCCGCGAGCACGACCAGGCACTGGATCAGGCAGTGCAAGACGTCGCGGAGGGCCGCAGCCGGATGCTGGTCCTGGTCGGCTCCTCCTCCACCGGCAAGACGCGGGCCTGCTGGAAAGCCGTCCAACCGCTCGCCGCCAGGGGGTGGCGGCTGTGGCACCCCTTCGACCCCACCCGGGCCCGCGCCGCGCTGGAAGACCTCCAGCGCGTGCGACCCCGCACGGTGGTGTGGCTGAACGAGGCC
Organism: Streptomyces macrosporus; assembly: GCF_039533145.1. Taxonomy (NCBI): domain Bacteria; kingdom Bacillati; phylum Actinomycetota; class Actinomycetes; order Kitasatosporales; family Streptomycetaceae; genus Streptomyces; species Streptomyces macrosporus. Next base: position 7,020 of record NZ_BAAASZ010000035.1, read on the forward strand.
CAGCACTACCTCGGCGACACCCGAGTCGGTGAGCGGATCGCGGCCGCCGTGCACGACCTGCTCACCGACCCCGGCCGCGCACCGGTCCTGGTGCTGGGCACCCTGTGGCCCGAGTACGCCAAGGCCTACGCCGCCCTGCCCGCCCCCGGGCAGCCGGACCCACACAGCCGGGTACGGGAGCTGCTCGCCAGCCGCACCCTCACCGTCCCCGACACCTTCACCCCCGAGGCGCTGCGGGCGGCGGCCGTACTCGCCGCAGGCGGTGACGCCCTGCCGGCCGACGCCCTCACCCGCGCCCGTGACCATGGGCGTCTGGCCCAGGACCTGGCCGGCGCACCCGAACTGCTGCGCCGCTACCAGCACGGCATCCCGGCGGCCCGGGCGGTGCTGGAGGCGGCGATGGACGCCCGCCGCCTGGGCGTGGGCCTGCACCTCCTCCAGGCGTTCCTGATCGACGCCGCCGTCGACTACCTGACCGACCACGACTACGACCAGCTCACCGACGACCGGGCTGAGCAGGCCTTCGCCGACCTCGCCCACCCGGTCCACGGCAAACAAGCCCCCTACGCCGGGTCACCCCCCGCCCCCGGCGGCCTCCCGGTGCCCCGGCCCCGCAGACCGCGCCTGTGCCGGGGCCGGGCCGGTGTTCCGCCTCGCCGACCACCCCGAACGGCACGGCCGCCCCACCCGCCGCGCCCTGTGCCCGCCCGCCTCCTTCTGACACGCCGCCCACACCCGTCTCACCCACCCCGACGCCCTGCTCCCCTCCTGGCGCGGAGGCGAGAGAAGGCCGGAGCCCGGAAGGAGCCGAACGGCTCTGCCGCACCGCCGCCGACGCCGGCAGCACCTTGGGGCACGGGGGTGCGGTTGAGACAGCAGTGACCGGACGGCACGCCCACGCCTCCCTGGCGGTAAAGGCCCGGACGGGCCATGACTCGATCCCCTCAGGGAATCGAGCCTCCACCAGACCAGGCGCACTTCACGACGACTGTCCGCTGCGGAGTTGGTCAGGATCCGCCGGGTTACAAGTCCGTCCCAGCGGGCGTGATCACGAAACGGACCTGGCTGATGGCCGGAACCGGCTTCCGGCCCGGCCACTGGATGGGCCCGACGGGTCGGGAGAACACCGTGTTCGGGCCCGGTTTCCTGCGCCGGGGGTGCGCCGGGGCAGGAGCCCGCCAGGGGGACGGGAGGGGCCGGTTCTGGTCGTCGCGGTCCGCACTGTGCCGGGCGGTGTGTCACAGAGGTGTCCTAGGGAGCAGTCGGGCGGAACGGGTCGGCAGGGCGGGAGGGTCTTGGTGATCAGAGACGTTCGCTCGTACCGACTCGGGTCGAGCGGCCGGCACCTCCCACGAGACCGAGGAAGAAAACGATGCGCGTTCACAAGCTCACCTTCACAGCCCTGGCCGTTGCCGCGGGCCTCTCGCTCACGGCCTGCAGCGGCAATGACGGAACGGCACGGAGCGACGGGTCGTCCGCGTCCTCCGCGTCCTCCGCGTCCTCTTCGGACGGCGGTCCGGGCTCGGGCGGTTCGGAGCAGAACGGTGCGGAGCAGGGTGGCCGAAAGGACTCCGCAGAGCAGAACTCAGGCAGGCAGGACACCGCCGGGAGCGGCTCCGACAGTGCGAACTCCAAGGTCGGCAGGTGTCACACCGACGAGCTGGACATCACCGCGTCGGACAGCACCATCGACGGCGACACCGACGGCTTTGTCGCGGTCACGTTCACGAACGGCGGCGGTCGGGACTGTTCCCTGTCCGGATACGCGGGCGTTGACCTGAAGACCAGCGCGGGGGATCTCTCCGCCAAGCGCAGTGGTCAGGAGTCCAACCGCGTCGTGCTCAAGGACGGCGAGTCGGTGTCCTTCGGCATCAAGTACCCGCTCAACGACTCGGGCGGCTCCGGGGTCCGCATCACCGCACTCGTGGTGACCCCGCCGAACGAGACGAAGTCGGTCTCCCTCGCATGGCCGGGCGCCGCTACCCTGCCCGTCACCGACGGCGCCGGCTCCCCCGTCGAGGTCGGCCCGATGGGCAGCGCCGGTCAGGGCGGGGCGAGCTGACTCGTCCAAGAGCGCGCGATCCGGGCTGTGGCAGGGCGGTCCCCGACCCGCCATGCGGCGCCCTGGCCACCACCACGCAAGATCGCCGCTGAGGGCACCGGCAGGCCGGGCAGGCACCGTGGGCGGTCACCATCCCCGCCACCGCCACACCCTGGGACCGCGCCCTCGCCGCCCTCCACCAATACCGGCAGAGGGAAGGACACACCCGGATACCCCGCAAGTGGACCGAAACCATCCACGACGAGACCCGACACCAACACCCGATCAAGCTCGGGGCGGGAATCGGCAACCAGAAAAGCCGCCGCAACCGGCTCCCCCACAAGCGAGTGAAAGCACTCGAAGAACCGGAGCTGTGAGCAGGCAAGAGGGACAAGGCAACGAGTGGAGTCCTCGCCCGGGACATCCCGGGCGAGGACTCCACTCGTTGCGCCGTCGGTGCAGCCGGCCGGGGCTACTCGGTCTTCGGTTCGATCTCGCAGTCGAGCGTCCGGGTGTACCGGCGCCCGCCTTGCCGGTAGTCGAAGCGGCACCGTCGGATGGTGTCCTTGGGCGGGGCGGTGATCTTCACCTTGGCGGTGTAGAAGATGTCGCTCTCGGTGTGGGCGGCGGCGACCTTCACGGGCTGTGTCGCGTGGTTCGTCAACCGCGCGACATCAGGGCTGTGGGGGTCACCGGCACGTGCCAGGAGAGGGAGGCCTTCGGTGTCTTTTCGGTCGTGTGCCGCGTACTCCACGAGCCTGGTGCCGTCCGGAATCCGTTGGTCAGGAGCGGAAGTCGTCGGCGTGGTCCCGCGCCCACTGCGCGAAGGTGCGAGCGGGTCGTCCGGTGACGGCCTCGGCGGTCGGCAGGGGGCCGAGGGACGAGGGGTCGAACGCCTCGATCTCCGAGGGGTCCGACTCGTTGCCGCCGTAGTCCTCGAATCCGAGGAGGAAGTCGGCGTTCTCCGCCGCGAAGCCGCCCTGCGCGAGGTAGATCTCGCGAGCTTCCTGCGGGGTCACCACCTCGAAGCGGATCTCCTCCCCCATCGCCTCGGCGATGAGCTCCACCTGGCGTCGGCGTGTGAGGAGTTCGGGCCCGTTGAGGGTGTACGCCTGCCCCGCGTGGCCCTCCTCGGTCAGGGCGAGGACGGCCACGTCGGCGATGTCCTGCTCGTGCACGGGGAACCAGGCGGCCTCCGGGGCCGGGTCGCGCACCACGCGTTCCGCGCGGATGGGCGGTCCCCACAGGGCCAGTTTGTTCATGGCGAACTCGCCGGGGCGCACATGCGTCCACTCCAGCCCCGACGCTTCGACCGCCTGTTCCACCGGCAGGTGGAAGTCGGTGTCGAAGCCGGTGGTGACCGCGCCGGAGGAGAGCACCACAACGCGGCGCACGCCCGCCGTCTTGGCCATGCCGACCACTTCCTCGGCGGTCGCCGCCACCGGGAAGAGGAAGAGTGCGTCGACGCCCTCCAGGGCGTCCTTGAGTGTCTCCGGACGGGTGAGATCGCCCTCGTGGACCCGGACTCCTTCGGGGAGCGCTCCGGCCCGCGCCCTGCGGGTCAAGGCCCGCACGTCGTGCCCTTGCTCCACGAGTCGCCGGACGACGTTCCGCCCGACATTGCCGGTCGCCCCCGTCACCAGAATGGTCATGGGTCACCTTTCGTCTCGTCGTGTCCGTCAGGGTGTCGTGCGGGCTCCGATGCCGTTCTCCAGCGTGCGGACGACCCATGCGGAAGCGCCGTGGCGTGGCAGTTTCCCCCTGCTGACCGCCGTGCAGCCCGCGGACACGTGGGCCCACAGCACATGCTCGATCCAGTCACCGCTCACCTCGGGGTCCACGGCCCCCTCGGCCTGGCCGCGCCTGATCAGCCGTTTGATCTCCTCGGCCGCCGGGTCGGGGCCGCCCCGCGCGGCGATGGCGTCGGTGATCCGCGGGTCGCCGTACAGGAACAGCACGTGGTCGCCGACGTCGAGCATGGCGGTCACCAGCCTGCGCAGTGCGTCCAGCGGAGGCCCCTCATCGATCCGTGCCTCCTGCAGCGCCTCGTCGAGTCGCTGCAGCGAGTCCTCGACGACCGCCGAGACGAGTTCCTCCCGGTCCGGGAAGTACCGCTGCAGGGTGCTGCGTCCGACATCCGCCGCCGCCGCTATCTCGGCCAGCGTGGCATCGCGCCGGCGGGACAGTACGGAGGCCGCGGCGTCGAGGATCGCCCGTCGCGTACGGCCGCGGGCTCCCGTCTCCCGAATGGTGCTGGACATCACCCCACCTTAGCATCTGACACCTCATAATCGGCTGTTGATTTCTCATGATGGGTCATCAGTGCCTCATTCTTCGAGGGGAACCGCGCCGCGGCACGGACCTGCTTCGCCCTCCACGGGACGCTGTGCGCGCCCCGGCCGGCGGTCGCACAGGGGCGGCCGGCGGGTCAGTGGCTCACCAACTGCCGCCGCCCCGACGAGCTCGGCAAGGGACCCGGCGCGGGCGGCGGAACGGGCCGCTCGGTTGACCCAGATCGATCCGCACCGGAACCCGGCCGCCCAGGGTGGGACGGTGGACTGGCAGCGGCAGTACGCGGCGGTGCGGGCCTGCCTCGACGGCGGTGCCGCCCCGGACGAACTCCGCCCCGGCGTCACGGTCGGCGGGAAGGACGTCGGGCTGTGGCTCGCCCGACAACGCACCGGATGGCCGGCAGCCGGCCGACGGACAACGCCAACGCCCGACCGCCCTCGGCATCACACCGACCATGCCGACGACAGCGGACGGCGAGACCGACGCCGGGAAGGGCATGCGCGGGTGCCGAGAAAGTGGATCGAGGCCGTCCACGACCAGACCGGACACCAGCACCCCATCCGACTCGGCGTCTGGCTCGGCAACCAGAAAAGCCGCCGGGCCAAGCTCCCGGCCGAGCGGGCCAAGGCGCTGGAGAAGTTGGGGGGTGTACCCGGGAACCTGGGCGTGTCCGTGGACATGGGACCATCCCCGCGGATGCGGCAGGCTTCCTTCATCTCCGCCTCGTACCGGTGGTCGCGGCCGTCGGCCAGATCGTCGACGGCCTGGCGTTCCGGGGCCGTGAACGGCTCGTCGTAGGCGCGGTCGTATGGAGGTCGTATTGACGGGTGGTGGGTCCGGCGGGAGTCTCGGGAAATGGGACAGGTGCTGTACTTGCTGGGCGGGCTGGTGTTCGTGGCGTTGGCCGTGGGCACGGTGCGGGAGGCGGCACGGGACCGGGAGCGATACCAGCGGGCCGCGACGGCGGTGGGACAGGTGGTCGAGGTGGAGGTGGAGGAACTCGCCGAGGGCACGATCCACCAGCCGGTGGTGGAGTTCCGTGCCGGGCCCGAAGGCCGTGTGATGCGGTGCCGGCCGCCGCTGCCGGAACTCGCCCGGAACACCGTGAAGAGCGGCCAGAGGGTCAACCTGCGGTATGACCGCGAGGACCCCACCCGCACATGGGTGGACGGACACGAGCCCGAACCGAGCCTGATGGGGGTGGCGCTCTGGCTGCTCATCGCGGCGGGGATGCTGTTCCAGGCATTCGACTGAGGCACCGGCAACGCCCCACCGGAACACCGGCGGATCACACAGGTCCGCAGGCTTGACGCCGTGCGCGGGGACCACGAAGAGGTTCACACGAAAGACTGTCGCGGTATTTCCCGGCCGCGCCCTCTCCGGTGTCAGCGGCAGGTGCGATGCTCTTGGCGGTGTGCCGTCCACACCACCACGTCACACACCCGCAGGGCGCTGACCGTCTCGGATACGCCCGCGGCCCGCCGCAGTTGGAAGAGCCAATGGTGCAGAGCCCCGTCGTCCTCGTGCAGGGCCGCGTGCAGCGCCGGCCAGAAGTACGCGGCCTGCCCAGAGCGCAGTGCACCACCTGGCCATAGGCCGGCAGCAGCCCGGGACGCTTGCGGGCCAGGAGCTTGCCCGCGGTCACCCACCCGATGTCGTCCCGCTCCATGAGCAGGTGCCGGGCCCGGTCGTCCGCCGACCCTGGAGCCGCCTCGCTCGCGTCGGCGTCGGCCAGGTCCACTCCGGTCGGGACGGTCCGCAGCAGTTCCGACAGCCGACGACCGAGGCCGCCTTCCAGCAGGTCCACGGCGACTTGGGTCGGAACCGTCGCGGACAGGGAGCCCTTTCCAATCTGACGAGCGATCCTGGCAGTTGGCGTGACAGACAGGGTGAAGCCCCTGGTAGATGGGTTTTCGACCAAGAGAACCGTCTCCACCAAAAGCTTCGTGTGCTTGTTTGTCCGTCCGGTACGGACGTGTCCAGCTCTGCCCTCCGCTTCCTCACCGCCCGCCTGCGAGCAAGCCCGGCCACCGCTCGCGGCTGCTCTACCGGCCTCGCCGGGACGACGACCGCCGCGACGAGCGCAAGAGCTTCTCCTGGCGCGACTACCGCGACCTGCTGACCACCGCCCACCACCGGCTCGGCGGCTCCATCGTCCTGATCTGGGACAACCTGAACGTACACACAAGACCGCCGAGCTACGGCAGCGGGCGGCAGCCCGGGACTGGCTGACCATCTTCTACCTGCCGCCCCACGCACCCGACCTCAACCCGGTCGAAGACATCTGGTCGCTGCTGCGACGCGGCCGGTTCTCCAACGTCGCCTTCTCCACCCCGAGCACCTCATCCACCGCATCCGGCAGGGGCTGCGCCACATCCAGTACCGCAGCAACCTGGTCGACGGCTGCCTGACCGAGACCGGCCTGACCATCAAGCCCGCCTGACGCCGTACGACACGGGGAGTCAAACCTCGGTAACGCGCTCCAGCCCGCCGGGTTCAAGTATCCGCTCCCGGACCCGGACGGACACAGGTGGTCGCGGGCCGTGCACCCACCCGGGCTTTCAGACGCGGGCCGTCAAGGTAATGCCTCAGTGCTGGAAGACGGGGGAGGCAGGCGGTTATGTGCTCGCGCAGCGCCTTGAGGGACGGTGCGGTGCCCCTGATGTCGAGGACGGCCCCGATGGTCAGTGGTATCGAGGAGAAGTCACGGGCCGGCGCATCCAGACTCAGGTTCATCGGGTTGGGTTGGGGGACCATGCTGGTCCTGAGGCGGATCGGCTGATCAACGTAGTCTGTGGCCGGGCGGCGGCTTTTTCGTTTTCATGTCCTCAAGGGGCGCCAATGGTGCATCTCTAGATAAACCAGCTGGAGAGGCGGGCGCGGCCATGAAGTTTCCGGTCAGGTTTCCGGAGCCCGGACGGAATGCCGGTCGTGATCTCTGACGCGAGAGAGGACGGCGAGGATTCCGGGCTTTTCTGCCCGGACCCGGCCGACAGGCCGCTTTGACGTGCGGAGGATCGACCAACCAGGGCGCCGGCCGCGCCGCGGAGCTCGTCCGGCGCCGCGCGGGAGCGTGCATTCTTCGGACGTCAATCGATCAAAGGATCGGACAGGGAGGGTATTCTCGAATGTTTTTTGGCTGATTCACCAACCCTCTCTCGTGTCTTTTTGCATCGCGGGTCGTTGTTGGTCGACGTGAATGACATTCGTAAGATTGTCGGGCCGCCGGCGGTGCGGCGGTCCGGCCGGCGGTGGCGCCGCTTTGGGTTACTGGCCGTTCCTGCGGTCGCGGCGGCGGGAGCGGTGCTGGTGGGGGTGGCCCAGGACGCGCCGGCCGCCTCGGTCGCCGCATCGGGCAACGCGTTCCAAGCCTTCGGTGATATCCAACTCACCCAGGTGGATGCACAAGCCCTCAGTGGTGCCGGAGCGAGCGGCAACGGACTCGGTGGCCTGACCGGCAGCGTCTCGCATCCGGTGGCCGTCAACCCGAAGTTCACCGGCCGGCGCGGCGCCGCCGACTCCTTCACCCGGCACGACGTGAGTGTGCTGGTGAAGCCGGGAGACCACGAGTACTTCTGATGAGTGCAGCTCACTCGTCGTCCCGGCGTGCCGCTGCCGCCCACTGGTGTCGAGCACGGCCCACCGGTTCCGCGGCCTTGATCACCGCGGCCGGCGCGTGGTTGATCGTGCTGCCCTTCCTCGGCACCCCCATGGCGCTGCCGCAGGCGGGTATGGCCGGCTCGGCCGGGCTGGGGACCAGTGCCCCGCTCCTGGCGTGCGGCCTGGTGCTGCTGCGGCTGCCCGCCCTGCACTCCGTCGTCGGCGTCCTTGCCGCCGGCCTGCCCATCGTGGCCCTGCTGACCCGCAACATCGGCGGCCTTCTGATCGGCACCGCCTGCGGGGTCCTCGGCGGCTGCCTCGCCTTCTCCCGGAGCCTCCGGCCGACAGCACCGACAGGTGACTGCCCCTGACCGCTGAACACATCACGCGCCATCCGTACGACACCGGCGTCACGAGCCCGTGGTGCCGCCCACCATCCGCCCGAACCGCCCACCGTTGAGCGAAGGAGTAAGCCTTGCCCACCGCTTCTGCCATAGCCGCCATACCCGCCCCTCGGCTCGGGGAGGCGCATGCGGGGTGCCCCCTCACGGCCCGTACCGTCCGACCCGGCGACAAGCGCCTGGGGACATGCCTGTCCGGCCCGCTGCCCTGGAGCTCCAGGTGCCCGCAGACCGCTGCGGTTTCCGTGGCCGGTCCCCGCACCACCGACGTGGCCCCGGCATACGGCGCACTCTCCCGACCGACCCCTGAGGAAACGGAGGTACCGCGGTGCCCGGCATTCTGACTCTGGCCGCCGTCAACGACCCCGAGCTCCGGGCCGCTTACACCCACTGTCGGCGTAACGTACGGCGGCGCGACCCCGTCGAATACGCGATCATGCAGCTGATGCCGCCGGTGCTGCGCCCCGCCTGCTGGGCGATGTGGGCGGCCTTCACCACAGCGGACGACATCGTCGACGCCGTAGGAGACACACCCGCCGACCGGGCCGCACGGCTCGACGCATGGACAACCGCCCTGGAAACGGAGCTCGCGGCCGGCCACAGCGCCGACCCGGTCCGCCACGCGCTGATCGACACGATGCGTCGGTGGCGTCTGGATGTGGCCGACCTCCAGCCGTCCTTCGACACTTTCAAGGGGGACGCGCACGGGCGCCGGCTGGAGACCTGGCGCGAGTGGAGCGCCTGGGTCGGGGACACGAACCTCTCCTGGGCCTCCCAAGGCATGACCCTGCTGGCCCGGGCCGGGGTGCCGGTGCCGGTGTGGCTGCGACGCAAGGACGCCTATCAGCGCTACCTCGACGGCCTGTATCTCACCGACGCCCTCACCGACCTCTCGCAGGACCTGGCCCGCGGCGACATCAGCCTGCCCGCCGAGATCCTCGACCGTTTCCCAGAAGCCACCGATCACCTGCGCGAGCAACGCTGGAGCCCCGCCGTCAACGACCTGGTCACCCACCTGACGGGGCAGGCCCGCCGCTGGCTGAACCAGCCCGGCCTGACCGACGCGCTCCACCCCGGCACGGCCGAAATACTGCGCACCGTCACCCGCCTCTTCCACGCCCGCCTGGACGCCGTCCAGGCGGCAGGACCGGCCCTGTTGTCGCACCCCGCCGTGCCCGCACCACCCATCCGGTGGCGGATCCTCGCCCCCGCACGGGCCAGGACAGCCCTCGCCTGGCGACTGACCCCCCTGTCTCCCCCCTCACCCGGCAGCGGCCCGGCCATCCCGGTGCCCCGCCAGGTCCGCTCCGCGCTCGCCGTTCAGCCACCGCCACCCCACCCCAGCGGCGCCCGCCCGCCGGCCATCCCCGCCGACCGCATGCCCCAACACGTCGCCGTGATCATGGACGGCAACGGCCGCTGGGCCACCGAGCGCGGCCTGCCCCGCCACGAAGGCCACCGGATCGGCGCGAACGCCATGCGGGACGTCGTCTACGGAGCCGCGGAGATCGGACTGTCGCACCTGAGCCTGTTCCTGTTCTCCACCGAGAACTGGAAGCGCGACACCCAGGAGATCACCCATATCTTCGACGCCCTCCGCGACCAGCTGCGCAGCGAACTCGCCACCCACGACGCCCTGGGAATCCGGCTGCGCTGGGCCGGCCGCACCGATGGTCTGCCCGAGGACGTGATCGAGGAGCTGTTGCAGGCCGAGGCGGCCACCCGACACCACACGGGCCTCACCGTCATCTTCTGCTTCAACTACGGTGGCCGCGCCGAGCTCACCCAGGCCGCCGCTCGGCTCGCCCGGGCAGCCACCTCCGGCGACCTCCACCCCGACCACGTGCGCGAGGACGACCTGGCCGGCCACCTGCTGCTGCCCGACACGCCCGACGTCGACCTGCTGTGGCGCACCGGCGGCGAGCGCCGCATCTCCAACTTCCTTCTGTGGCAATCCGCCTACGCAGAACTCCACTTCACCGATGCCTACTGGCCCGACGTCGACCGCCGCGATCTGTGGAACGCCATCAACGACTACGCCCGGCGCGAGCGCCGCTACGGTGCCGCCCCCGCGCCACTCCCCAGCCCGGACGGACCCACGAGGCAAGGCAGCAAACAGTGACGCCGCGTCATCTGCGGTGCAGGCGGCTCCTGCAAGGGATTCCAGTGGCGCCTGGCTGCAAGCCGGCCTGAGCAGCAGTTGTCTTTCCGCTCTTGAGAGACGCGCGTCGACCGGGGATCCCGGTCGGATGGTCGTGGGGCGCTCGGCGCATGCGGGCAGGGCCTCCTGAACAACTCGGCGGTGTCGCATCACCGAGCAGCATCAGGAGGCCCTGGCGCCGCGGTGTTCCGTGTCGACGCCCCCGCGGTCCGCTCCTTCCGGAGCCTCGGGTTCTCGCCCCTCGACACGCCCGCCGACGCGGCGGAGGCCCGGATCCCGGGCATCGGGATCACCGGACCGGAGAGTCGGCGGTCGGCCGCGGAAGGCGGTCCCGGCCCGCCCTGACGTCATCAGGGCACGGCCGGTTCGGGCGTTCCGTTCCGGGGGGTGCCGTCCAGGACGGGGTAGTCGGTGTATCCGGTCTCCCCGCCCACGTACATCAGGTGTTCGTCCCGCACCGGGTTGAGCGGTGCTCCGATGCGCAGCCGCTCGACCAGGTCGGGGTTGGCCAGGAACGCGCGACCGAGCGAGACCAAGTCGGCGCCGGCGGCCAGCAACCGTTCGGCCTCGTGCCTGCCACCGTCGGCGGGGAGTGGTCCGGGCCACGGCAGCACCGGGTTGGCGATCAACGCGCCCGGCCAGGTCCTGCGGAGGTCGTGGAAGAGGGGCTGGTCCGGGCCGGCGAACGCGATGTGCAGGTACGCCGGGCCGATGTCGGCGAGCTCGCCCACGAGGGCGGGATAGATGCTCTCGGTGTCGCCCTCGTCGATGCCGTTGCCGGTGAACCCCGGGGAGATGCGCACCCCGACCCGTTCGGGTCCGATCGCCTCGGCGACGGCCCGGACCACCTCGACCGCGAATCGGATGCGTCCGGCCACCGGGCCGCCGTAGGCGTCGGTGCGGCGGTTGGTGCCCTGTGCCAGGAATTGGTGGACGAGGTAGCCGTTGGCGGCGTGCACCTCCACCCCGGCGAAGCCCGCGTCGATCGCGTTGCGGGCGGCGGTGGCGAAGTCGACCACGGTGGCGCGGATCTCGTCGAGGGTCATCTCGCGCGGTACGACGGAGGGCCGGTGCCCGCCGGGGGTGAAGACCGTGTCCGGGAGCGGGATCGGCGAGGGCGCGATCGGCCACAGCCCGCTGTTGTCCGGGTGGCCGATCCGGCCCCCGTGCTGCAACTGCAGGAACATCCGTCCGCCCGCGGCGCGCACCGCTTCGGTGACGCGCTGCCATCCGGCCACGTGCGCCTCACCGTGGATGGCGGGAATGTCGGGGTAGGTCTGCCCCACGACGTTCGGCGTGGTGGCTTCGGCGATGATCAGTCCGGCGGAGGCGCGCTGCGCGTAGTAGGTGGCCATGATCGGCAGCGGGACACCGTCCGCTCCGGCGCGGTTGCGGGTCATCGGTGCCATCACCAGGCGGTTGGGCAGACGCAGGGCGCCGAGGCGGGCAGGCTCGAACAGGCGTGAGACGACCGGGGTGTTCGGTGTGTTCGTCATGCCGGTACGGTAGAAGTTGACACCGGTGTCAGAATCAAGCCGCGGCTCGACATGCGAGGTGGAGATGCGGATCGGTGAACTGGCCCGCCGCACCGGAGTGAGCGAACGTTCGCTGCGCTACTACGAGAAGCAGGGGCTGCTGACAGCCGACCGCACCCCTGGCGGCCACCGCGACTACCCCGACAGCGCAGTGGACCGGGTCATTCGCATCCAGGAACTCTTCGCCGCGGGACTGTGCAGCAGGAAGATCGCACAACTGCTTCCCTGCATGCGGGACGCGGACGGTGGTCCGTCCGAGATCGCCGGCTCTCGGCTGGTCGCGGACCTCGTCAGGGAACGGGAGCGCATCGACCGGACGATCGCCGACCTGATCCGCTCCCGCGACGTCCTGGACGACGTGATCGAGGCGGCGGCGAGTCGGTCCCGCTGAGCCGCCGCCCGCGCTCCGACGACAGAGAGAAGGACGAGCGGGGGGGGCAGGACGTTCTCGGTGACGGCCGACTCGTGGATCTGGGCGACAGTCCGGTACGCGTCGACCGCGAGGCCGGCTCCGGCAGCCTGGGCATCGAACAGACGCTGGGCGCGTGGGACGAGGCCGGTGGTGGTCGCGGGCGGCGTGGCGGAGGGCGACAGCGGTGTTGGTGCGGCCGTCTTGGCGGTGGACGCCGATGGCGAGGTTGCGCAAGCCGGCCATGGTCCGGGGCAGGTGCCCGGTACGGCTCTTGGAACCGCCCTCGCGGACGGTCCGGTCTCGGACGTGGTGCAGCAGGTTCTCGATGTGCCAGTGGTTCCTGACCCAGGTGGCGAGTTGCTCACCGGTGGCCGCACCCGGCGACAGGCTGGTGATCAGGCGGACGCGCTCCAGTCCTTCACCCTCCGGGCCTTGGCGCCGTCTCGGCAGCGGCCCCCGGCCCTCATCAGGAGCGGCGCCCCGCCGTCAGCGGCACACGACACCAATTTTCAGCACCCCAGCGACACCGCGCGTCAGTGCCTCTCCCCCGGGCCGGCAGGACACTTTCCCACCCGCCCACGAAAACCGAACCGTCGCATCACCACTGAGAACCACCCGGTGCTCATCAATCCAACGGGGCCTCCGTAACGTTACGACTGTCCACCACTCGAAGGGCCGTAGTTGGCGCTCAGCGCTGCGGCGTAGTCATCCGGAACGGGCCGCCCGCCGAAAGCCATCGGAAGATACGACTCCACCGCACCTGACACGTCCCGAAGGGCCCGAACCACGCACACCATGCACTGCGCGCGGCCGTGTCGGGGAACCCCTGGAATACCGCCACCTCGGGATCCCTTTCACCCCAGCACCCCCACTTTCCGGAGGCTCCGGTCAGCGCGACGACATTCGCCGAGATCGCGATCGACCCCAGGGCGTCGCCGTCCGGCTCGAGCACCGCAGGTCGATGTGGTCGTCTCCGTGCCACCGGGCCATCGTGCAGAGCGCCGGCCGGATCTCCGGAGCGAGAACCGCGTCGAACTCGCAGAACGACGCGTCTCCCGCGCGTTCTCTGAAGACCTGGTCGAGAAACCTGGCCTCGAGATCGAGGGGCACCGCGCTGCGGAAGCGGATGTCGAGGTACCCGTCGCGGTCCGGCGTGACCACACCCTCGCTCGGCATCGGTCCTCCCTCGGTCCGATCTTGATGTCGAGCTTCCTGGAGCCCGGCCCGCAGCAGTCCACCGTCCCCCTTCGACGGTCCTGGCCTTGCCCCGCAGGAAGCACCGCGCCCCATCCTGCGCTCTGCCGCCTTCGGGACCGTACCGCGACCAAGCCCTCCGCCCCACTGCGACCTCTCGCTTCGTGTCAGCAGGACACCTGCGGGCCTACCGCCTCATGACAGTGAAATCCGGTGCCGGTGTCACCCCGGTGCCGGCGGCGAATCGTCACGCGACTCCGCCATGACCAGCGGAAAGACGACCGGCAGTGGCCGACGGCGACTGCCGGCCACTGGCACTGACACGAAACCGACACATCGCAGTTGCCGAGGCTGCGCGCCGCTTGGAGCCGCGGCGGCAGTGGCTCGGGGTTCCACCCGCCGAAACCGGCCCGCGATCCGGGCCATGGCCTGGTCGAACATCGCCCGCCGGCGGGCCGGGTCCACTCGGCAACCCCCACTCGGTCAATCGGCGCCGCTCGGCCGCCTCCCAGCGAGGCGACAACAGACAGCGCGTTTCGCAGCCCTCGGACCGCCGATGCGGCTTCGCCGCATACGGATTCAGCGGTCCATCCACCTCACCGACCGCAGGAGCTCGGGCCACCGGCTCCGAGCTGCGACGATTCATGGACTACATGTCAGTGACGGCGTGTTGGGGTCGTTGTTGTAGCTCGTCCGGGTGGTCTCAGAGGACAGCCCGTCCATCCACCGGGACGGTGGACGGGCCGTGAGGCGATCAGCGACGCGGGACCACATCGCTGATCCCGGGTCGGGGACGCGGGCTTCGAGGTCGGCGACGCGCCGGTCTTGGAAGCGGAGGTTGGAGCGGGCCGCCTTTGGTTTTGGTGGTCCTCGCCGAAGTACCGGACTATTCGATGCGGTCAAGGAAGTCCAGCGCTCGGTCGGTGGCCTGCGTTGCGGCGTGTTCGTCGTGCGACGGCAGGCTGCTGTCGGTGAACAGGTGCCTGTCGCCGGAGTAGAGGAACAGTTCGGCACCCGCCGCCGTCTCGACGAGCGCCCGGGCCGCGTCCGCATCGCCCTCCCCGGCGAAGAACGGATCCGCGTCCATCCCGTGCACCTGGACCGGGACATCGTGGGGCCAGGCGCCGCCGAACTCCGCGACCGGGACGCATGCCTCCAGCAGCAGCGCACCCTTTGCGCCGGGGCGGGTCTGGGCCAGCTTCTGCGCCGGCAGGACACCGAGCGAGAACCCGAGGTAGACGAGTTCCGCAGGCAGCCCCTCGGCGGCGGCGGTTCCGCGCGCGATGACCGTGCCGAACCCGGCGTCCTCGGCGTAGCCCATGCCCTCCTCGAGGCTGTCGAATACCTGCCCTTCGAACAGGTCCGGGACGTGGACGGTGTGTCCGGCTCGCCGCAGTTGCTCGGCGAACTCACGGACGCCATCGGTCAACCCGTGCCCGTGGTGGAAAACCAGCACCTCAGCCATGTCGCTCCCCTCGTGCCGCAGTGCCCGGGCGGCGCCGCAGCACGAGTATGGCCCGCACCACTGACATCTGCGGGTCGTAGCCGGACGGGATCAGATCGTCGAAGCCGGATCCGTGAGGCGGGCTTCGGGGTCGGCGACGCGCCGGTCTTGGAAGCGGAGGTTGGAGCGGGCGGCCTTGAGGCGCTCGTCGAGGGTGCGGTTGTCGGTGGTGAGCCGGCGGACTCGCTGCTCGAGGGTGGTGTTCTCGGTGGCGATCCGCTGGATGGCTTCCTCGGTCCATTCGGTCTGCAAGTTCCGGATCTCACCGAGGAGTTCGCCGACGCGGGTCCGCCGGGTGAAGATCTGGGCGTGAGCGACCTTGAGGGCGTCCTCCGCGTTGAGTGCGCGTTCGCGCCAGGTCGCGCCTCACGCTCGTCGTCCTGCTCGGCGAGCGTCCGGGACCGGCGTTCGCCGGCCTCCGCCATGGCCGAGGCGATGGCCGAGGCGATGGCGGAGGCGATGGCGGCCCCGGCCACGAGGTTGTCATAGAGGAAGGTGCGGGAGACGTCCGCGCGGCGGGCGACGGCGGCGACACTGATCTGGACCTTTTCGCGCCGGAGGCGGGTGATGGCTTCGCGGACCCGCTGGAGGGCCGGGGGCGTTCCAGTCGGCGAGCCAGCCGCGGACGTCGCGTTCCAGGGCCAGGACGGAACGGTGAACGCCCCAGCGGAGCTTCTTCTGCGTGAGCTCGGCGAACCACCGCTCCACCAGGGGTTCGGTCAGGACGACCTCGTCGGCGTGACGTGCAGAGGAAGCGCGGATGCGCGGCCGGCCACCGCTGGATCGCCGGGTTCTTGTGGGTGACGTGGTTGTCCAGGATCAGACGGACGTCCAGGCCGACGGGCACCTCGCGGTCGAGCCTGGCCAGGAACTTGGTGAACTCCGCCGCGCGGTGGCGGCGGTGCAGGGAGCCGATCACCTTCCCCGTGGCCACCTCCAGAGCGGTGAAGAGGACGGGTGGTGGTGCCCGAGCCGCACGTTAGTCGTGGCTGCGGCGCTCGGGCACGCCCGGCATCATCGGCAGCACCGGCCGGGGCCGATCCAGCGTCTGGATCCGGGGCCGCTCGTCCACGCACAGCACCAGCGCCCGCTCCGGCGGGTTCAAGGACAACCCGACCACATCGCGGACCGTGTCCACGAACAACGGGTCCGTCGAGAGCTTGACGGTCTCCGCCCGGTGCGGCTGGTCCGCCGGATCCGCGCCACCGACGACTGTGACATCCCGGGGGCTGCCGCCGGGGAGCGGGTCGACCAGTGGGTGGCGTTCGTCGGGGACTGCTCCAGGGTGGTGACGATGATCCGCTCCACACCGGCGTCGGTGATCTTCCGCGGCCGCCGGGACGCGGCTCGTCACACAAGCCGTCCAGCCGCTTGGCCGCACGCCGCGACCGCCAGGTGCGGACCCGTGTCGCAGTGCGTCCTCGGGCTCCTCGGACGGCGCGCGACCTCGGCGATCGCGTGCCCCTCGACGCGTTCCAGCACGATCCTCGACCGCGGGACCGGCGCCTGCGCGCCCGACCGCCGTCGCACCCACGACCGCGGTACCTCTCGTTCGGCATCGGTCAACACCCGACGGCACAGGCTTCGGTCCAGGGCGGCTCACACTCGACCAACGACGGATCTCCGACTCAGGGCACCGGTCTGCTTCACGGGGACGGCTGCGCGACCGACGACTCCCACGTCAGAGCGCTCAAAGGGTTATCGTGCCGGGCCGTCGACCGTGCTCCCGCCGATCCGCCGTGTCCGGGGCCGGCCACGGCGGAGACCTGCGGGCTGTTCGCCGCTGCTACGACCATGCCGGGCATCGCCGTGCCGTGCGGGCCCGGGACATCGCCCCGAGGTGCGCGCAAGGGCATCCCGCATGGCTCCGGCCCGGGCGGACAGCGGTGGGTCGTCGCGCTCACTTCGCCCGGCTTCACCGGTTCAAACGCCTGTGCCCCCGTTGCCGACCTCCATCACGGACTCCTTTCCGGCCCGCAGCGTCAGGTGCGGGCCGGGAAGCTTCGTACCGCATTTCGAAACGATCAGTCGGTGCGTTCCCCGAGCGGCTCGCCGGCGACCCGCTCGGGCACCTGCTCGGAGTGGTGCGTGTCGGAGAAGAGGCCCCGGACGACGGCGTTC
>NZ_BAAASZ010000035.1:24296-61585 GCF_039533145.1 Streptomyces macrosporus
CGAACGCCACCTCGGGACGACGCGACATTCCGCGGTGGATCGACTCGGGTGAGATGTGGCGGCGGCAGTGGGTCCCGATGAGGCCCTCGCTTTTTCCGGCCAAGCGCTGCGGGGCCACCCGGACGGTGAAGCCGGTGACGGCCCCCTCCGCTCCGGAGCCCGCCCTCCCCGCTGCTTGGCGGCGGGAAGGGCGGGCTCATCTCGGCACCGATGCCGGCGTAGGAACGGCGGGCGTCCTCGGCGAGGGCGTGGACGATGCGTTCGTCGAGATCGTTCAGTCGCGGAGATCGTTCAGTCGCGCTGCGGACGGATCACTTCTCCGCAGACGCCGCCTCCGGGGCCGCGGGGACGGCCAGGCGGGAGCGGTGCATGCTGTAGCCGAAGTAGACGACAAGCCCCGCCGCCATCCAGCCGCCAAAGACCATCCAGGTCGTGCCCGGGAGGCTGAGCATCATCCAGCCGCAGAATCCGAAGCCCAGGATGGGCGTCAGGGGAAAGAGGGCGACGCGGAAGGTGCGGCGCATCTCCGGACGCGTGCAGCGCAGGATGACCACGGCGACGTTGACGAGCGCGAACGCGAAGAGTGTTCCGATGCTGGTGGCATTGGCGAGTTCGCCCAAGGGGATGGTGCCGGCCAGCACACCACAGAAGACGGAGACGATGAGGACGTTGACACGGGGGCTGCCGGTGCGCTCGTCGACCTTGGCGAAAACCTTGGGCACCAGCCCGTCGCGGGACATCGCGAAGAGGATGCGGGTCTGGCCGTAGAGAACGGCGAAGACGACGCTGGCGATGGCGACGACCGCGCCCGCGGCAAGGACCACGCTCCAGAAGCTGTGGCCCGTGACGTCCTTCATGATCTGCGCGAGGGCCGCCTCGGTGCCCGTGAAGTCCTGCCACGGCATGGCGCCGACCGCGACGAGGGCGACCAGGCAGTAGAGGGCGGTGACGATCAGCAGAGAAAGCATGATCGCCTTCGGAAGATCCCGCTTGGGGTCCTTGGCCTCTTCACCTGCGGTGGAGGCCGCGTCGAAGCCGATGTAGGAGAAGAACAGCGTGGCGGCCGCGGCGCTGATGCCAGTGATGCCGAGCGGTGCCAGCGGAAGGTAGTTACCCGCCTTGATACCGAGGAAGCCAATGGCACAGAACAGCACCAATGTGGCAATCTTCACCAACACCATGATCGTGTTGACACGGGCGCTCTCCCGGGCCCCGCGCAGCAGGAACACCATGGAAAGCAGCACCACCACCAGCGCGGGGAGATTGATCACGCCGCCCTCGCCGAGCGGGGCGGAGAGCGTCTGGGGGATGGTGAAGCCGACGGTGGTGCCGAACAGCTCGTTGAGGTACTCGCCCCAGCCGACCGCGACGGCCGCTACCGAAACGCCGTACTCCAGGATCAGGCACCACCCGCAGATCCAGGCGATGAGCTCGCCCATGGTGGCGTAGGAGTACGAGTAGGAGGACCCGGAGACGGGGATCGATCCGGCCAGCTCGGCGTAGGAGAGCGCCGAGAACAGCGCGGTCAGACCGGCGATCACGAACGATATCGCCACGGCGGGGCCGGCCAGCGGGGCCGCCTCGCCGAGGACGACGAAGATACCGGTGCCCAGCGTGGCACCGATGCTGATCATCGTCAGCTGCCACATGCCGAGGGAGCGCCGCAGAGTGCCGCCTTCACCCTGGCCGCCTTCCGCTACGAGCTGCTCGACGGGCTTGCGCCGCATCAGACGGGCACCGAGGCCGCCGACGGGCGGCCGCGGAGACCGCATCGGGCTTTCGGCCGGGGGTGCTGCGCCGTGGTCCAACACTGGGTGGCTCCTTGCTTACTGCCAGTCATGGGCGGCGACCAGCGGCGGCCCCGGCGGCATGACAAAGGGCCCGGGAAGGGGTGAGGGAACCGCCAAGGAGGCGGTCACCGCCTTTCCTTGTACAGCGAACGACCCTATGAGCTGCGGTGGAGACTCGTAATGCACGAACCTTGCATCTTCGCGCAGCATCGTTGCGTATTAATCGCTTGAGTGGGGAATCGTTGCAGCTCACTGCATGGATCGGCAGATTCGAGGCATCGCGGGGCTCCGATCGTCCTCCCACGCGGAACCCCTGGCTTCCACTCCCCCGGGACCTTCTCGCGGACAAGAACGTGGACACCAGCGGTGACGTGCGCCTGCCCGCCGGGGGTTCCTCGCGCACGCCGCCGGCGGCGTGCGGTGGCTTGTCCGGCAGGCTGACGAGCGGGCCCTGCGCTTCCCCACCCCGCCCACGGACCGGACAGTCCACCCCCGAGGCAACCGCCATCGCTCTGGGCCCACAGAGAATCACCGTGCGGCTTCCCGTTCCGGAGCTCGTTGATGCGGTACGCGTGTCCCTGACGAGGTCCGTGGTCGACTCTTTGTGATATTTGGAGCGCTGTGTCCGCATCTGGACGAGTGGTGACGACGTCTGCCGGTGGGGGCCGGGGCCAGGCTGCTGGGCCACGGCGGAATCCGGGTGACGGGAAGAGGAGCTCCTGACGCGATGCGGTGCGGAGGCGGCGCCGGAGGATCAACACGCAGCCGAAGGTCCCGACGGCGGTCCGCGACTCGAGCCGGCAGCCCCTCGTGCGACCGCTGCCACCCCGGCGTCGCTCCCCTCCCGCAGCCTGCGCCCGCGCCGACAGGCCGTGCCCGAGCCGAAGCCCGGCAGGGCCCCGCACACCGCCGGAGCAGACCACGCGGGTGCCCTCGTGGGCGACGCGGCGCCCGGCCCGGCGGTGGCAGGCGGCGTGGGGCCGCACGGTGGCCGCCTTGGCGTGCGCAGCCGCGTGGGCGGCGGGAGACGGCCGCGCTCCATCGGGCGACCGTGGCGGGAGTTCACCCGGTCCCCGCCCGAAGCCGCTCCGGCGAGCGGCACGGCAGAAGGACTCCGGTCGGTTCAGGACCCGGATGCCCCCGACTCGGCCGTCCAGATCGGGGCAACTCCACCACTGCCGGACCCAGCTTCCCGGGCAACGACTACGGGCCGGCCCGCTACACCAACACCGCCCTGTCCCACCCCGGCGAGATCAACCTGGGCGGCGGCGCCGTCCAGGACATCGCCGGGGCCGCCGCTCCCCGGATCGGACAGCCCGCCCGCCACCTCGGTCGAAGCAGCGGACTGCGCCGCGGCACGGTCACCGGACTCAACGCCACGGTCAACCACGGCGGTGGCGACATCGTCTACGGCCTGCTCCGAACCGACGTGTGCGCCGAGGCGGGCGACACCGGAGGGTCCGCCTTCTCCGGCACCACGGCCCTCGGCCTGATCTCGGGCGGCAGCGGAAACCGCACCCCCGGCGGCACCACCTTCCGCCAGCCGATCGCCGAGGTCCTCACGGCCTACGGCCCGACCCTGTACCGACGGCCCGGCCGCCGAGCCTTCCCGACCGTGGTACTCCTCCGTGCCCCGCGCGAAGGTCCCTGCGTCGAAGCGTGCTTGGCGCCGGGCCCACTCACCTCTATTTTGACGGCGCACATTCAAACCGAGGTGTTGTCACAAGCGACACCTCGACCAGCCGAGGAGGACCCCATGTTCGGCCGGAGAAGACCGAGAACCCGATGGACCGCCACCAGCAGTGTCCTGGCGATGCTGGCCGGGGCGCTGACACTGACCGTCCCGGCGGGCGCCGCCGCCGCGGACCGGCCGGCCGCCACCCCTGCGGCCGCCGTGACCGAGCACCTGCTGGAACACGGCCGCACCGCGATCGGTGCCGCCGTCGCCCGCGACACACCGCGCGTCGACATCACCCGCAGCGTCGACGGCTGGGCCTTCGGCACGGCCGTGCTGGCCACCGAACCGGGATCGGATCGGATGCCCCGGGGGTGGCTGTTCCTCGCCGAACGCGAACACGGCACGTGGCGTGTGGCATTCGAGGGCGAGGAGGGGTTCGCCGAGCTGTCGAAGCGCTCCCCCGTCGTGAAGGACAGGGAGAAGCCCCTCTTCGCCCAGCGGGACGGCAAGCGGAAGGACACCCTCGGCCGCGGGGCCCCCGGTGCCGACGGCGACGTCACCGTGTACGGCACCGGTGACTACCGCACGGGCATGGCGCTGCCCACGACCATCGGCGCCAACACGGTCATGACCAGCGGTCCCCACGGCTGGAGCGGCAGCGCGGCGCCGTGGAGCTCGCTGGACTTCGCCGGCGGCGACGAGGTGGTGCGCGCGGCCCGGCAGGGCACGGCCTACACCATGTGTCGGGGCTGGATCAGGGTCGTCCACGACCGCGGCTACGCCACGGACTACTACCACCTGTGGAGCAACATCAACACCAACGGCGGCTGGGTGAACACCGGTGCCTTCCTCGGCTACACGGGCACGGACGTCACCTGCGGCGGTGCCGCCTACGGCCGCCACGTCCACTTCGGCCTGCTCCAGAACGGCTCGTACATTCCGATCGCGGGCCACAACCTGGGCAAGTGGGTGCTCTACAACGGCTCCGCCGCCTACCAGGGGTCGGCGATGCACGGCAGCCGGCAGGTGTACGCCGGAGGGACCCTCTACAACCACGGCGCGCTGGGCCTCACCCAGGCCGTGGTCGACGCCAACGGGGGCACGTACGTCAACAAGCGCTCCGGGCCCGGCACCGGTTACGCGGCCCAGGGCACGGTGGCGGACGGCGCCACGGTCGGCATCGCCTGTTCCGCCTACGGCACCTCGCACACCGGCCGCTACGGCACCACGAACCTGTGGAACAGGCTGACCGACGGCACCTGGATCAGCGACGCCTACGTCTGGACGGGAGTCAGCGGACCGGTCAACGGTTGGTGCTGAGACACCGACGGCCGAGCGGGGCCCGACGCGCCGAGCAGCTCACCGACGCGCCCTCCACGGCCCGGCGGAGGACCCCCTTCCCACCGGTCCGGCGGGCCGATCACCGCCGGACCGGACCGTCCGGACGCGCTGCCTCCACCGGACCGCTCCCGGCCGCCGGACATCCGCCGAGACTCGCTTCACATAAGGAACAAATGCTCCTATATCATGAATTTATCTTTGCGCAGTACGTCGTCTCCGACCCCGGAGAGGAACCATGGCCGCAGGCGAAACGGACGACGAGGAACGGGAGCCGCAGCACTCCTCCCGCGGCACCTCCGAACGGACCGGCCGCCCCCGGCGCGAGGGCCGGCGGGACGAGGGTGACGAGAGGCGCGGCCGCCGGGTCTCGGCCCCGCAGGCCATGCGCTACGCGGCCGAGCAGCTCGAGGAGCTCCTGGGACGGACCCCGGAGTCGGTCTCCTCGGTGAAACCGACGCGGGACGGCTGGCAGGCCGACGTGGAGGTGCTGGAACTGGAGCGGATCCCCGAGACCAGCAGCGTGATGGCGAGCTACCGGGTGACGCTGGACGAGGAGGGCGAGCTCGTGGGGTACGAGCAGACTCGCCGCTACACCCGCGGGCAGATCGACCGGCGTGCCTGACCGACCCGAACGACGAGAACGGCCGGCCCGTCGGACGGCAGGCCGGCGAAGGGAGGCACCGTGACCGTGGTGCCGCAGGGCGGAGGCGGTGCCCCTGGAGGCGGGGGCTCCGGGAACCTGTACGACGTCCTCGAACTGATCCTGGATCGCGGTCTGGTCATCGACGCCTTCGTCCGCGTGTCCCTGGTGGGCATCGAGATCCTCAAGATCGACGCCCGTGTCGTCGTGGCGAGCGTCGACACCTACCTGCGCTTCGCCGAGGCGTGCAACCGCCTGGACCTGGAGTCCGGGCGCAAGGCCCCCGCCCAGCTGACCGACGTCGTCGGCCAGGTGACCGAGGGTGGAGCCCGCGGCAAGAGCAAGGGGGCGCTCACCGGCGCCGTCGAGGCCGTGACGGACTCCCTCCAGCGCCGGAGGGAGGAGCGGGAGGAGGAGCCCGTGGAACGGAGCGAACGGACGGCTCGCAAGGCCTCCCGGCGGCACGAGGAGTGAGCCATGGCCGTGTACGTCTACTCCATCGTCGCGGCGACGCACCCACTGCGCCTGGACGGGCTCACCGGCGTGGGCGATCCCCCCGCCGCGCTCCGCACCGTGGACGCCGGGACGCTGTCCGCCGTCGTCAGCGACGCTCCCGAGGGACTGCGGCCCAAGCGCCGGGACCTCGGCGCCCACCAGACCGTCCAGGAGCGGCTCATGGCCGACGGCGGCATCCTGCCGCTGCGGTTCGGCCTCACCGCGCCGGACGACGACGCCGTGCGGACCGTGCTGGAGGAACGGACCGAGGAGTACACCGAGCGGCTGGAGGCGCTGGAGGGCTGCGTCGAGTACAACCTGAAGGCGTCCCAGGACGAGGAGTCGCTGCTGCGCCGGATCCTCCTGGAGTCGGACGAGGCCCGCAGGCTCAACGACGAGATCAGGAGCGGCCGCGGCGGCCCCGACCTGCCGCTCGCGCTCGGCGAACTGGTCGCCCAGGAGGTCCGGACGCGCCAGGAGGCACTGGCCGCGGAGATCGTCGGCGCGCTGCGTCCCCTCGCCCGGGACGAGCTCTCCTCCCAACCCACCGGCGACGACTTCCTGAACGTCTCCTTCCTGGTGGAGCGGAAGGGCGAGGAGGAGTTCACCACCGAGGAGAAGAGGCTCGCCGACGAGATGGGCGAGGAGTTCGGCTTCCGGCTGAACGGCCCGCTTCCCCCCTACAGCTTCGTCTAGGGAGCCGTGCCATGGGTCTGTTCACCCAGATCGCCACCCTCCCGCTGGCGCCGGTGCGCGGCGTGGTCTGGGTGGTGGAACGCGTCAAGGAGGCCGCCGAGGCCGAGTACTACGACCCCGAACCGGTCAAGCGGGAGCTCGCCGCGCTGGAGAAGGCGCTCCTGGCCGGGGAGATCGACGAGGAGACGTTCGACCGGCGCGAGGACGAACTGCTGGACTGGCTGGAGGAGATCAACCGCGCACGGGGTGGCGATACCTGATCACGACACGTCCGAAATCGCACCGAACCACAGGGAACGAGGTCGAGCGGCCGTGACAGAACCCGTCGCCAACAGGCTTGGCTCCTACCCGACCAGGGCGGCCCCACCGTCCTACGGCCAGGGCTCCTCGGCCAACCTCGCCGACATCCTGGAACGGGTCCTCGACAAGGGCATCGTCATCGCGGGCGACATCCAGATCAACCTGCTGGACATCGAACTGCTCACCATCAAACTGCGCCTGCTGGTGGCATCGGTGGACAAGGCCAAGGAGATGGGCATCGACTGGTGGGAGCACGACCCGTCGCTCTCCTCCCGCGCGGTCGACAGCCGTTCCTTGGCCCACGAGAACAAGCGGCTCCGCGCAGAGCTGGAGGAGAACAAGCGGCTCCGTGCGGAACTCGACGCCCTGCGCGGGGACCGCGCGCTCCCCCGCGGGGCCGAGGACACTTCCGGGGAAACCTCCGGGGAAACCTCCGGGGAGGCAGTCGGGGAGACCGAGGAGGCGGAGCGGCGCCCCGCCGTCCGGCGCCCCCGCTCCAAACGGCCGGAGCGCGGAACCCGCCCGAGGGACCGAGGTGAACCATGACGGATCGGATGGCCTACGCGTACGCCGTGGCATGCGACGCCGAGGGGCTGCCGGAGGCCGTCTCCGGCCTCCGCGGAGTGGGGGGCGCGCCGGTCCGCCTGGTCCGCGGGGACTCCGGCGGCCCCCTGGTGGCCGCGGTGAGTGCGGTGCCCGCGCGGGACTTCCACGAGGAAGCCCTGCGGGAGAACCTGGAGGACCTGGACTGGCTGGAGGCCGTCGCCCGCTCGCACCACGGCGTGATCGAGGCGCTGGCCGCCCGCACCACCGTCCTCCCCCTGCGGCTGGCGACGGTGTACCTCGACGACGAGCGGGTGCGGAGCATGCTCGACGCCCACCGGGACACGTTCGCCGACCGGCTGTCCCGCCTGGCCGAGCACGTGGAGTGGGGCGTCAAGGTCTACGTCGAACCGCCGGAGACGGAGGACACCGCGCCGGAACCGGCCGCGGAACCCGGCCTCGGCCCCGGACGCTCCTACCTGCGGCGCCGCAGGGCGCAGCGGCACTCGCGCGAGGACGTCTACCGGGCCGCGGGACTGGCCGTCGAACGCGTCGAGGCGGTGGCCGCCGACCACGCGGTCGACCGGGCCCGGCACCGGGTCCAGCAGGGTGTGCTCGCGGGCGGGCAGGGGGAGAACGTCGCCAACGACGCCTACCTCGTCCCCCTGGACCGCGCCGAACGGTTCCGCGACGGCGCCGTGCGCGCGGCCGACGGACTGCCCGGTGTGCGCGTCGAGGTCACCGGGCCCTGGGCCCCCTACTCCTTCGCCGCGCCTCCCGAGGAGGACGTGGCCGAACCCGCACGGGAGACCGCGTCGTGAGGGCTGCGGACGAGGCGCCGGCGGTGCGGGTGGAACCGCTGCCGGACCGGCAGGTGGCCCTGATCGACCTGCTGGACCGGCTGCTCAGCGGCGGCGCGGTCATCACCGGCGACATCGTGCTCTCCATCGCCGACATCGACCTGGTGCGCGTCTCCCTACGGTCGGTCATCGTCTCCGTCGGCGAGCAGAACCCGTCCCCGTGGGACACCGGAACGGTGCCGCGGCGGGACGGCCGGAAGGGGTACGACCGTGGCGGGTGACGGGCAGCGGCCCGCCGGCCGCTTCGACGAGGTCGCCGACGCGGCCGAACGCGCCTTCCGCCTGCTGCCCGCCGTCCCCCGCGACCTCCCGCCCCCGGGGGACGGGAAGGCACGCGGAGTGGCGCGCAGGATCACCACCGATCCGGAGAACGTGGAACGGGACCTGGTCAAGCTCGTCCTCACCCTCGTCGAACTCCTGCGGCAGCTGATGGAGCGCCAGGCCCTCCACCGCGTCGACGCGGGAGACCTCACCGAGGAACAGGAGGAGCGCCTGGGAGAGACCCTCATGGCCCTCCACGACCGCATGGAGGAGCTGTGCGCCGAGTACGGCCTGACGCTGCGGGACCTCAACCTGGACCTCGGCCCCCTGGGCACCCTGCTGCCGCCGGCCGAGTAGTCCCCGCCGCACCGCGTCCCCCGGTGCGAGGCAGGACGCGTACGGGGGCCGCCCACCCCGGAACGCCTCGTCCCGCTCCGAGGGCGCCCCGGCCGGCGCCCCGGCGACCTCCTCGGCACCGGCGGGCAGAACCTCCTGGAGCTGCTGGAGAAGCCCGACGGGGTGACAGCCTTGCGAGCCGAACACGAGCGGCTCCGGGTGCGGCCCCTCGGCGCTGACCCCGAGTTCCCGGGCCACCTCGGTGACGGTCCCGTCGGAGGAACGGACGAGGGCGACCGCGTCCCGCTTGAACTCCTCGGTGTACCGCCTGCTGCGGTTGCTCTTGCTCCCCACCCGGCACTGCTTCCCTGGAACCTCACGTCCCGGTCTCCAGGCGTCCGGCATCAAGGGGAAGCTTGGCCCGGGAACCGTACCGCTCGGGCACGTCCCGCCAGACCACACCGGCCCGGAACCTCCACGCGATCCCGTTGCGGGCCGTTCGGTCGTTCGATCGCTTGCGGCCACGTGGCGACTCGGGCAGCGACGGCCGGACGAACTCCCGCTCCACACGGGACGGTGCATGGCGGCGTATCACCCGACCATGATTCGTCATCCAAGATCATTCGATGACGGACTCCGTTACCGCGGCCGCAGTCACGGCGGTCGCCGGCCCCAGTAGCCGCGGGTCGTAGTGCCGGAGGTCTCAGCTCTCTCCCAGCACCGCCCGGATCACGTGCCGGGCGTTGTGCGCCATCGCCGGGTTCGTCCTCCGGTAGTACGGCAGCGCGATCAGCGCCTGCGAGAGCGTCCGCCCCCGGCCGCGGTTCCAAGTCGCGTCGTCCACACCGAGCGTTTCACGGAAGACCTCCCTTGCCTCGGCCGGGAGCAGATTCCATGCCGGGAACAGATCGCAGGCCGGGTCGCCCACCCCCATGCACCCGAAGTCGATCACCGCGGTCAGCCTGCCACTGTCCACCAACAGATTGCCCGGCATCAGATCGGCGTGCAGCCATACCGGCGGCCCGTCCCAGCCCGGAGCCCGCAGCGCGTCCTCCCATACGGCGGTCGCGGCATCGCAGTCGACGCCCTCCTGTGGGATCCCGCGCAGTTCCTCGATCGCCGCCCGGGTCGATGCGTCGAGCGAGGCGACCGGTCCGCCGCGGTAGGCCTCCGGCGCCCCCGGCAGGGTGATGCTCCGCATCGCCGCCACGAACCCGGCCAGGTCCTTGGCCAGCAGCACAGGTTCGCTCAGCGCCCCCGCCTCGGGATTCTCCCCCGGCAGCCACCGGTACACCGACCACGGCCACGGATATCCCTCGGCGGGCTTCCCGACTCCGAGCACCTCGGGGATGGCCGTGGGCAGCCGGGACACGAGGCGGGGCAGCCACTCCTGCTCCGTCGATACGTCCTTGGCTCCGCCCTTCACCAAAGGCAGCCGTACGACCATGGCATCGCCCAGCCGGTACATGGCGTTGACCGTGCCGCCGGACGGGAAACGCTCCACCGTCAGCTCCGTCCACTGCGGGAACTGCCCGGCGATCAGCCGCCGTACGAGGTCGTCGTCGATGGGGTGCTGATCGGGATGCACCTGCCCTGTGCTCATGAGGCGCCATCCGACCGCCGGACGCCGGCGGGCGTCAAACACTTTTCCGGCCGGGCACTGTGCCGAACTCGGGTCATGGATTTGGCTGTTCCGCCGCCTCGGCCTCCGCCCGGAGTTGCCGAGGAGCGTGGGTGAAGGCGCCCTCCAGCGCCCGGCGGCGGAAGCGGGTGTGGACGGCCTTCCAGGGGCCGTACCGTTCGGGCAGATCACGCCGGGTGATCCCGGTGCGGATCGTGTGGACCGTGCCGCCTGCGATCCGCTGGTCCTCCGCTCGCGGACGGCCGGTCCCGGCGCGCGGCATCAGCGGGGCCGGCACCTCCCACTCGTGATCGGTGGGTTCATGGCGACGCACCCAGCCATGCTTCATCAGCCTGGCGGCCTTTGAGGACGGACCCTGGGAGCCGACCGGGCCCGACCCGTGACCGGTGGCCAGGTGGCGCTCCGGCGGCGGAACTTCGCCTCGAGTGGATCGGTGAAGATACCGATGGGGTCGTCCCAACCGCCGTTGCTCCGGTCGCCGTTGACGTTGGTGGTGACCATCTGTTCGCCATTGCGCGCGCCGTAGGCGTAGGACCACGATCCGAAGAGCGCACCCCATATTCCAGACCGTTTCCCCGCAGAGCAGTCTCACCGAGGAAACGCCAAGGCCGTGGGCGGCGTTGGAAATCCAGTCGCGGGTGGGCACGGTGGTGAACATGTGGTGTCGCTGGTCCGGTGGCAGTATCCGGCCCCCAACAGGGCGCCGAAGAACCGGTTGAGGCCCCCGGCGGTGGAGATCATGCCGCCGGCTGTCCAGAACATGGATGAATCGAACTCGGTCGCGTCGTGGACCGGCGCGCCGAGGTCGGTCCGGAACAGCTTCGTGTAGTGCCGGGAGTGTGGCCCGTGGATCGTCGGGTCGCTGCCGTGCGGCAGGTACGTGCCGGCCAAGCCGAGTGGGCGGGAGATCCGCTCCGTGATCTCCTCGGCAAGCGAGCGGCCGGTGGCCCGTTCGATGATCATGCCTGCGAGGACGTGGTTGGTGTTGGAATACGCCCATCTGGCTGCGTAGGTCAGAACGAAGAGCACTTGTCGGTGGGAGCTGGGAACAGTTGGTTGCTGCTGGGCCGCCGAATGTTGATGAGAAGTAGCAGCGGTCCCAGGCCACGAAAACATGATGCCGCCAACCTGTTGACGTCCGTATCCTTCGGCGGGTGAGTCTCATCGAGGTGGATCCCGGGCAGGTCGAGCTCGTCGTGCGGGGGCCGGGGGCGCTGGCGACCTCTGTCCGGTTGTTCGACTGGTCGCGTGCGGATGAGTACGAGACCGTCTTCGCGGTGGAGGCCGTCGCTGATGGTGTGCGTGCACGGCTCGAGAACGTGACCGTCACCGTCTGGGATGACATGAGTGAGTTCTTCGACGGCCTCGCGCGAGACTTCCGTGGCTGGGAGGGGGAGCGGGTCTGGACCAACAACCACCTGGTCGTGACGGCGACCTTCGGCTCGGGTGGGCATGTGTATTTGGACTGGACGCTTCGGTCCGGCTTCTTTCCCGGTGACTGGAAGTGCACGGTGACGACCGTGATCGAAGCCGGTGAGGGCATGACGGCTGTAGCTGCGGATCTGCGGGGATTCCTGTGCCAGGGGTAGGTCGACCACGATCGCTCCGCGCAGGCACCGCGCGCCAGGTTCAGCCGACGGCTTGCTGCTCAGCGCGGGCGCGAGTGCTGGCGAGACGGTAGGAGTCGGTGCCGGTCTCGATGATGGTGCCGCCGAAGGTGAGGCGGTCGACGATGGCCGCGCAGAGCCGGGGATCGGTGAACGTCTTGGTCCAGCCGCCGAAGGACTCGTTGGAGGCGATGGCGACGCTGTTCTTCTCCTCGCGTTCGGTCAGGACCTGGAAGAGGAGTTCGGTTCCGCGGCGATCGAGTTCCATGTAGCCGGGTTCGCCGTAGCCGCAGCCCTCATCAGCTCCCGCAGGCTCGCCAACTGAAAGCTGTTCATCGGAGTTTGGCGCCAGTCCGGCGCTGTATCACGACGTTCCCGCGGGGCAGAATGTCGTGTATGCGGGGGCTGGGTATGTGGGTGGGGTTGTCGACTGCGCTGACGTGTGCGGTCATGGCGGTGGTGCTGTACCTGTCCGACCTGGAGACCCTGTCGTGGCTGGCCGGCGCAGGCTCCTTCGCCACTGCGGTGCCCTCGCTCACAATCGCTGTCTTGCTCGCCCGTACGCCCCCGCCCCGGGACCCCACGCCAGGGCAGCGGACCGGTTTCTCGGACTTCGCTGGACCCGCTGTCTTCGAGCTGACCACGTTCGCCATCCGGCTCCGCGACCGTGCCTTCGCCGCGCTTCAAGGAGCGGCCAAAGGCGTGGCAATGCTCTGGTGTCTTGTGGGGTTGATGATCTTGGTCGGCAAGTCGGAGCAATTCACGGCCGGGGAAGGACTCAAGTCCACCTTGCTGTTGGCCCTGCTCATTATGGTCGGCCTCTCGGTGGCAGAGGCCATTGAGGCAGCCGACGGGAGGGACGTGCTCGTCGTAGATACCGGCGGCCTCACTGTGGTCGACAAGCGGCATTGCCGACTCGACAGGGACAATCTCCTCCCGAGGAACCAGTCCTTCTCCATCAGATGGGACGAACTGGAGAGCATTCGCTTGGTCGCCGACCCCGAGGGCGGCGCACACTCACTGATCGTGACCTTCGAGGACTTTGACCACGGCGTCAAACGAGCATCCAAGCACAACTTCCCCGAACGGGGCGGCAGCGGCAGTTATGTCGTCGGCCGCCTGCTGCTGGGGACAGCCGTCGAGGAACGAACCGCGCTTCTCACACCGCTCCGCACGGCCCTGACCCGCTATGGCAGGGGAAAACTCCAGGGGTGAGTTCCAGATCAGTGGAGGCCCGGCCATAGTGGTCAGGGTGGTGGCGCCCGGGCGACACCCCACCTCCTTGGAAGGGCGAGCGTCATAAGAAATGGCCTCTGATACTCCAGCCGTGGATCGTTGTGTGCCTTGCTTGGAGCTGTCCGCCGCTGGCGGAAACCAGGTGACCTTGGCCGGACCGCCCGGGTAGGGTCGGGCAATGCCCGAGTTGCAGCGGCTGCATGCTGGCCATGCCCCGGCGGTCCTGGCCTTCGAGCTGGCGAACCGCGCCTACTTCGCTGCCTCGGTCCCCGACCGCGGCGACGACTTCTTCGACCAGTTCACCGACCGGTACAACGCTTTGCTCGCTGAGCAGGAGGCCGGCATCTGCGCCTTCCACGTGCTCGTCGCCGAGGAAGGCTCGGTACTCGGCAGGTTCAACCTGGTCGACATCGAAGACCACACTGCGGAACTCGGCTACCGGGTCGCGCAGCACGTCGCCGGCCGAGGCGTGGCGACCGCAACCGTCCGGGAGCTGTGCCAACTGGCGGCGGCCCAGTACCGGTTGCGCACACTGCGGGCGTCCACCGTCCGCCGGAACACCGCGTCCCAAAAGGTGTTGGCCAAAGCCGGGTTCGTTCCCGTCGGCCCCGCCGACCCGGCCCACCTCGGCGGTGAGCCAGGCACCTGGTATCAGCGCGACCTGGTGCACACGATCTTGCCGGGGGACCGGCCGCGGGTCACAGCGTGGACCCAGCCCGCCGGCAGGAGGCGTTCGAGGGCCTGATGGGCCGGATGGCGAGCCGGTTCGCGCGGATTGAACCCCGGCGTCGCATGAGGGACCTGGTACTCGGTCTGCTGTCGGACCTGCCGCGCAAGACCTGCTGGACGATCGCCGAGTGGGCCGGGGCGCGAGTCCGGACGACCTGC
The DNA here is from genome assembly GCF_039533145.1 of Streptomyces macrosporus. NCBI lineage: Bacteria > Bacillati > Actinomycetota > Actinomycetes > Kitasatosporales > Streptomycetaceae > Streptomyces > Streptomyces macrosporus. The sequence continues at coordinate 38,610 of NZ_BAAASZ010000035.1, forward strand.
AGCACCTGCTCGGCCGGGCCAAGTGGGACGCCGACCGGGTACGCGATGACGTGCGCGAATCCGTGCTGGAGCACCTGCACGACGAGGACGCGGTGCTGGTCGTCGACAAGACCGGGGACGTGGAGAAGGGCACGCACACCGTGGGTGTCCAGCGCCGGTCTCCCCCTTCCGCTTCGCGGCGGGAGGTGCCCCCACCGGCACCGCCGGCAGGATCGAGAACTCCCAGGTCGCCGTCTACCTCGTCTACGCAGGCCGCCATGGGCATGCGGCGGTGGATCGTGAGCTGTACGTCCCCCGCTCGTGGACGTGCGTTCCGGACCGCTGCCAGGCGGCGGGACTGGGCGAGGACACCGCCTTCGCGACCGAGCCTGAGCCGGCCGCCCGCATGATCGGCCGGTTCCTTGACGCCGGCCACCACGTGGGCTGGGTCGCGGGCGACGAGGTCTACGGCGGCAACTCCAAGCCGCGGACCGCGCTGGAAGACCGCGGGGTCGGCTACGTGCTCGCCGTCGCCTGCTCCCATGAAGCCACCACCGGTGCGGGGAAGTTCCGCGCGGATGCCCTGACCGCGAAGGCCCCCGGGCCTCGGCCGGTGGATGACCGGCTGTGCCTGCAGGGCATCCTGTACGTGCTCTATAACGACATCAGCTGGTAACTGCTGCCGTTGGAGCTGGGGTTCGGCTCCGGACAGACCTGCCGGCGTCGACTGGGTCGGTGGCACGAGGCCGGCGTCTTCGAGAAGCTGCACCACCTCCTGCTTGCCAAGCTGCATGCCGCCGACGCACTCGACTGGCCCCGGGCCTGCGTGGATGCCTCCCACATCCGAGCGAAAAGGGGGGCGAGGCCACCGGCCCGTCGCCGGTCGCTCGCGGGAAGACGGGCAGTGAGCACCACCTGATCTTCGACGGCAACGGCACCCCGTTCAAGGTCGTCACCACCTCGGCCAACGTCAACGACGTCACGCAGACCCTCGCCCTGGTCGACGGCATCCCGCCCGTGGCCGGCAAGCTCGGCCGACCACGACGTCGGCCCGAGGCACTGCTCGGTGACAAGGGCTACGACAGCAACCCCAATCGCCGGGAACTGCGCAAGCGCCGGATACTGCCGGTTGTCTCCCGCAAGGGCGCCCCGACCATCAAGGGCCTGGGCAAGCTCCGCTACGTCGTTGAGCAGACCTTCTCGCTGCTGCACCACGTCAAGCGTCTGGCCGTCCGCTGGGGAAGACGCCTCGACCTGCACGACGCCCTCGTCTCGCCTGCAGTCTCATCTGCTGGAGACGCCTGAAGACGGCCCGCGCATGAGTACCTGGTGGGCTCATAGCGGACTTGGACTGGGCGACCGTAGCCACCACGCGAGCTGGTTGCGATCAGAGCGGGGCCCCGCCGAACCCAATCTCGTTTCCGTCCGGATCGTGGTAGATGGCTTTGCGCACGCCGTTCGGGTAGGTCTCGCGCTTGGTGGGCTCCAGTCCCCGAGCAGCGATCTGGGCGACGCGGGCATCGAAATCGTCGACGAAGATGGTGTGCATGGCGTGGCCGCCGTGCCCGGGTCGGTGTTCGATGAACACCGACCGATGTTCTGCGAGTTCCCACACGGCCTCCGTGTCGCTCGCGATGTATGTCGGCTGGGAGCCCAGCAGTCGTTCGTACCAGGCCAGCGCCGCTGCGTAGTCGCTGACTGGGATGCCTGCGTATAGGTCGAGGGCCATGCCGCCATGGTAGGTCCGGCGGCCCCGTGGCTCTCGGTGAAGCTCACACCTCGCCAACAACGATTCACAAGATCGTGTTACGAGTTCCAAGAGGTCGTTTTCTCCCGATGTTTTATCCCGGGATCTGCGGTTGGTGTGGCTTTGCGGGGTCGCGCCAGGAGATGGTGTTCTCGCCGGTGAGGCGGCGGGCCATCACGTCGATCATGGCCAGGTGGATCATGGCTTCGGAGCGGGCGGGAAGGGTTTCGTCGTCGCGGGCCGGACGACGGTGAAGCATGAGCCGGCCATGGGTTCGCCCCACCGTCCAGCGTTTCGGGACAGGAGTGAATCCCCTGGTGCCGGGGGTGCGCAGGACTATTTCTAGAGCGATGCCGAGGGTGGCGGCGTGCTCGACGAAGTGCCGGCGGTGGCCGCCGTCGCCCCAGACCTTGCGCATCCGGGGGTGGTCGGCTGCGACCCGCCCGAGTTCCGGCGCAAAGTCCTGGATCCCGACGAAGCCGGCCGGCCGATCCGGCAGGTCGCCCACGACCTCGGCATCAGCGAACAGACGATCCGCGTCCGGCGCCGTCAGCACCTCATCGACACTGGACGGCTGCCGGGATCGACCAACGAGGACCAAGTCGAACTCGTGGCCGCATGCCGGCGGATCACCGAACCGGAGGCGGAACCGGTGATCCACCGTCGGGCAGCGGAGCTCATGGACAAGGTGGTGGCTCCTTGCGGGAGGCCGGCGTGGGCCTCGGCGATCGGCAGTTTGGTGGTGGCGGCGACGAACTGCCACTGTCCGGCGGGGTTGCACTCGAAGAACACCCAGCGGCCGTCGCGCGCCGCGTTGCCTCGTGAATGACCATCCATGAAACGGTGCCGTCGATCGTCGACGGCACCGCGACTCGTGCCGGACCCCGTGCAACGTCGGAGCCGTCAGCGGAACGGATTCACCGCTGCGAGCGTTGTTGCGCCTGCTCTTCGGCGGCGTCAAATGCGGGTGTGAGTACGGCGAGCGCGGAGCGGAGCAGGTCGGGTAGCGAGCCGGACGGCACGACGAGCCGACCGGTTGCGGGGGGAACAGCCGGAGGTTGGAGCCACTGTTGGAGTGCGACCCGAACCGCGGCGGCCACGCTCGCCGCGAGCACGCGGGCGGTGGGCGTGCCGCTTTCGCCGAGACGCTGGTCGATCGCGGCGGCGAGGGGGTGTTCGACCATGGTGGCGGTGTCGAGGTACGCGTCACGCAGTGTGGGACTGGTGGTGATCAGCAGCAGCACGTCGCGGTCACGCGGTTCGGTGTACTGCTCCAGGATCGCTTCGGTCAAGGCGTCGGCGAGGCGGACGTGGGCGGGTCTGGCCGTCACCGCCGCGGCGACCCGTGATTCCCGTTCGGCGGTGACGGCGGCGACGATCGCCTGTTCGCGACTGGAGAAGTAGTTGTTGTAGGTCCTCGGCGAGACCCCGGCGGCCTCTGCGATGTCGTCGACGCGGACGTTGTCGGGCCCGCGCTGGAGAGCCAGCCGCAGTGCCGCCTCGCGCAATGCCACTCGGGTGGCCTGCTTCTTCTGCTCGCGCAGCCCGGTCCGCCTTGTCGTCACCCTCGCAGTATCCCAACTGGATTGCGCACACGCAAACTTGCGTGCGCGCAATATTTGCTTCTACTCTCAAGACCCCGACAGAAGGGCCAGACGCATGCGAGCCAAGGGCATCTGCTACGACACCGGCTTCGTCCGCAACGGCAGCAACTCCCGGGAGCGCTTCGACCCCGACCTGGTCGAGAAAGAGCTGACCATCATCCGCGACGATCTGCACTGCAACGCCGTCCACATCACCGGCGGCGACCCGGAGCGCTTAGAGCTCGCCGCCCGCTCCGCCGCCGAGCTCGGGCTGGAGATCTGGTTCTCGCCCTACCCGCTGGAGCTGACGACCGACGAGATCCTCACACTGGTCGCCGACTGCGCAGAGCGGGCCGAGCAACTCCGGACGCAGGGAGCCGAGGTCGTGTTCGTCACAGGCGTTGAGCTGAGTGTCATGAACCGGGGGTTCCTCGAAGGCGACAACACCGAGGAGCGACTCGGCCGGCTGCTGGGCGACCCGACCCGTCGGCCCGAGAGAATCGCCGCAACCCGCACCCGTCTCAACGCCTTCCTCCGCGAAGCCGTGGCGGTGGTCCGCGAGCGCTTCCACGGCAAGGTCACGTACGCCGCCATACAGTTCGAAGGCGTCGACTGGGACTTGTTCGACTTCACGACCTTCGAACTCATCCGGTCCGCGGAGGTGGCCGACCGATTCCGAGACGGCGTGCGCAGCCTCGTCGCACAGCCCAAACCGGTCGCCATCACCGGCTTCGGCACCGCCACCTGGCGCGGCGCGGGTGACATCGCGCCCCGCAGCATGGACATCATCGAAACCGACGAAGCCACCGGCGCGCCGCTCCGGCTGACCGGGAAGTACGAGCGCGACGAGGCCGGTCAGGCGGCATACCTGAGCGAGCTGCTGGAGATCTTCGACAGCGAGGGCGTCGACAGCGCCTTCGTGTTCCTCTTCGCGCTCTACAACCTGCCTCACCGCCCCGATGGCGATCCCCGTGACGACCTTGACCTCGCCGGCCTTGGCATCGTCAAGGTCCTTGAAGACCGCCACGGCGACACTTACCCCGACCTTCCCTGGGAACCCAAGGCCGCCTTCGCCGCGATTGCCGACCACTACCGCGGCTGACCACTTCACGCGTCAGGGCCCACGCCCGGTTGTCTCGGTACTCGTCCGCGGCCGGGTCGTGTCGTACAGAGGGACGCGAACCAGGCGTGGCCGAACGGGTGACGACGAGAACGTCCTGCGACGCTGACGGCCCGACAACACACCAGTGGCCGTCTTCGCGCGCTGTCGGAGGGAGCGTGCGAAGACGGCGTCAAAGCCCCACCGGCTTTGTAGCCGGGTACTCAATCCGCGGCGTTCATCACCAGGTCGTGACGGCTGCCCTCGGCCCGTTCCCGGGACCGGCGCGGTACGGAGGCGAGCGGCACGGGGATGCCGACCGCGGTCGCTCGCGCCGGCACCCTCACGCGGCTGTCGGTGGGCGCGGCAAGATGATCGGCCGTGCTGCTGCCACTGGCCTACCCCCACGCATGAACTCGATCCTGGAGAGGTGGGTGCAGGCCCGCCGGCGCGAGCCGCCGGACCGCACCTTGATCTGGAACCGGCGGCACCTACTTGTACGCCCTGCGCGAGGTCGAGCGGTTCCACCCCGAGCACCGGCCGCACCAGGGCACCGCCCGGGCGCGCCCGCCGTGCCCGTTGCCCACGCCGACGGCCGACGCGGCCGACATCACGCGCCTCGGCCTACGGCGACGCGGCCGCCTCGGCGGCATCCTCCACAGGCATGAACGCCGTGTGACCTGCACGGACGAGGTCATCGACAAGAGCAGGCGACAAGAGCAGGCGCGGGTCAGCCGGGGAGGCTGGTCCGTTCTTCGATTCGCTGCAGTGCGTGCTTGAGGTACTGCGCGAACCGCGGGTAGTTCTCGCTCATCGGGAAGTGGCCGATGTCCTTCATCTCGATGAACTCCGCGCCGCGGATCTGCTTGGCGGTGCGCTCGCCGTCCTCGGGGGTGGTGAGGTAGTCGTATTCGCCGGTGAGCATGATCACCGGGCACGCGTCGCCGTCGATGTCGCCGAGGCGGTCGCGCAGGTCGTGGTCGACCGAGTAGAAGTACAGGTCGCCTTTGAACGCCTCGGACCCCTGGCTGTAGTAGAACCACGTGGCCCAGCGGTCCCGCTCCGGGGACTGTGGTGCCATGAGGTCCCACACACCGCTGGCGCACACCTGAGCCGCGTTGGCGTGCGGGTGCTGCCACCAGTCGAGGTAGAAGCCGGGCGAGTAGTCGGCGCCCTCGACCGGGATGACGGCCTTGAAGCGGTCCGGGTGACGCAGCGCCAGTTGCAGTGCGACGTTGCCGCCGAAGGAAGAGCCCATGAAGATCGGGTCTTCCAGCCCGAGAGCGTCGCAGAACGCGGTGATGAACGCCACGTAGTGGTCGGCGGTGAGCTTGTACTCTTCCTTCCACCAGTCCGTATTCCGCGGCGGGTCGGACTTTCCGTGGCGGGCGAGGTCGTACGCGATGACACGGTAATTGCTGGTGATCTCCTCGTCTTCCAGGAGACCGCGCCACTGGTGGTTGTGGGCGCCGGCGGTGTGCTGGCAGACAAGCGGCTGGCCCTCGCCGTTCTCCAGGTAGAAGACCTTGTACTCGATGCCTTCCACGTCGATGGTGACGTAGTGGCCGGTGACCGGGGAGATGCGGGAATTGTTGCTCATCGGATTCCTTTCGGCGGGATGATCGGTCAGCCCAGCGGGCCGGTGACGCGCAACAGTTCCAACTGCCGGGTCAGGCAGCGCAGGTTCTGCATGAGGACCAGCAGGTCCCCCTCCAGCCGCATGCCCCGCCGGAAGGTGGCCGCCCAGATGCCGTGGTACATGGGAGCGGGCGTCGGCCGGCAGAATTCCTGCCAGGTCTCGGCGGTCGCGCGGATCGCGAAGTCGTAGGCCACCAGCGGCTCCGGGTCGACGATCAGTTCTTCGATGCGCCCGTGGTGCACGCGGACGAGAAAGGAATGCGTCTCCATGTCGAGCAGGTAGCTGCACGAGAAATACTTCCCGTGCGCCTGGATTTCCGCGTCGCCGTCACTGAGTTGACGGAAACGATCCACCGACTCCTGCGCCGTTGCTGTTGCCATTTACCTCTCCTTGGTAACGCAGATGTTTCCGCGAAGCTCATGCGCGCGGCAAGGCGATTTGGTACAAGCCGCCGCCGATCGACAATCCAGGGTCATCACTGGAGGGCGGCATGCTTCTGCGCCGGCAGACGCCCCGGCAATATCATTCCGGCCACGGAGCCAGACCTGCGTCTGCTGAGGTACTCCACAGCCGCCGCCGAGGATCTGCGCTTCGGACGACGGCACGACACCTGCACATCTCTCAGTCTGCTCTCGGCATCCGGAACCGCAAGTTGGAGCACATTTTCGGCGCGGAGCTGTTCCGCCGCACCAGCAGGCATGTCGAGCCGGCCGCGGCCGGTGAGACAGCCCTCGTCGAGGCACGAAGACGCTGGCTGCCGCAGACCGGAACATCGCCGTGGCGCTCGGCGTCTGTCCCGCTCGGACATACGATTCCGGGCCCGGCCCGCAGCTTCTCCGTATGGGGCAACGTCCTCCACGGTGCCTGGGATGATCCTTCGATGCCGCGGTCGACCGTCACCGCGCTGGTCCGGAACCCGATCAAGGTGCCCGCTGCCGTGCTGCGCAGCCGGGTGGCCAAGGATGCGGAGGTGCCGGCGCCGCGGCAGGAGAACGCGGTGCTGCGCCGCCGGATCGCTCGGGTCCGCCATGAGTCGGCCGACCGGATCCGGCCGGCCGTCCTTTCCCGGCTGATTCCGCAGGAGCGCCGGCGTCGGGTCTCCGCGGTCACGCCGACCACTCCACCGGCCCGGCGCCCACGCCCGGCCGCCCGGGAGTGGGCATTCACCGAGCACCGCCACCCGGAACGGCCCCCGACCGCGCCCATCGCCAGGCAGCCCATTCCGCGTCCGGCGCGCGAGAACGGCACCCGGGGCCGCTGCCGCACACGGGGAGAGCTCGCTCGCCTCGGCTGCTCCATCGCCCCGTCCACCGCACGGGAGATCCCGCGGTCCTCGGGAGTCGGCCCCGCTCCGCAGCGCTCCGGCCACCGTCACCGACCTCCGGGCCCACCGAATCCGGCGACGCCCCCTCCGCGGCGGCCTGATCAGCCAGTACCAGAGAACCGCCTGACCGAACGGCCTCGCCGCAGCTCACAGCACCGAATCGCATCGTCGAGCGACACAGGGCGCAGGCCCGCCGGCGCGAACCGCCGGACCGCACCTTGATCCGGAACCGGCGGTACCCACGGCACGCTCTGCGCGAGGTCGAGCGGTTCCACCCCGAGCACCGGCCGTACCAGGGCACCGTCCGGGCGCGCCCGCCGTACCCGTTGCCCACACCGACGGCGGAACACATGATCCACGCGATTCACATCGCCCTGCCGAAGAACCCCGCGGTCATGGCCGATACGCGCCGCCTCGACAGACGGCCTTCCTCCCAACCGAGCCCACCGGCTTTTCGCACGTCCCCTTCCCTTCCGCCTGTCCCGCAACGGGCCACGCCGGAACAGGCCAGGTCGCCACATCAGCACGGTGCGCCATCCTGCTGATCGGTGGAGAACGACTGAGGGCAGCCTGTTCCGTACCCTGGCGGCATGCGCATGCGCCCCACTCTGAGCTGGACCCCTACCGAGGACCTGCCGCCGGGCACCACGGATCTGGAGCCGGTCGCCGACGCGCTGAGCACCGGCGGTGTGCTGGTGCTCAGCGGTGCGGGCATCTCCACGGAGTCGGGTATCCCCGACTACCGGGGCGAGAGCGGAAGCCTGAGCCGGCACACCCCGATGACCTACCAGGACTTCACCGCCAGCGCCCAGGCCCGGCGCCGGTACTGGGCGCGCAGCCACCTCGGCTGGCGCACCTTCGGTCGCGCCCGCCCCAACGCCGGGCACCGGGCCGTGGCCGCGTTCGGGCGGCACGGCCTGCTGTCGGGTGTGATCACCCAGAACGTCGACGGTCTGCACCAGGCCGCCGGTAGCGAGGACGTCGTGGAACTCCACGGAAGCCTGGCCCGGGTCGTCTGCCTTTCCTGCGGCGCCCTCAGCTCGCGCCGTGAACTCGCCCGGCGGCTGGAGGAGGCCAACGTGGGCTTCGAGCCGGTGGCCTCCGGAATCAACCCGGACGGTGACGCCGACCTCACCGACGAACAGGTCGGGGACTTCCGCGTGGTGCCCTGTACGAGCTGCGGCGGCATCCTCAAACCGGACGTGGTGTTCTTCGGCGAAGCCGTTCCGCCGCAGCGGGTCGAGCACTGCCGCAAGCTGGTCCGTGAGGCGGCCTCGCTGCTGGTCCTGGGCTCCTCACTGACGGTGATGTCCGGGCTCAGATTCGTCCGCCAGGCGGCCCAGGCCGATAAACCGGTGCTGATCGTCAACCGGGACCCGACCCGGGGCGACCGGCACGCCCTCGCTCGGGTCGCGCTCCCGCTGGGAACGGCCCTCACCACCGTGGCCGACCGGCTGGGCATCCCCGTCGACGGCGAGGCGGCGGCCCGGACGAGATCGTGACGGTGGCGGGGGTGTCACCGGGGTTTACCGCGCCGGCCCTTTGGGGCGATTTAGGTCGATGTGGAACCGCAACACCAAGTCCGCCTTCGCCTCCGATCACGGAGCCCGATCCATCCGCACCGGCCCGCCCCCGGTAACAAGATCGACACGTGTTCCGGGTGCCGGCGCAAGACGCACAAGTACGCCAGTGGCGGCTGCCCGCTGTGCCAGTGCTGCCCAACCCGGGCGCGGGTGCGGAAGCAGGTGAGGGATTGACATCCGCCCCTTGATGCGGGTCTGCCACTGGAAAAGGATGCCCGTGTGAAACATAGGCCGCCGACGTCTGCCGGCCGCCCACCCGCCGGCCCCAACTGTGTTGTCCCGACAGGTTGGTGAAGCGGCCGGCGGGGTGGGCACGGGCAGGCCGGGTCGGCGCGGGCTGCGGTGGGCGGTGGAGGCCGCGATGCCGACACGGGCCGCGCGACCCAGCGGTCCGATGCGGTGCTCGCGCCGCGGTGGTACGGCCAGGTCCTCGGCGACGGCCGGAGTGCGGCACGGCCGGTGGTGCGGGCGGCTGGAGCGGTCCCACCTGCCCTCGGCGCCCGGCTGCCGGTAATGGCCCGCCCTGGTGTCGCCGGCCGGTCGGGTACTGGCCCGGACACGTATCGATCCCCTACTGGAGCGCATGAGCGCCTGGATCTCGAGGAAGGCGGCCGACACCACAGGGCGGGCCATGGCCATCGGGGGTTTCTCGTCGCCCGGGACGCGGTGGCGCGGCCGTGGTTCCCCGACACAGTCGGCAGCTGACACGCTGGGATGAGCATTGTCCAACCAGCTACCCGACCTCGGCGCCACAGCCGACCACCGCAGGACCGCTGTCGGCAGCCCGCGGGCCACGGTTCGGCTCGTCGTCGAAGCCGGGCGCGGCGGTTCCGGCGACACGTACTCCTGCGCCGCGCCCGCAACCGCCGACCCTGTTGCCGGTGGAGTGCCGAGACGGACGGTGCCTCCGGGACCTGACGGGGCTTCCAAGGCGTCAGAGCATGAGCAGGAGTCGCGTGTGCGGTACGAGCTTCCGGTTCACGCTGGTGCTCTGTACGAAGATCGTGAAGTCGTCGTTGTGGTCCGGCTTGACACGCACTTCCATGTCCGGCAGGCCGAGCAAGGCTCGGGCCTCGGGCCCCGTGTACACCCGGTCCGTCTTCTTCTCCAGCACCGCGATCTGCTTCCGCGCCTGGATCTTCTCCGACTTGCTCAGCTGGTAGAACGCACCGCCGGTACGGTAGGTGTGCCCGCATTCGACGACCCAGTCCCGGATCGCCGCTTCGCGAGCCACCGGGATCAGCTGGTACTTCGACGGATCCATCGGGGTGAGGCCGGCCGCCTTGATGGTGTCCTTGTTGACCGCCTCCGCACCCGTGGAGAACACCGCCCGCGATCCCCGGATGCCCTGGGCGCGGCCCACCATGAATTTCTCGGTGGCCTGCTGGATGACCTGCCCGGCCTCCTCCAGGCCCTGTGTGCTCGTGGCGTCCCAGATGGCGATGTTGTCCTTCGGGAAACCACACTGCATGGCCTCGCGCTTGCCCATCTGGTCCGGCACGAGGACGGCCAGCGTCCAGTTGTCCTCCTGTGTCCCGATCATCTCGGCCACGGCCTGGACCAGTTCACGCGGATTTCCGGTAGGGGCGTCCGGGCAGCGATGACTCGCGTTCTCCTGCCCATCGGTGAGTATGAACGTCAGGAAGCTGTGGTCTCCGTACAGTTGAGCTGTCTGCGCCAGCTCCCGCTGTGACTTCAGTGCGGCCGCCAGCAGGGCCGTCATTCCACCGACCCGGTACAGCTGCTTCAGCGACGGCATCCGCAGCACGTCCTTGTCGTAGATGACGCACTCCACCTTGTCCGCGAAGACGTACACCGTGACGCGGGTTTCCTGGTCCAGTTCCCTCGATCGGCGGGCAAGATAGGCGATCTGCTGGTCGGCGACTTCGACGACCTTGCGGCTCAGGTGCGACATGGACGAACTGGCGTCCAGCACAAGAGCAACGTGATTGATGTAGTTCTGGTTTCCGGACATGGACAGCTCCCCCTCTTTCCGGCTCGATGCTCCTACCGTCTCACCCACCACTGACAATCGATCTTGGCTCCCGGACCGGAGGAAGAGCCCCCGACCAGGGGCGCAGCCGGGGCACAGCACGAGACTTCTGCGCGCTGTCAGCGGATTCCAGGAGACGTCGCGGGTCTGCACTGTCAACGGGTCGCACCGTGAGGCGCTGTGGTCCGATCGGCGGTGGCGTCCTCTCCCGACCTCCGGCCGGAAGGTTCTCGGGGAGCCGGGCCATGGGGGGACGGAGCAGGGCGATGGCCGGGCGGGAACCGGCCGCCGTCGTGTGCGCGGTCGCCGAGAAGCGGATCCCGGCGGGGCCGGAGCCCCGCCGGGGAGGGTCTACCGGGCCTGGCAGCTCGGTGACGGGGACAGTCCTCCTGGTTCGGCTGTGCCCCACTTGAGGTAGAAGGAGGCCGCCTGGCCGGGTTGGAGCGCGCCGTTCCAGCCGAGGTTCCCGGCGGACCATCCGGCCTCCGTGACGTCCAGTCGGGCGTTCCAGTGCTCGTCGAGCGGCACGCCCGATGCGCGGTTGGCACCCACCCGCCAGCCGGACAGCGGCTCGTCGCCGTCGTTGGTGACGGTGACGCGGACCAGGTGGCCGTCGTCCCAGTCGCCGATGACCTTCCAGTCGGCCGTACAGCCCCCGTGGTGGGCGAAGTCCCCCAATTCGTCGAGGGTGATGACGTTCTCGTGGCCGTAGACGTGCTTCAGGTGCTCCCTCGAGTTGTGGACACCCCCGTTGACGAAGTCGCCGGACCAGGTGGTGAAGTAGCTCCAGTCCACCTGGTACGCCTTCATCAAGTCGGGGTCCGGGATGGAGCCGTTCTCGCTCAGGGCGACCGGCTTCTTGTCGTCCACCAGCTCCAGCAGCCGTTCGTACGCCTGACTCTGCGGGCTGTGGTCGCCGGCGGGCGGGTAGATGTCGGCGCTGACGATGTCCACGACGTCATCGCCCGGATACCAGGCCGGGTCCAGGGAGTTCCACACCCACAGCAGGTTGTGCAGGCCATGGTGGTCGACCATGCGGTCGTACACCAGCCGGTACAGCTCCTTGGCCGGCTCCGGCCCCTTGGCTCCCCACCAGAACCAGCCGCCCTCGGCCTCGTGCAGTGGTCGCCAGATCACGGGAACGCCCGCGTCCTGGAGCCGGGAGAGCTCGGCTGCGATGGCGTCGATGTCCCGGATCAGCAGCGCGTACTCCTCGGACTGCCGGTCGGCGAGGGCGGCGGCCACGTCGAAGGTGGTCGCGTCGGTGTAGAAGCCGCGCCACCATTCACGGCCGGGTTCGTCGATCAGGCCGGTCGGGGCGTTCCAGTGCCAGACGAAGGCGTTGATGCCGCCCCGCTCGTGCCAGGCCAAGGCGTTCTCCACCTCCCGCGAGGACGTGCCGCGCTCCACCCGGCTGGGCGAGTAGTCCATCATGTCCAGGCCCGCGATGGCCGGGGCGCGGCCCACGTTCTCCTCCACCCAGGCGACCGAGCCCATGTCCTGCTGACCGCTGAGCATGTACCGGCCGTAGTTGTCGGTGAGGTAGCGCAGGAGCGACCGCGCCTCGGCCGTGGCCTGCGGGTCCGAGGGGACGCCGTCGGCCTGGTGCGGGCCGCGCGGCGGTGTCGGGCTGATGCTGATGGCGTCGATGTGGTACCAGCCCCAGTTGCTGCGGAAGGCGATGGTGTTCTCGCCCGGTGCGAGCAGGACCCGGCCGGCGTCCGCGGTGGCGAAGACGTCCGACTCGGGCAGCGGCACGTCGCCCGCGCCCTTGCCGTTGAGCAGCATCGATGTGACCTTGGCCCCGAAGGGCGCGCGGTAGTGGAGCGTCAGGTCGAACAGCCCGCCGGGGTTGTCCGGGATGGTGATGACGACCTGGTCGTCGGCCGCGTCGAAGCCCTCCACGTACCCGGTGCCCGAGAAGCCGGTACCGGCCGAGCCGATGGTGACGCCCTGAAGCTCACCGTCCTCCGCCTCGTAGATCATGGGGGCGCTTGTCGGGGCTCCGGGTTCGGCGTGCGCCGTGGCGGGCAGCACGGCGGCGAGCAGGCAGGCGGCAACGGTGACGGCCAGCCGCCGAGCGCCGTGGCGTGCCCGTGTCAGGAGGGTGGACGAGGGCGGCCGATCGCCCCGGAGGCGAGATAAGGGTGGTGTGCGCACGAGTGCGGCTCCTTCTGGGATTTGATGGAAAGAGTTGACCTTGGGAGCGCTCCCATTCACAAGGAACGCCGTGCACGTGTCAATACTCGGAGCAGTCCGCTCCTCGATACCGTCGACGGCCCTGCCGTGGACTTCGCCGATCGGTCACGGTCCGTGGCCGCGCCCCCACCGAGCAGGTCGCGCTCGCGCGCGTCCACACGGCGATCACGTCCCTCGACACGGGCACGCCCCGCTGCGCCGCCGAGCAGACCTTCGCCTTGCTCCACCGGTTCGAACGCCTCGCCGCTCGCCGGGAACGGCGAGGCTGCCCACACGGCGTCCTCGTCCCCGCGTACGGGCGAAACGGCGAGAACACCGGGCGGCGGCCGACCGGAGCCGGGAAACGGAGAACGTCCGCCGCCGCGTCAAGCCGTCCCCGGAGGGGTTGCCGGGATCACCGGCCCCGCTCGCCCCCGGGGAGCCGGCGGTCGTCGCTCAGGATGGCGGTGTGGGACGGAACGCCAGGACGGCGATGTCGTCGGCGCTGTCGGCGCCCAGCCTGATGAGGAGTTCGTCGCAGAACACGTCCAGAGGCTCGCGTGCCAGGGCCGCGGTGTGCCGGCGGAGCCGGGCCATGGCACCGTCGAGGGATTCATCGCGGCGTTCGATGAGCCCGTCGGTGTACAGCAGCACGGTCGAGTGGGCCGGAAGTGGGTTCCTGGCCCTGGGACGGGGCGTGTCGGGGCTCACGCCGAGGAGCAGGCCCGAGCCTTCCTCGAGGTAGCGGGTGTCGCCTTCCTCGGTGGTCAGCAGCGGTGGCAGATGCCCGGCGGAGGAGTGCTCCAGCTCCCAGGAGCCGTCCTCGGCTCGCTTGACGAGGCCGTAGAGGCAGGTGGCGGTGGCCTCTCGGTGCAGGCTGTGGTTTGCCAGATCCAGACGGTGCAGGACCGTCTCGGGGGGCTCTTGGCGGTCCACGGCGATGCCGCGCAGCATGCTGCGCAGTTGGCTCATGGCGATGGCCGCGTCGAGGTTGTGCCCGGTGACGTCGCCGATGACCATGGCGGTGCCCCCGCTGGGGAGAACGAAGCTGTCGTACCAGTCGCCGCCGACCTGCGCGGTGGTGGAGGAGGCGGCATAGCGGGCGGCCAGTTGCAGGTGCTCGATGTCCGGCAGTACGGGCAGCATGGAGCGCTGGAGGCGTTCGGCGATGTTCCGGGTCTCCTGGTACAGGCGGGCGTTGTCCACCCCCAGTGCGAGGCTGCGCACCAGGTCGTCGACCAGAGACAGATCCTCTTCGACGAACGGCCGTTCCCCGCCGACACGGGCCACGGTCAGGGCACCGAGAACCTCTCGGCGGGCCCGTAGCGGGGCGACGATCGCGCTGCTCGCACCCAGTCGCCGGAACAGATCCAGATAGTGGGCGTCCAGTGGGCTCTCGGCCCGACTCGGCGGGGGCGTCTCGGTGAGCAGCAGCGGTCCCGCGCCGCGCAGCACACGGGCCAGGGGGCCCCGCGCGGCCTCGGACACCGGAGGGAGTCCGCCCTCGTACGCTTCGGGGCGCAGCCGTCCGGGATCGCGGTGGACGACGCAGACCCGGTCCACCCGGGCGTGCTCACCGAACAGGTCCACCACGCACCAGTCGGCCAGTCGCTGCGTCAGGATCCGGCCCACACGCTGCAACCCCTCGTCCAGGTCCAGGGTGTCGCTCAGCGCGCTCCCGGTGTCGGCCAGCAGGGAGAGCCGCTCCAGTGCCGACATGCCCGCTTCGGCACCGCTCGTCGTCCTGCCGCGTTCCGGAGCGGTTGGTGAGGGCGGTCCGTCCGATTCCCGCGGCGCTGTGTGGCGGCTTCTGCCGGGAGTGCGCGGCGAGTGAGCGGAAGCGGCCCCCCTGGGGGTGAGCTGGGCGATGAACACAGTGCGTCCGTCGGCCGCCTCCTGGGTCTGGATGAACAGACGGACGGGGACCAACCGGCCGTCGCGGTGCAGCGCCGGGAGCGGTACCGAGCGACCCACGATGCGGGGCCGGCCGGTGAGCAGCAGGGAGGTGAATGCCGCGAGGTGGCGTTTCCGCAGGTGTTCCGGGATGAGGACGGTGAGCCGTTGCCCGACGAGATCGTCCGCCTGCCAACCGAGCATGTCCGCCGCCGGTCCGTTCGCCGCGATGATCCGGTTCCTCTCGTCGGCGGCGATGGTCGGGACCCTGCTGGCCCGCAGGTGCCCGGCATCCCACGGCACCAGCTCCGAGGGGCCTGCGCCCGGTTCGCGGGGCACCACCGTCCACGCGGTGGGAGGCGCACCGGCGAGCTGGTCGGTGATCTGGTCGAACAGCCACTGATGGAAGACACGACTGCGCGGAAGAGCCGGCAAGGTGAGGAGGTGCTCGTCCCGGGCCGCCTCTTCGGCCAGGTCGAGCACCCGGCGCAAGACGAGCACTGCCGGTGTGGAGTCGGCCGGTACCGACAGGGGCAGAGAACGGATGTCCGCGTCGGGAGGCTGCTTCTCCAGCGCGGCCGTCACACATGCGCTGATCACGTTGTTCATGTCCTGGGCAGTGGCAAGGTCCTCCGGCCGCACACCGAACCTCTCTCCGGTGGACGCGGCAAGAGCGAGCTCGCGCAGCAGCGCGTGCCGGTGTTGCCGGGACGCCAAGTAGAGGGCGTCCGGCACGTCGACCAGCGTCACGGTCTCGCCCGAGTCAGAGGGCGGTGTCGTGGCCTCCCACCCCGATGGCGACGGTGGTCCGTCGGGCCGTAGTTCGAACCACACCGTCTTGCGCTCTTCGTCGGCATCGACCCCGTGGCGGGACGCCAGTCGCGCGACCAAGGCCAGGCCCCATCCCGTACCGGCGTACGGAGGGCACTCGTGCGGTACCAGCCGGAGACTCGGCCGATGATCGCTGACCTGTACGCGGATCCTGTCGTCAAGGACTCGAACCGACACCTCGACCCGGGTGCGCGCGTGCAGGACCGCATTGGTCACCAGCTCGCTGACCAGAAGCCGAGAGGTGTCCACCACGTCCGACGCGGCACCCGCCAAGGCGGCCCGCACGAACCGCCGAGCCGCCGCCACGCTCTCCGGCCTCTGGGGAAACCGTCGCGACGGTGTCCCCGGCGGATCGAGGCTGCCCATGTCATCAGTGTGCCTCACGCGGTGCCTCACGCGGCTCGTCTCGCGGCCACGCTCCGCATGTGCGGGCCGGCTCAACGTGGTGTGGGAGTCCGCCGGCAGGGTGAGGAATCCGGCACGGCTTCGGGGAATTCGGGGAACGACGAAGCAGCCGTCGGATGCCGTCCCGGCGCGTCGGCGACAAGGTGGCACGCCGCGAGTGGGTCTGAACGAGGTGCGGGTCTCTTGCCGGGGTGAGGCCCCACCTGCGCCGACCGGCGGTCTGCGTCCGGCCCGCGTGTCGTCGCGGACGGCCTGCCGCTGTGCCGTGGCCGTCCTCACCCCGGAGCGGCAACGTTGAAAGAGGTCGGTCCTCCGGCGGGGATCTGGCGCGTCCGCCGGTTGCCTGCTCGGGGCTCGCGGGCGTCGAACAGGCGTTGCGCGCACACCGGAGGGAGGCGGACGGTGAGGCGGCGGAACCGACCGTCGTCGGTCGTGCCGGTCGGCGCGGCGTAGCCGAACCGGGCGCGGGTCTTCACCGTGGTCCCGCCCGTGGTGGCGGCCGGCGGCGGCGCAGCTGGGCGGCTTTGTTGAAGTCCCCCTTGGAGACGAAGACGTCCACGTTGAACTCGAACTCGGCGACCCGGGTCGGTGTGCTACCGTCCAAGCCGCCCGTCTGGCCTCGGCCGATAAGCGTGTTGCGTGATATGAAGGCGCCCTGCAGGGAGCAGCCGGTCGGCCACCAGTCGCACTTGATCGCCGGCATGACCGTCAGGAGTCTCCTGACAGTACGAGAACCGGTTCTTGATCCACCCGGACCTGTTGTCCGAGTCGTCGGCGTCGAGGCATTCGTCGACGTCGGCGATGTACTCGTACGAATCGAGACCGTTGCTCTCGAGCTTGCGGCCGCGGACGAACCTCTGACCGGGAACGGTGTAGGTGCGCTCCCAGGCGGCCAGTGTTCCGGCAGACTCCACAGCGGACGGGCCGGTGCGCGGCTGCACACCGAGTGCTTCCAAGTTGCCGTCCCTGTTCAGGGCTTCCTCGACCCGGGCCGGGTCGGCGATCAGCTCGGGATCGTTGATCGTGTAGGAGTCGCCGGGCTGAAGGTTGGTGGGAATGCAGGCGGCGGTCTCCACAACGAACGTCCGCCATAGGGACCAGTCCAGGTTGTAGTGGGTGCCGTCGTAGGCGTTGGTGCGGAACTTGTACGTCTTGCCGTCCACGAGCTGCCCGTCCGGAACCTGCACCGTCGCCCACTCGCCGGGCGCGACGGAGTCGGAGACCAGCAGTCCCTCGCCGGCCGGGGTGGTGATCGGCGTGTTGTCTCCGCGTCGTAGACCTGGAGGGTCCCGCTGCCCCTGTCGCCGTCCGCGTCCGCGAACGTGTCCCTGAGCGTCGGCGTGAGGGTGTTGACACCCACACCCCGTTGTAGGACTGGAACGGCGGGCCGGCCTGCTGCGCCGTCCCGTCCTGCGGCCGATAGTTGTAGGTGACGGTGAGCTTGGGCTGATTGGTCGCGTTGTTCGCGGAGTTGACCCGCTTCCATGCCTTCACGTCATCGGTGGGCGGGCATGACGGCCCGGGTGTCGCCGGTCTCGGCACGCATCGTTGGAGGCAGGGCGAGATCCACGGACTCGGCTTGACCCTCACGTTGCGTGAGGCTGGAGGGTGGGGTGCATGAGCGACTACTACAACGCGTTCGAGATGAGTCCCGTGCCCGCTCCCGGCCCGGACGCGGTTCCGCCGGAGCCGTTCCGTGGCATCTACGGAATGCCCGCGTTCGTGACGATCCCCACGAGCGATTTGGCGGCGTCGGTGGACTTCTGGGTTCGTGGACTCGGGTTCTTCGAGCTGTTCAGCATCCCCGGCAGGCTCGTGCATCTGCGCCGGTGGGCGTTCCAGGACGTACTGCTCGTCTCGGCGGAGAGCGTTCCGGAGCAGACACCGGCGATGAGCTTCAGTTTCGCATGCGTGCTCAGCCAGGTCGATCCCCTTGTCGAGGCCTGTCGTGCGTTGCGCCCGAACTCGGTCGATGGTCCACGGGACACCCCCTGGAACACCCGCGATGTGACGGTGATCACCCCCGAGAACGCGCGGATCGTTCTCACTGCGGCGAAGCCCTTTGATCCGGCCGGCCAGGAGGCGCGGAACCTTGAAGCCATCGGAATCACCCCACCGGGCGTCGGTCGCGGTGACAATGAGGAGCATGCCTGATGACACCGACGCCGATGGCCTGACCGTCGGCCAGGTCTCGGCGCGTCTGGGCGTGACAGTCCGCGCGCTGCACCACTGGGACGAGATCGGTCTGGCACGACCGTCGCTGCGCACGGCTGCCGGATACCGGCTCTACACCGCCGGCGATCTGGAACGCCTGCACCGCATCGTCGTCTACCGCGAGATCGGTCTCGGCTTGGACAGGGTCCAAGCCATCTTGGACGACTCGACCGCAGACGTGCCCGGCGCATTGCGCGCGCAGCGCGCCCAGGTCGCCGAACGGATCGACCGCCTCCGGCAGCTCAGTGCCGGACTGGATCGGATGATCGACGCCCACGAGCGCGGCCTGCTGCTGACCGTCGAGCAGCAGGCCGCGATCTTCGGCCCCCAGTGGAACCCGGACTGGCCCGCCCAAGCCCGTCAGCGCTACGGAGACACGACGCAATGGCAGCAGTACGCCGAGCGCTCAGCCGCTCGCGGTCCGGAGGAATGGCAGGCCATCGCCGACGCCATTGCCGACCTCGACCGCGCCCTCGGGGATGCGATGGACGCCGGTGTCACACCCGGCAGCCCAGAAGCGAATCAACTCGTCGAGCGGCACCGCGAAGTGTTCACTTCCTCGTACTTTCCCCTCACCAGGCAGATGCAGGTCTGTCTCGGCCGCATGTTCGAGGCCGATCCGGCGTTTGCCGCCCACTACGACGGCATCCGCGCCGGCCTCGCCACGTGGTTCCGTCGCATCATCGACGCCGGCGCGCGTGCCCACGGCATCGACCCCGACACCGCGACCTGGCAGTAGAGCGCGGGGCCGTAAGCCTGCGGCCATGGGGATGTCTTGCCACTGCGTGAAGCGCCGGCTCGACCGCTACGCAACAGACGGTGGCACAGAGCTTCCAGGACCGCTCCTCCCGTCCGCGCCGCTTCCCGCGCCGGACCGCCCCGAGCATCGAGGCGATGGTGCCGGCGCTCCGCAACACCGCGCGTGTCGGGCGAGGCGAGATCGCTGAGCGCACAGGCGTGCCCGCACGCGCCGTCTCACGCATCCTCGCCCGACACGGGCCCCGCTCCTGTCCCGATTGGACCCCAACACCGGACAACCCGTCCGCGCATCGAAAACAACCGCCGTGCGGCATGAACGATCCGCACCCGGCGAGTCGGTGCACAGGGACGTGACAAAGCTCGGCCGCATCCCTGACGGAGGCGGCCGGCAAGCCCATGGCAGGGCGATGGGATCGACCGCGGAACGCAAACGGGCAACGGTCGGCTACGACTACGTGCACTCCCTCGTCGACGCCCACTCGAGATTGGCCTGCTCACAAGTCCTTCCCGAGGAGAAAGGACCGACCTGCGCAGCATTCCTGGAGCGCGGAATCAGCTACTTCGCCAGGCACGGCATCAATCGGATCCAACGACTGATCACCGACAACGCCTGGGCCCACCGATACTCGCCACCGAGGTCCGCACCTCCCGCGGCCCCCGGCAGAAGTTCGTCAAGCCGCACTGCCCATGGCAGAACGGCAAAGTCGAGCGCCTCCACCGGACCCTGCAAACCGAATGGGCCTACCGTCGAGTCCTTACCAGCAACGACGAACGCACCGCCGCGCTCAACCCCTGGCTCGGGCACCGCGACCACGAACGACACCGCTCAGCCCTCGGAGGCCGGCCGCCGATCAGCCGACTGCAACCTACGGGTCGCCTCACGCGCCGGCCGCATCCACCGGGCACGTCACCGGCTGTCGAGCCACGGCATGTCGATCGGCCCCAGTTCGCCCGTGGGCAGGGGACCACGGAAGACCTCCGGGTCGATCCGGAACCCCGTGGCCGCCGTCGCCAAGTCCAGGAGCCCTTCGAGCCCGATCTCTCCGGGAGACCGCCGCCGCACCCCGTCCGGCTCCGCGACGAGGCCGACCTCCCGCATCGCCGTCAGGAACCGGTCGGGGTCCGCTCCGTCCCGCCGCTCGGGAAACAGCGGCTCGAGCAGCACGGTGCGCACCCCGTGGGCGAAGTGATGGAAGAGGTCCAAGTCGCCGCCGCGGAAGAGGGCCAGCACCTCGCCGTCGTGGGTGTCGGCCGCGGAGACCCACCGAGACGGGCAGACCGGACCGGTCGGTGATCAAATGGATCTTCGAGCCGGTCGGCTCCCCCCTTTTCACCGCCCGCAGGTGTACCGAGTCGATCGCGCAGCGGGGCCGGGCCGGCTCACCACGGGCGCCGAACTCGTCCAGCACCAGGCGGTGGAGCTTGGCCCCCGCCCGCGCCGTGCTCCACTCGGCGAACCGCCGATGAGCCGTCGCCCCGGACTGCCCGAAGGACGCGGACGACAGTTGCTGCCGGGCGCGGCCGGAGGTGGCCACGAAGACACCAGGATGCTCGCCGCCAAGGCCTCGCGGTCGCCGTGCCGGCCGCCGCCCGTCTGCGGTCGGGCCGGGGCGGCGGCACCACCGGTTGGAACGGCTCCCACCGCTCGTTCGGCACCGGCCGTTCCACGGGTGTCACGCCCGCGGACCACCGGCCACGCCACCTGAGATGACTTGTAAACGTCAAGCTCATTCGGTGGTGGTACCAGGTTTGGTGCTGGGGGTGGTGGGCGAAGAGGGGAGTGCTCCTCCGCGGCGCAGGACGGCGTATCCGATGCCGATACCGGCGGCGACGGGCCATTCGAGGACTCCGGCGAGGCCGAGGGCTCCGAGGCCGGCGTAGAGAGGGAGTCCGCCTTTGGCGGGCAGGACGCGCTGGGCTGCGGTGATGGGCAGTTTGACGGCTTTCGCGGCGGCGGAGGCGGTGCGGTCCACCGGGATGGTGATGGTGAGATCGTGTCCGTGGCGTCCGTTCGGGTGCTCTTCCGCCCGCTCTTGTTGTGGTTCGGCGCCGGGTGTGCCGGCCGGCTTGGTGGCCTGGGCGGGGGCGCGTTTGGTGCGAGGAGGCATGGTTTCCTCCGGCAGTAGGACGGCGGGCCCGTTTTGGAGCCCGATCGCGTATACGGAAATTATCCCGCTCGGCGACCCGTGAAGCATCTCTCGGAATGGGCGCACGGGCGTGTTGCTCCACGCGCTTCCGCCCGTTTGGTCACCGAGAGCGATCGAGGAGTTGCCGGTGATGTCGTGGCGCAGGGCCCTGCCGACGGTGCTCGATATGGTGCGCGGCCCGGAGAAGGCGGTGAACGGGGCCGCGGGGCTGCCGGTGCGCTGCGTTGGGGCCTACGGGTGGCGGAGGGCGCTGTTACCGGTCTGCCCGCCGAGGCGGCCGAGGCGGCGGCCCGAGTCGTGGAGCGGGGGCGGGGGACGGCTGGAACGGCCCGCCGATACGGCCCGGGCACGCCCTGACGAGCCGTTGGGGCCGACGTTGGATCCGAGAGATGGTAATGGGCGGCTCCAGGGCCGGGGCAGTCGTCAGCTCACCCGTTCGGCGCGGTGCCGCGCCGAACGCAACCGGATCCGCGCCGGGAGCACGTCGAGGCCCGCCGAGGCACGTGCGTGCTCCAGGGGCCCGTCCCGCAGGCGCGTCAGAGTGTCGGCGGGACTCGCGTGGGGGGCCAGCACCAGTGCGACCCGGGCCCGCGGGCCGGTGCGACGGCGGTCCAGCGTCACATCGATGCGTTCCACACCCGGCAGGGTCCTGGCCTCGGCGGCCACCGCGTCCTCCAGAGCCGGTGCCCGGAGCAGTGCGCCGTGGCCATCCCCGCTGTCGACCAGTACGGCGTCCAGCCGGTGCCGCCGCAACTGGGCCTCCAGCCACCACAGGGCGAGCAGGAGAACGACGGCCGGCACACCGATCGCCACCAGCCGGCGCCACCAGCCCGCCTCCTGCCACCAGGCCGGGGTCCCGCGGTCGAGCAGTACCTCGTCCGGTCCGCTCAGGGGCCACTGCTGAGGCGGGCCGAGGTCCCAGCGCCGCCAGAGGTCGAGCCCGCCCGCCAGCACCGACAATCCCAGCACCAGCAGCACCAGTCCGACCAGTCCCAGCAGGATCCGGTTCACCGCTCCGAGCATCCGGCCCACCTCACTCCTTCCTCACTTCGGACGCCGTACGCGGGTCGACAGCCTCATCCGCCGGGCGAGCCCGAGCTGCCGGACCGCTTCCTCCACGGCCCGGTCCAGATCTCCCCGCACCTCCTTCAGGGGCCGGAAGTGCGCCCGTGCCCGTACCTTGACCCTGCGCCGTCCGACCTTCACTCGGGCGGACTGCACGCCGGGCACCTCCAGCAGCCGGTCGCGCAGCGCGACCGCGGCGGCGGACCGCGCCAGCGCGGCACGCACCTTGACCCCGCCGGGGGCGCCGCCGCGCATCGGTAGCAGCCCGCGCAGCCCGGGGGTCACGGCCAGGACGACCAGCCACAGGCCCAACAGGGCCGCGAGCACCGCGCCGGCGATCACCCAGAGGTCGTCCAGCGGCCGGGTGGCCAGTTCGTCCGCGACACCGCGCCGCCACCGTGCGGGGGTCCGGCCGAAAGCCGAGGCGACCGCCTCGTACAGCAGCGCGATCGCGATCACGGCCAGGACCAGCGCCACGATCGCGGCGGGCACCCGCCGTGCGGACCAGAAGCGCCGCGTGCTTCCGGCTCCGCCGCG
>NZ_BAAASZ010000035.1:61590-74998 GCF_039533145.1 Streptomyces macrosporus
CGGCCGGGCCGCGGCGGAGCCGGAAGAGGGCCGCTCCTCGCTGCCGGTGGTCGCGCCGGCGGTCTGCTCCGGCACCGGCGTCCGGCGGGTGTCGTCGCTCATCGGGTCCTCACCGCACCCTTCCGGTTTCCCCGGCGTCGAGCGGGGCCGAGTGCAGCCGCGCCACCTCGACGGTCACCTGCCGGACCGACAGGCCGGCCAGTTCCAGCACCCGTGAGGCGACCCGCCGGCGCACCGCGCCGCACCGCGCGCCGATGTCGCACGGGTAAGGGAGTTCGATGGCGACCCGCACCCGGGCCTCGCCGTTCGACCCGTCCGCGTCGGGCGGCCGGAGGACGGTGGCCGTCGCCCGCGGGTCCCGGTACAGCTCGCGCGGCGTCCGGGACACCTCCGGTACGGCGTCCAGCGCCTCGCGCGCGGCCCGTGAGGCGATCTTCCCGATCACCCGGTCGGTGATCCTCGTCGCTCCCCGCTCGGCGGCGGGCACCCACGAGCCGGCGGCCGTGAGGAATTCCTGGGCCACCGGTCACCGCCGCCGTTCACGGCCGCCGGCGCGGAAGAGTTCCCCCGGCTCGAGGTCGCCTTCCAGCAATCGGCCGACGACGAAGCCGACCACGCCCAACGCCGCCACCAGCAGGAAGGCTCCGAAACCGCCGAAATACCCGGCGAAGCCCAGCGCCATGCCTGCGACCAAGCCGATCACGGCCATGTTCATCGTGCGCTCCTTCGTTCACGCTCCGCCGGGCCCGCGGCCCGCCGTGCCTACTGCAGTCGCGGCCTCTCGGACGGCTGTTCCTCCTCGCCGCCCTCCTCCTCGGGAAGGTGGACGTCGTCGACCGCGATGTTGACCTCCACGACCTCCAGCCCGGTCATCCTCTCGACCGCGCCGATCACGTTCTCCCGTACGGCGGTGGCCACTTCGGTGATCGGCACTCCGTACTCGACGACGACGTCCAGGTCGATCGCCGTCTGGACCTCCCCCACCTCGACCCTCACCCCGCGGGTGACGGGCCTGCCGCCGCCGGGGACGCGGTCGCGCACGGCGCCGAGGGCACGGGTCATGCCGGCGCCCATTTCGTAGATGCCGTCGACCTCGCGGGTCGCCATCCCGGCGATCTTCTCCACCACGCCGTCGGCGATGGTGGTCCTGCCCCGGGCACCCGGAGCGCTCGCGCCGCGCCCCTCGCCGAGCTGCCGGCCACCGCTCGTTCCGGGGGTCTCCTGGCCGGAGACGGAAGAGCCCTGGCGGTTCTGCGGTGCGATCTCCGTCATCATCGTTCACCCCTCACCCACAGGCGCGGATAATTCATTACTTTGCCCGAGTTTCTAATATTTGCCACTTCTAACCTGATATGTGTAAGCCGTGTGAGGGGAACACGTCGCGCCCCACGGGCCCTGATGCGGGAAGGTTGGAACTCGGGACCGGCCGGAGCGGAGAGGACCCCGTGGAGGGGACCGGAGGCCAGCGGCGGAGGCCCCAGGGTGCACCGGGAGAGGAGCGCGAACCCATGGGCGTGGACCGGTTGGCTCAGACCGTACGCCGGCAGCTCGGCCTGGGCCGCTTGCTGCCTCTGGGCGAGGCGGCGGACGGCGCCTGGCTCATGGAGCGGGCCGCGGTCGGCGTGCTGCGGCAGGCGGCGGGCGCCCTGCGCGGGGTACGACCCGGCAGGACGCGGATCGACTTGGCCGATCCCGACACGGCCGGCAGGCCGCTCGTACCGCCGCCCCCCAGCGCGTTGCCGCCCGGGCCGCTCCGGATCGAGGCGGAGTTCGAGGCCGGCGTCGACCGGCCGCTGCCGGTGACGGCCGAGCGGCTGCGGGCGGTCCTGGCCGGAGCGGCGGACAGCCGCATGGGGCTGGTGGTGTCGGCGGTCGACCTGCGGATCACCGGGCTGCTGGAGGAACCGCAGGACGCACCGGAGCGGGAGAGCCCCTCGGAGGCGGCGGAGACCCACGACGCCCTCCCCGGCGACGGAGGTCCTCCCTGCGGTGGTTCCCCGGACGCCGAGGACGTCACGGACCCGGAAGCCGCAGGCGGGGCGGAAGCCGCCGTGCGCGCCGCGGTGCTGGCTGTCCCGGGCGTGGCACGCCTCGCACCCGCGCTGGGGCACGGGGACCGGCCGGTGTGGATCGAGGACGCGCTGCCCGGCGACAGGGGCGGCGCCCCTCCCGGTCGTCACGTACGGATCCAGCTTGCGATCTCCGCGGAGCACCGCGTCCTGGACGTGGTGCGGGCGGCCCGCGCGGCAGTGGCGTCGGCCGCCGCGGCCGGTGCGCCCGGATCGGTGACGGTCGCCGTCGTGGTGACGGAGGTGACCGACCTGACGAGGGTGACGGATCCGGCGCGGGTGACGGGCGCGGCGGGGTGACCTCCGGAACCGCCCGTGGCACCGCGTGACGCGGCAGCCGCGGACGGCATCGAACGGCACGCGTTCGATCCGGTTCTCCCGCGGCCCCACGGGACATGGCGTCGTGTCGGAACGGGTTCGTTTCCCATCCGCCTCCGCCGAATTGCTGCAAAAATGCGGCCGACGAGAAATTGTGGGTGCACCTTGGTGCACGGCACCCTGAATTTCGACCTGCCTTCCCTCTCATGGCGTACAACATGGAGAGGCCCCGAAAGGGTGGCGGCATCACTGTCCAAGTGAAGTGGCGTGCAGACGGCAAGCACACCGATCCCGTGCAGACAGAGTCGTTCGGCAACCGGGAGACCGGGACCAGGCCGAGCAATTCAAGCGCTTGGTCGACGCTCGCAGCCGGCACCGGCCGCGGTCCCGCGCGAGTGGAGGTGAGTCGGATGAACTCGATGCAACGGGCATCGAGTTGGAGTGAACCGCTCCGGGATCGGTGGAGGCTTGATGGGCTGCCTCCAACCGCCGGTGGGGGCCGGTGCTGAGCGTGGTGGTTGGTCCCGTCCTCGGCCTCCGGCCGGGAGGGGCCCCAGGCGGTGCCGAGTTCGACGTCGGCGAGCCCCTCCCAGGGCCTGCCGGGCGTGACCGGCTCCGTTGTGCGGCAGCCGACCGGCCGACGATCGCCCAGGAGAACACGTCCGCGACGAAGGCGACATGGACGGCCCCGGACCAGGTGGCAACGTAGCTGGAGTCGGCGCCCCACCGCTCGCTCGGCCGGGATGTGGTGAGGTCGCGCCCGAGCGGGTCGGTGGCCCCCTCCGTGGCCGCGGCCGCGGACGGGGGTGCGGAGCTTCTCTCCGCGTCGGGCGCCCTCCAGGCCCAGGTCGCGCCTCGGCCGGGCGACCGTGCGGCGGGCCACGAGAATGCCCGCACGGTGCGGCCGCCGCCAGACCTTCCGCACTCCGCGGACACCGACGGTGTCGGCCTGGACGTGGCTGATCTGCGCCTTCGACTCCGCGTCGCGGACCGACCACGGGCGGGGAGGGCGGTTCCCGGCACCGTCGTGGGGCTCGCCCGCGACCCTCGGTCCGTGGCCGGACAGCACACGGCGGATCGGCCGACCCCGAACACCTGCCGGCAGACGTCGATGAACGCCACGAGCGCCTGGACGGCCGGCCGAGGTCGGCCGCGCCGAAAGCCGACGCCGCCGTGAGGATCTCACGGGTCCGTCGCGGCTCGGCGTTCTCCGTCCCATGGCGTCGGGTCATCGCCTCCACCGTCCGCCGGGCTCAGCGCGACAACTCCGGTGCGCCCACCGCGCACTCGGCGGCCTCCACGTTCTTGCTTGATCTGGAGTGCCCTCGGGCGGTGTCCCGGCCACCGGAGCCGGCCGGGACACCGAGCCTCTTGGCAGCTGGTGTTGTGCGCCTGCGAGAGCGCGCCGCGCCGGCCGCTGTGTTGGCCGCTCGGCAGGCAGGAGATGCGTCGCCCGCCCGTGACGGGCGGGGTGGCCTGGGGCGCTCGGGTCAGTGCCGAGCGAGAGACACGTGCGTCAGGGGCTTGCCTCGGCGGTGGCCGCCTCGGATTGACGCTCCTGCCGTCAGCGGGTCCACCGAGTAACGAAAGGTTGTCACACCCCTGACAAAATAAGTCACGATCGCTTCGCATGAGACATCAATGTCTCATGAGAGTTATCGTTGCCTCATGAGTTTTGATCGTGACCACGTGCTGCGTGCTGCCGCCGATCTGCTGGCGCGGAGGGCCACGGCGACCATGGGAGAGGTCGCCCGGGCCGCGGGGGTCAGCAGGGCGACGCTGAACCGCCATTTCGCCGGACGCGACGCCCTCGTACGCGCCTTGGAGGACCTCGGCATCGCCGAGTGCGAGGCGGCCCTGGATGCGGCTCGCCTTGAGGAGGGAGCGGCCGCGGACGCGGTGCGCCGCCTGGTCCGCGAGGCCGAATCCTGTGCAGGCCTGCTCGCCTTCCTCTACTCCGAGAACCAGCTCTTCGAGGGCGAGCAGCAGAACGCGGGCTGGTTTCGCATCGACGAGCGGCTCACCAACCTGTTCCGCCGGGGTCAGGAGAGCGGTGAGTTCCGCATCGACTTGAGTGCGACGTGGCTCACCGAGGCCCTCTACGGCCTGCTGGCCGCCGGCAGCTGGGCCGTCGCCGAGGGCCGGGTGGCCCGCAACGACTTCACCCACATGATCGTCGAGCTGCTGCTCGGCGGCGCGATGCGGAGGGACGGATCATGACCAGCGCTCTGCGTTCGGCCGAGCAGGGCAGCACACAGCGGGCCCCCGGCCGCTGGCTCGCCCTGGGCGTCCTGGTCCTCGCCGTGCTGCTCGTGGCGGTGGACGCCACCGTTCTCGGTCTGGCCACGCCCTACCTCGGTGAGGATCTGCAGCCCTCCGGCACCCAGCTGCTGTGGATCGGCGACGCCTACTCGTTCGTGATCGCCGGCCTGCTCATATCCATGGGCAGTCTGGGCGACCGTATCGGCCGCAAGCGTCTGCTGCTGATCGGGGCCACCGGGTTCGGGCTGGTCTCGGCGCTCAACGCCTACGCGCAGACGCCCGAGATGATGATCGTCGCCCGGGCACTGCTCGGT
Organism: Streptomyces macrosporus; assembly: GCF_039533145.1. Lineage (NCBI taxonomy): Bacteria > Bacillati > Actinomycetota > Actinomycetes > Kitasatosporales > Streptomycetaceae > Streptomyces > Streptomyces macrosporus. Next base: position 66,554 of record NZ_BAAASZ010000035.1, read on the forward strand.
GTCGCCGGCGCCACGCTGATGCCCTCCACGCTCGCGCTGATCCGCAACCTGTTCCTCGATCCCCGTGAGCGCAGTCTCGCCATCGGTATCTGGAGCGCCGCCGCCTCGGCGGGGATGGCGGTCGGCCCCATCGTCGGCGGCCTGCTGCTGGAGCGCTTCTGGTGGGGCTCGGTGTTCCTGATCAACCTGCCGGTGATGGCCCTGCTGGTCCTCGTCGGGGCCAGGATGCTGCCGGAGTCGCGCAACCCCTCGCCGGGGCCGTGGGACCTGCCGAGTGTCCTCCTGTCGCTGATCGGTATGGGCGGCGTCGTCTACGCGATCAAGGAGGGCGCCGCCGACGGATTCACCTGGCCCACCCTCGTGGCAGGCCTGCTGGGCGCGGCTGCTCTCTGGGCGTTCGTCCGGCGCCAGCGCGGCCTGCCCATCCCGCTGGTGGACGTCCGGTTGTTCCGCAGCCGTGGCTTCAGCGGTGCCGTCCTGGCGAACCTGCTGACCATCCTCGGGCTGTCCGGGCTGCTGTTCTTCCTCTCCCAGTACCTGCAGCTGGTCCAGGACCGGCGACCCATCGAAGCGGGCATCGCCGAGCTGCCGGCCGCCGTCGGCGCGGTCGTGGCCGGTCTGGTCGCCGGCGCCGCGGCACGCCGCTTCTCGGTGCGCGCGGTCGTCTCCAGCGGCCTGGCGGTGATCGGCCTGGCCCTGGCCGTGCTGACCACGCTCGGCCAGTCCACCGGCTATCCCTTGCTCGGCACCGCCCTGCTGGTCGTCGGCTTCGGCGCGGGGTTGTCGTTCACGATCACCTCCGACGTCATCCTCACCGCCGTCCCCAGGGAACAGGCCGGCGCCGCCTCCGCGGTCTCGGAGACGGCGTACGAACTGGGCACCGCTCTGGGCATCGCCCTGCTGGGGTCCGTCGTCACCAACATCTACCAGGACTTCACCGGGCCGACCGGAACTCCGGAGGCGGCACACGAGTCGCTGGCCGGAGCCGTCGTGGCCGCTGCGCACATGCCGGGCGACGCGGCCGCCGCGCTGCTGCAGGCGGCACGCGCGTCCTTCGTCGACGGAGTGGCTCTTGCCGCCGGCGTCGGCGCCGGCTTGCTGCTCCTCGCCGCCGCCGTCGCCTGGTTCCTGCTGCGCGGCCAGAAGCCGATCAACGAACCTGTTCAGCACTGAGCGACGCGGTGAGTCTCCCCGCGCCGACGATATCCCTGCGCCTGGGGAGCCGCCCGCTGCCCCGAGCGGCGACGCTCAACGTCGGTACTCACAGGCCGGCCCACCGAGGCCCCCTCATCGGTGCTCTCCTCGCCCATGTCCCCCAGCCGTGGAACAGAGGCTGGGGGGCACCGACCGCGCTCGAACATCACGACAGCGAGGTCCGGGCCCGTTTCAGTGACGGCACTGTGGAGACATTCGACACCGTGATCGGCGCCGACGGTGTCCATCCGGCCGTGCGCCGCATGATGTTCGCCCCTGGCTCGCACAGCGACTGCCACAACGGCGTCTCCCACCTGTGGACCAACCGCGACGAGGAAATGGAGACCAGGGACAAGGCCGTCATCGTCGGCCGTACCCGGAAGGGACTCCAGGGCATCCCGCGGCGCCGGGTGGTCGAGCGGACCTTCGGCCGGCTCGTGCACCACCGCCGCCTCGCCCGCGACGACGAGGCCCACCCCCACCGCTCCGAGATCATGATCCACTTCGCGATGATCGACCTCGTGCGTAAGCGACTCACCCGTGCATCCAACCCGATACGGCGTACGGCCTCTCACCCGCTCCGGGCGCTCTGTAGAGCGCCACCGACGCTGCCGCGATGCTCACGCACCGCAATCCGGGCCAGCTTCGTCAGCATCATGCCGTTGCGGATCGAGACGATGTAGTCCACAGGGAGCCCGTGCATCCGGATGCCGGGCCCCCGCAGAGGATGCCAGTCGAGAACGAAAAGAGTGTTCTCGCCCCAGGGGATCAAGTTCATGGCGATGCGGGCCGCACCGAAGGGGTCTGCCTTCGCTTCCAACTCCAGACGGCGTTGCGGCTCACAGATGCGTACGACACAGGTGTCGTCGAGGGCCAGAGGACCGACGCCGACTCGGACTTGCAGGCGGGCGCCCACCCCTGGCCAGTGCGGGTCCGCGGCGAGGACCTGCTGCGTTCCCGAGACCCATTCCCCGTAGCGGTGGCCGTCGGACAGCAGGCTCCAGACTCTGGACGGCGAGCTCAGGATCAGTCGGCGATTCCGGGCCATACCTACCACGCTCCTTCTCTACCGCCGGAATCGGCGCCCATGGCCACGCTGTCAGGCGGGGATGATCTGTCCGTTCTCGATCCGGAAGTTCTCGGTCGGTGAGCAGCCGATCGATGGCGTGATCAGCAGGCTGACGGCAACCGGTGCGGGCTCCGTGCCGGCGGTGGAGAATTCGCACACCGCGTGACGGCCGGTCAGCGGGAACCAGAACCAGGCGTCCACCTCGCCGACCAGAGCACGGTCCGATTCTCTCCACGCACCGTTCCTGAAGGTGAAAACCTGGAGGCGCACGGATGCCGCGAACGGATCGGTCCGCGACCTCAGAGCGGTGAGTGTGAACTTGAGGTCCCTGCCCAGGACCGATGAGGCGATCCGTCGGTGCTCTGTCGCCTGAGGCTCGGTCCGCGGTTCCTTCTCCTGACCGGCCGTCGGGCGGGTCTGCGGGTCGGCCGGCATCGGGTTCGGCGGGCCACCGGTGGTTGCGCCGACCGTGACGGTGACGGCCGTGGCGGCGGCCAGGGCGACGCCCCAGCCTATGGGTGCGCGGAAGTTCTTGATCACGACGTCTCCCTGTGTGGTGCTTGGTGCGGGTCGCGGAGGCGCTTCGCGTTGTCCCCGACTTCTCGGACCTCACGGCCGGCGACCGTGTCGACATTGATCCGAAACGACGCGCCTCCGCCTGGTGGGGCGCCGAAGGCCCCATGGCCGATGACCGGGACGGGCCCATGACAGGGACCGTCCGATACGGCGCGGGCGGGAACCGCTGCTCTCGCCACCGCATCCCGGGCGGCGTCGACGCCTGGCGCGGCTACTTGCCGGGGAAGGACGGAGGCATGGGCATCGGCACCTCGGACGGACTGCGACCGTCCCCGTTCCGATGAGGCTGCACATCGAGAACTTCGAACGTGAGTTGCCAGGTCGCCGGCGTCAACACCCGCTGTGTCACCTGGCCACGCGCCTTACGGAACTCCCCGGTGCCTCCGGTGATCGCGTTGACGACCGGGCTCGGTACCGGAATTCCGGCTTGCTCGCCCTGGACGGTGATCTGTCCTTCCGGCAGCACCGCGGTCGACGAGCAGTGTCCCGCGTTGCGTTCGAGGTCGGTGATGACGCAGAACCCGCCGAAGCGTCCGACGAAGCGTTCCTCCGGTCCCTCGGTCGACACCAGATTCCCGCTGAAGACGAACTGGTCGCCGACGCTGCGGCCCGTTGCGCCCAGATCCAGCTCTTCGCCGACTCGCAGCCGGGCTTCCACGCGGATGGTGCGGCTTTTCTCCGAGGGATCGTCGGCAGGGTGGGTTGCCGCAGGCGCGGCCGTCTTCTGCGGGACCACGTCGGCCGACGCGGATCCGATGAGAGCGAGTCCGGCAGAGCCGCCGAGAACCGCGACGGCGAGGAGTGTGAAGGGTCGGCCGGCGAAGCCCATGGTCGCCTCCGTGTTTGTGGGAATGGACAGAGTCAGGGTCGCCCAGGCTTCGTCCGACGCCGCTGCCGCCGGACGGCGACGCGTTGGGTCGGTTCACAGACGGCAGGGCACCCGAGCAGGTCCGGGGATCGCGGGCGAGAACGTACGAGAAGGCCCGCGGCATTACCGGGAGAGTTCGCCGTGTCCACTCTGGTCGTGACGAATTTCGTCCGAATTGATTCACGACGGATCCTCCGTCTAGCGACAACGCTAAGGGCGGTGATGGCGACGTGCTCGACAGAGAGCCGGGTTTGAGGCCATTGGGGTGCATCCCCCGGGGGCAAGGAGCAGGGACTTTGCGTGTGGCGGATTTATCCGGTTGAGCACGTATGGCCCACATTGATCCCCTCGGTCCGAGGGCGGTGCGGGGCCGCCTGCGGTCCCGTCCGGTGCGTCGGACGGCGGCCAGGCCGGTGTGCGGGATCGTCCACTCCCCCGGCCTTCGCGGCCTTCGGCCGGGCGACGCCCCCAGACCGGCCATGACGCGGGACAGGTGCCGGGTGCGGACCGTGGTGTGGGCGGTGGCTCCGCCGATCCGGAAGCCCGCGGCGATCTTGGCGAGGGTGATGTGCTCGCACAGGTACGCGAGTGCGGCCAGGGCTCGCCGGGAGGGGCGGAGCGTGCAGCGGCGGTCACCCTCGCGGGTGACGGTGAGCATCGTGACCCACTCCACGAGCGCGTGCGGCAGGACGGGCCACCAATGAGACCCTCGGGCTGCTCGGTTGAGGCGTCGGACACCTCGACCGACCACCCGGGGCCTCGCTCGTTACGCGACCCCGCTCGTCACCCGATCAGGCCACTCCGAAGAACCTCATCGAGACGGCGCATTCCCGGACGAAGGCAAATGTCGAGCAGGTGGCCGACTGCCGCCGGTGTCATATCGACAGGGAAAGGGCGCGGCACTGCGGGAAGTTTCTTGCCGCAACCGCCGCAAAAACGGAGACAAGCGAACCGAAAACTCACTCGGCGTCTCCGCTGCGGGGATCGCCGGACTGTTGGGTAACGGTCTGTCGGGCCTGGCCCCGGTGACCGCTGGGACACTCTCGGCGACCGAGCGCGGCCATCGGCGGAAACCCCGCCTCCAGCTCCGACACGGCGCTCGGCGCACCGTTCCCCGCGGGGCTTCGTCGCCCCGCCGGAACGGTCCCGCCACCATTCCGGCCTTCCACATGCCCGACGTCATTTCCGGCGTCATTCTCGGCTTCCCGACGGGCCGGCCCATGCCCGCATTCGGGTGTACCGGCGGATAAGTGGCGACCCGCCCCACGGCATCTCATACTGGCTCAGACGCCACCCGAACGGGTAGTTCGGGAGGAGCACCGGGACCGCCTCTCGGCGGCCGGAGCCGGCGAGCCGGACCCGACCGGTCCGCCCTCACCAGCGACAGCGACATCCACAGCGGCGTCGCGTGGCAGTACGCCGGCGCTCGAATCCAGCCATCGCATCAGGCACCGCAGCAGGCACCGAACGCCGGTGCGGAACCGGCGGGGAACTCTGCCGCACGGTGCATCCCCCACAGGAACGGTCGCCCGGAACAGGAGGCAACCCCCGTCACCGAGCAGCGGTCCCCACGAAGGGAGTCCCCACGATGAACTCGCACAGCAGGAAGATCGTCACCGCCACCACCGCCGGCACCTGCGCCTTGGCGCTCGCGGCGGCTGTGCCCGCCGCGGCGGCCGTGCCCGCGGAGAACCGCGACACGGCCTCCGTGTCCGTGTTCCACGGCGTACCCGGCCTCACCGTCGACGTGTACGCCAACGGAGAGGAACTGCTCCCCGATTTCAAGCCCGGCACCCTGACCGAACCCCAATCCCTCCCCGCGGGCACCTACGACATCGAGGTCTTCGCGGACGGTGAGGGACCCGACGGGAACCCCGCCATCCGGAAGAGCATCGACGTCCCGGCCGGGGCGAACGCCACGGTGGCCGCCCACCTGACCGAACAGGGCGACCCCACCCTCACCGCGTTCGTCAACGACGTCTCCGACATCCCGGCCGGCCAGTCCCGGCTGACCGTCCGCCACGTGGCCGCCGCACCGGCGGTGGACGTCCGCGCCGACGGCACCCCGGTCGTCGAGCGACTGACGAACCCGAACGAGAAATCGCTGGAGGTGCCCGCCGGCACGGTGAGCGCCGACGTCGTCCTGGCCGGGACCGACACCGTCGCGATCGGCCCCGCCGACCTGAACCTCGCCGAGGGCACGACCACCATCGTCTACGCCTGGGGCAGCGCCGAGGACGACAACCTGGCCCTGAAGACCCAGACGATCGGCGGCATGGAGACCGCGCCCGGCGGCGTGGACGCGGGCGAGAGCGGCGCGATGGCCGCGCACAACGAGTCCGCCACCGCCTGGCTCGTCTGGGGCACCGCGGGCGCCGTCGCGGTCGCCGGTCTGCTGGCGGCGCGCCGCCGGCACCCCCGGAGCGACTGACGACCATGGACGCTCCCTCAGAGGGCGACCGCGGGCCCGGGCACGGCCTCCCGGGCCCGCGCGGACCACTCGGACCACTCGGACCACGAGGACTGTGCGGACCGAGCGGAGCCGCAGGTCCGGAGGGCCGCCCCGCCGCGGCCACCGCGGCGGCCTGCGTGGCCGTCGCGGTGGCCGCGGTCCTGGCCGCGCTCGCCTGGACGCTGCGGCCCGCCGGGACCGCCGAGCCCTCGGAGTTCGGCGCCCGCCCCCCGACGGCCGGACCCGCGGCGCAGAGCCCGGCCGGGACGGAACCGGGCCGGGCCGACGCCCGGGGCGCCCCACGGTCGTACGCCGGGGCGGAACCGCTGGACGTGCGCGTACCGCGGGTCTCCCTCGACGCCCCGATCGAGGCCGTCGGCGTCGCGGCCGACGGCACGGTGGAAGTCCCCGACGACGCCGACGCGGTCGGCTGGTACCGTCACGGTCCGCCGCCGGGCGCACCGGCCGGCTCGGCCGTCCTCGTCGGCCACGTGGACGATCGCACCGGTGACCTGGGCGCCTTCGCCAGGCTGTACGAGGTCCGCGCGGGCGACACCATCGCCGTCGCACGCGAGGACGCTCCCCCCGTGCGGTACGAGGTGACGGCCCGCGAGGTGGTGGACAAGGAAAGGCTGCCCGCCGAGGTGTTCCGGCGCGACGGGCGGCCGGTTTTGACCCTGATCACCTGCGCGCCCCCGTACGACCGCGAACGCGGCGGCTACCAGCGCAACCTGGTGGTGTACGCCGAACCGGTCCGGACATGACACGGGCGGCCGGCGGTCGGCCGGCGGGGTTCGACATGAGGCAGACCGGGCCCGGTGCCTGAACCACGTGCGGCTCAGCGGGCGGTCGTGATGTCCGAGCCGCCCGTTTGCGTGGTGGACATGTCCGCCACGGAGTGCTGGTCAAGGGTGCCCACGAGTGGGTCCGATCAGACGCGACTCGGCAGTTCGAGGGTCTTTTCGCGTGGGGCAGGTGATCGTTCCCCGCCGGGCACCGCTCAGCCGCCGCGTGGCCCCGGCCATCGAGGCCGGGTGGATGTGTGCCGTTCGGCAGCACCCATGAACGGATACGTGATGTCGCGAGCGCCGCCGATCGCTCCGGCTGCCGTCGAAACTCGACTGCGGGTGACACCGGCTCGCCCTTATGCTTCGCGTTCGCGGGGTCGACGGCACCCCCTGTCGACAACGGTAGGTCAACGGATCGGAGACGCACGGGAAATGACTTCTCAACTGTTCGCGGTCTGCTTCGATGCGAGCCGACCGCTGCGTCTCGCGCAGTTCTGGTCCGGGCTCCTGGGTTGGGAGATGGTCGACGATCCACACGACGGCGTCATGCTCCTGCCCGGCGACGACACCGGGTTCCGAATCCGTTTTCCTCCGACCCGGGAACAGAAGGTCAGCCAGAACCGGATGCACTTCGATCTGACGAGTACATCCCTGGAGGACCAGCAGCGGACGGTGGCCAGGGCGCTGGACCTCGGTGCACGGCACATCGACATCGGGCAAGACCCGGAGGACGGTCACGTGGTGCTCGCCGATCCCGACGGCAACGAGTTCTGCGTCATCGAGCCGGGCAACACATTCCTTTCCGACTGCGGCTTCATCGGAGCGCTGGCCTGCGACGGTTCGCAGGAAGTCGGGTACTTCTGGAGCAAAGCGCTGGGGTGGCCGTTGGTCTGGGATCAGGACCAGGAGACCGCGATCCGCTCGCCGCACGGCGGTCCGAAGATCACGTGGGGTGGTCCGCCGTTGATGCCGAAGACGGGCAAGAACCGGCTGCATTTCGACCTCGCCCCGCCTGTCCACGGTGATTGGCAGGCAGAGGTCGAGCGTCTGCTCTCCCTCGGTGCGACTCGAATCGACACCGGCCAGGGCGAGGGCAGCCGGGTGGCGATGGCCGATCCCGACGGCAACGAGTTCTGTGTGTTGACGCCCAGGTAGCGCGGCACCAGACGCCGGAAACGACAAAGCTCCCGACCGATCACGAAGAGTCGGCGGGATTCCGTCAACCGACCCCAAGCCAACCGAGGGACGGCCGTGGCCACGGAGGCGGCGTATCCCGCCGTACGCGGTCTCAAGGCGTCTGGCAAAGGCTGTTCTCCTCTCGCAGCTGCTTGATCCGTGCGAGCGCGGTCTCCGGCCGTCGCCGGACGAATGCGACCGGCACCGGCCGTGAGCCGGTCCGCTCGCCGGCGGGCCGCCGGCCTCGCAGTCGCCGGATGGCGGCCACGAGGTCGGACTGGGCGTACAGCCAGGGTCTCGAAACGCCGCCCCGCCTTCGCGG
>NZ_BAAASZ010000035.1:75032-180144 GCF_039533145.1 Streptomyces macrosporus
AAGGCGGGGCGGCTGCCGGTGCGTTGGGCTGCCGAGGTGGTCTTCTCGGCGTCGCGGCGGGCGCGTTCGCCGCGACGCCAGCATCGACGTCCTCCACCTGGCCGCCGACGCTCCGGTTCTCAGCGGTCCCGTCGAGAGCACCAAGGATCGTGTCGAGCTTGCCGAGAGTGCGGCGGCTCTTCTCCGCGACCCGGACGAGCCCGGCTTCCTCGGCCAGGGCGACGAGTTCGCCGGTCCCCCGCCGCTGTCGGCGGTGCTGCCGGGCGAAGTCGCCGGTGGTGGTGGAGAACCGGCAGTCCAGGCAGGGGGCGGCGTACTCGCAGCCGGTCTGCGCCAGGGCTCCGCGGTAGCCGTTGGGCAGCGCCACCTTCACGCGGACCGGGCTCGTCTTCGCCCAGGCCGCCCCGGCGAGCGGGTGGTCGGCGGCGATCTCGGCCTCCTGCCCGTTGTGGTAGACCTCGAGGCGTTCTCCCGGTGCCGCCGGAGCGTCTTGCCGTGGAGCTTGGCGTAGACGGCGGTCATGGCCGACGACATGTGATCGAACAAGGTCCGGATCACGGATCGGGGAACGCTCGATGCGATGCCCCTTGCGATGGTGGTACCTACCGCCACCTCAATGCACCTCTCGAGGCAGCGATTACCCAGGTGTGCGAAAAGTCCGGATCACGGGTCCGCCGATGGGATCTCTCCGATGGGCCATGTGGGTGACCCTGAGTCTTTTCCGGCCTGGCTCCGAGGGCGCGGGGAGGCGCCACGCGCCCAGGCGAAGTCCGGGCGTCCGCTAGGAAAGGTCCGGGGCGGTTGCGTTGAGCGTGCCGCCGTGTTCGTACGCCGCCGAGAACGCGGCGTCGTCCAGGGCGGTGCGCACTGCGGACTCGATGCGGTCCACGTCGCTCCGCTCGCCCTGGGGCAGCGGCGCGCCGACCGACGCGCGCGCCGCTGCCGCCGCACCCAGCAGGACGGCGGCGTGCTCGTGCCGTCCGGCAAGGGCCCGGGCGCCGGCGAGTCCTTCCCAAGCCAGGGCGACCGCGCGCGGATCGCCGGTGGCGCGGGCGGCCGCCAGCCCCTCCCGATGCCGGGCGAGCGCCGCCTCCGCGTCGCCGCGCAGCTCGGCGATGAAGCCGAGTTCGGCCAGGATAAGGGCCGCGCCGTTCGCCGCGTCGAACTGCCGGTTCCATTCCAGCCAGCGGCGCAGCCGGCCTTCCGCGTCGTCGAGCCTGTCCTGCCGGCGCGCGCTCAGGGCGAGGCCGATCTCGGCGTACTCCTCGGCGGGCTTGTCGCCCTGCTCGACGGCCAGACGCCGGCCGCGCTCGTGCAGTTCGTCGGCCCGGGAGTGGTCCCCGGTCAGCAGCGCCATCCGGCCCAGCTCGGACAGGCACATGGAGACGTCCGTCCACAGACCCAGCTCCTCGGCGACGCGCAGCCCTTCGCGGTGCAGCCGGCCCGCCTCCGCGTAGTCGCCCTCGATCTCGGCGACCCGCCCCAGCACCGCCATCGCCTGGAGCTGCCCCCACCGGTCGCCGACCTCGCGGAACAGCGCGAGACTCTCCTCACCGACCCGGCGTGACGAGCCGAGGTCCCCGCATACGTACGTCTGCATGCCGCGCGTGCCGAGCCCCGCGGCGATGCCCCACCGGTCCCCCAGCGCGCGGGACTCGGCGAGTACGCGGTCCAGCAGCTCCTCGCCGACGGCCTGGTCGCCGAACCGGGTGACGGCGAAGCCCAGGAACCAGCCGGCTCTGGTGCGTTCCCGCGGGTCACGGATGTCCTCGTACAGGGCGAGCGCGTGACGGCTGTGGCCCACGAGCCCCTCCGGGTCGCCGGACAGCAGGCTCATCCCGGTGCGCCATGCCACCGCCTGGGCGCAGTCGACGTCGGTGTGGGCGGCCTGATGGGAGGCGAGGGCACCTGCCACGTCCAGGGCCCGGGTCAGCGAGCGCCGAGCCTCGCTGAGCCGACCGCGCAGGAACCAGTACCAGACCATCGCCCGGGTGAGGCGCAGCATCAGGCGGCCGTCGCCGTCAGCGGCGGCGCCGTCGAGCGCGGCGCGCACGTTCGCCGTCTCCGCGTCCAGGCGGCGCAGCCACTGCTGCTGACGCTCACCGCGCAGGAAGGAGTCGGCGCGCTCGGCCAGGGACGCGTAATAGTGGGCATGGGTGCGCCGCACCCGGTCGTACTCGCCGGCCCGCAGCCGCTCCAGGCAGTACGCGGCCACCGATTCGAGGAGCCGGTAGCGCGGCCCGTACGCCTCGTGCGTGACGAACACCAGGGAACGGTCGACGAGACGCGCGAGCAGGTCCAGCACCTCCGACGGCTTGACGCCGTCCCCGGCGCAGACGGCCTCGGCAGCTTCCAGTGAGCAGCCGTCCGCGTGGACGGCAAGCCGCCGCAGCACCGTCTGCTCGGCCGCCGTCAGCAGATCCCAGCTCCAGTCGATCATCGCGCGCAGGGTCTGCTGGCGGGCGGGCGCGCCCCGCCGGCCGGTGGTGAGCAGCCGGAACCGGTCGTCGAGGCGCTCGGCCAGTTGGTGCACGCCCAGGACCCGGACGCGCGTCGAGGCCAACTCCAGGGCGAGCGGGATGCCATCGAGGCGGCGGCAGACCGCGGCCACCGCCCAGGCGTTGTCGTCGGTCAGCTCGAAATCCGGAAGAGTCGCCCGGGTGCGGGCGAGAAACAGCCGCACCGCGCTGGAGCGGGCCAGGTCCGCGGCCGGCGCGGCCGGATCGGGCAGGTCCAACGGCAGGACGGGCCACACCTGTTCACCGGCGACGTCCAGCGGCTCCTGGCTCGTGGCGAGGATGTGGACGCCCGGGGCGTGCCGCAGCAGCGCCCGGGCGAGGCCCGCCGCCGCCTCGATCACGTGCTCGCAGTTGTCCAGGACGAGCAACAGACGGCGGCCGCGCAGCGCGTCGGTGAGCCGGTCCAGCAGGGTGTGCGGCCGGCCGCCGGGCGGGGAGCCGGAGCCGGTGTCGTCGCGTACGCCGAGTGTCGCCGCCACCAGCTCGGCCGGCTCGTCGCCGGACGGGTCCGTCAGTGCCTGGGTCGCCAGCTCTATCAGCCACACCCCGTCCCGGTACTCCGGGGCGAGCCGGGCCGCGACCTCCACGGCCAGGCGGGTCTTGCCCACGCCGCCGGGACCGGTCAGCGTGACCAGGCGGCTCACGCGTACGCGGGCGCGTAACGCGTCGACGGAGTCGGAGCGGCCGATCAGATCGGTGACGACCGTCGGCAGGTTGGTGCGGGGGCGGTGGACCGCGGGGGCACCCGTACGCGGTTCCCCCGCGCGGGCCGGCCCCTCCTGCGCGAGGGAGTGCCCCGTACGCGGTCCCCGCGGGCCTGCGCCGGCGGGGCCCGGCGGGCGGCGCAGAGTGGGGGACTGGCGCAGGATCCCCTGGTGCAGTGCGGTCAGTTCGGGGCTCGGGTCCAGGCCCAGCTCCTCGTTCAGGCGCCGGCGCAGGTCGAGATAGCTGTCCAGGGCCTCGCTCGCCCGGCCCGCACCGTACAGGGCTCGCATGTGGGCAGCCCGCAGTCGCTCCCGCAGAGGGTGGCGGCTCGCCAGGTCGGCCAGTTCGCCCGCGAGCAGGCCGTGGTCGCCCAGCTCCAGACGGGCCTCCGCCTGTTCCTCCAGGGCCAGCAGCCGCTGCTCCTCCCACCGGGCGATCGCCGCGCGCGCGAACGGCTCGTCCGCGAAGTCCGCGAACGCGGGGCCCCGCCATAACGCCAGGGCGTCCGCCAGGATGTCGGCCCGTTCCCGGTGGCCCGCGGCGGTACGGGCCCGTGCGGTGAGCGCCGCGAACCGGCCGGTGTCCACCTCTTCGCTCGCCACCGCGAGCAGATAGCCGGGGGCGCGATGGAGCACCGTCTCGGCGGCTCCGGCCCGTGCGAGCACGCGACGCAGGCGGGAGACCAGGGTCTGCAAGGCGCCCGAGGGGTTGGCCGGCAGGGTGGCGTCCCACAGGTCGTCGATCAGTCGGTCGGCGGAGATCACCTGCCCGGGCGCCGTCAGCAGATCCGCCAGCAGAGCGCGGACCTTCGATTCCGGCACCGCCACGGGTGCCCCGTCGTCGGACCAGACGGCGAGCGGCCCCAGTACCCCGAAACGCATGGGAACACCGTATTACGCCGCCGGTCATCGCCTGGTGGGCTGCGCCGCCCCGACCTGCGGCGCAGCCCACCGTGACAGCGGATGCCAGCCGGCTCGGGCGGGCGTGAAAGCGGACCGAAAGAACGCCGCAAGGCCCGGCTCCCAGGGTTGACGGGCGCCGGTGGTCACCGGCGCGCACACCTACCCACGCACCACACCAGACCAGGGAGTCGAAGATGAGCAGGTTCGAGGGCAAGACGGCGGTCGTCACCGGTGGGACGCACGGAATGGGTCTGGCCATCGTCAAGCGGCTCGTGAACGAAGGGGCCAAGGTCGTCTTCACCGGCCGCAACGAGAAGAAGATCGAAGAGGCGCGCACCGAGGTGACGTCGGACCGGGCACACGTCGTGCGCTCCGACGCGGCGAGCATGGCCGACATCCGCGCCCTCGCCGACTTCACGCAGGAGAAGCTCGGCCGGGTCGACCACCTGTTCGTCAACCACGGCTTCGCCGAGGTGCAGTTGCTCGAGGAAGTGACCGAGGAGGCCTGGGACCGGGCCTTCGCCATCAACACCAAGGGCGCCTTCTTCACCGTGCAGAGCCTCTCGCCGCTCCTCAACGACGGCGGCGCGATCGTCTTCACCACCGTCGCCAACGACCTGGTCTTCCCCGGCCTGAGCGCCTACGCCGGCTCCAAGGACGCGGTGCGCGCCTTCGCCCACGTCCTCGCCGCCGAGTTCCTGCCTCGCAGGATCCGTGTGAACGCCGTGGCCCCCGGCTACATCAGGACTCCGACCATGGGCGTCCCGAGCATGACCGCCGAGGAGCGCGCGGGGTTCGAGAAGCAGGGAGCCCAGACCACGCCGCTCAAGCGCATGGGCACGGTGGAGGAGGTCGCCGCCGCCGCGCTGTTCCTGGCCGCCGACGCCACGTTCACCACCAACGTCGAGTTCCCCGTCGACGGCGGCTTCGCCCAGGGCCTCTCGGGCGCCGAGCACTGATCGCTGTTTGAAGCGCCCTCCACGAAGACACATCGCCGCCCCGCTGATGCGGGGCGGCGATGCCCTCAAGACGACAATCCCTCAAGCCGGCAACGGAGCCGGCGAGCAGAAGATCGAGAAGACCACCGCGTTGTTCCCGGCGTGGCGCGGCGCACGCCGGACGGGTCCGTCGCCTGCCTCGACATCAGGCAGTGGGTGACGAGGCGGTCTCCTACCAGAGCGTGTCGCCGCCCAGCCGGGTGCCGGACTGCGCAGGCAGGCCGAGCGCGCTGGTGGTGAACATGAGGCCGGAGGAGTACAGCGGGCGGGTCGTGCCGCCTGGAATGACCCAGGCCGCGCCCTGCAGGTCGTTCTCGCCGGCGGCACCGACCAGCAGCTCGGGACGGCCATCGCGGTCGAGGTCTCCTGCCCCGACCGTGTTGCCGAAAAAGTCGCCCGCCTCGGATCCACCAGGCACACCGGCGGTGTCCTGGGAGAAGCCGTAGGCGCCCTGCCCCAACCGACCGGCGCGCCGGCCGGGGACGACGACCACGCTGCCGGCGCCTCCGATGCTGCCGAGGGCCTCGCCCGGTACCCCCACCACGATGTCGCCCACGCCGTCCTGGTCCAGGTCGGCGACGGCCACCGCGGCGCCGAAGTAGTCGTAGCGCTCGCCCACGCCGGGTACTTCGGTGGTGTCCTGGTGGATGGTCGTCGGCGACGCATCGTGGTCCACACCGCCGATGGAGCCGAACCACACGTGGACCGCGCCGCCGAGGTGGCCGACCGGGCCTTCCGCGGTCGGCTCGTCCGGGTCGCCGACGACGAGATCGCCGTAGCCGTCGCCGTTGACGTCACCGACGGCGGCGCTGAGTCCGTCGACGGCCGACCGCGTCCGGCCGAGGTCGCCGGGGTCGGAGTCGACGTGGACGAGGCCGCCGCTGTGGCCGCCCGCCCGGCCGGTGACGATCACACGGTCGGCGGTCTTGTCGTTGTTCAGGTCCCCCAACGCAACGGTGCCCATCCACCCGACCTCGTCGTGCAGAACGGACCCGCCCACCCCGCCGGACCGGGTGAACGGGCCGGTCAGATGGGTGGCGAAGTTGTAGTTCGCGATCAGCACCTGCGCCCCGGTGGGGTCGGAGGCAGCGGCCACGTCCTGGCCGGCGCCCCACCCCGTCTCCGTGGAGGTCGGCAGGTTCGCGCCACCGGACAACCCCGACGTGCCGCCCCACAGCACCGATACCATGCCGGCATCGCGGGCGGTGCCGAGGTCCTCGCCGGGTGTTCCGACGACCAGATCCGCGTAGCCGTCCCGGTCCAGGTCCGCCAGTGCCGTTGAGAAACCGAACCGGTCGCCCGCCTCCGCACCCCCGGGCACACCGGCGGAGTTCTGCGTCACCACCACCCGGCGTTCCGCGGACACCCCGGTGGACGAGCCGTACAGCACCACCACCACCCCGGCGCTCTGTTCGCCCGCCACGGTCGCACCCGGTGCGGGCAGCACCACGTCCCGGTACCCGTCGCCGTCGATATCCGCGGGCGCGGTCAGCGGCCACGCGGTCGCGGTACCCGGCAGACCGACCAGGCCGACCACCCCGACCACCAGCAGCGCCGCCACCCGCCGAGCCGTTCTTCGCCCGTGTTCCTCGCGCACGATCCCCTCCTTACGCCCACCCTCGCCCCCAGTGGCATCCGCCCGGGTGGCAGAGGCAGGACGACAAGGAGCATTCACTCACAGGCGGTGCCCCCACACGACACCGATATCGATCCGGACGGCAGCGTCCCTGCCCCGATTCCGCTGTCAACCGATCGTTTCGGAATGCGGCCGAGACGGTCACTCGTCGTCGAACCGCTGAAGGACCTGTTCAAGCTCGCCGGAGCGGCCCGACCGGCCCGGTCGCCGCCGGGAGGGGCATCGCACGACCGCCGCCCAGGCCCCGCTGGAAGCGGGGCCTGGGCGGCCGCGGCGAGCGGCCGACGCTGTCGGTGGCGGCCGAGAGGATCGGCGGATGACGCACCCCACCGCCGCCATCACCGCCTACCGGGACGCCGCCGCGCCCGGCTTCGACGACGAGCCGGACCACGGCCTGCGGGCCGCCGACGCCCGCGCCGCGTGGGCCGGGCGCCTGGCCGCCTGGCTCCCCTCCGCCCCGGCCGACGTGCTGGACGTGGGCTGCGGCACCGGATCGCTCTCGGAGCTGATCGCCGGGGCCGGGCACCGGGTCACCGGTGTCGACCTGGCCGCCACCGTGCGCCCGCTCGTCAACGAGATGCGTATCGAACCCTCAGCAGCGACGCCGCCCTGTGGGGCGGCCCGGTGATGGACGAGCGCTACGCGCTGATCGCCCGCGTCTGACTCGCCGCACCGCGCAGGGGCTTTGCGCCGGTTGTCGTTCCGAGCTTCCTCGACTCCGGCAAGGCGCGGTAACGGGACCGGGGTCGACGGTGGCCGCGCCGTCGACCCCCGCACACGGTCCGGTCGCCTCCCGATCACGGAAACACCGGCCTCGGCGCCGGGGAGGCCGGCCCCAGGGCCACTTTGCTCGCCTGGCCGCTTCCCCGTCGGGCAACGTGACGGTCTTTCTTCGGCATTGACTGCCCCTCAGGCCGAGACGGAGAACACCTTCTCGTCACAGGCCACATCCGGCACACGTCGATCTTCAACGAGACTCGGGCATGCCCGGTTCACCTGGACGCACCCCTTGGCGCCGATCGGGCACATCGCCTTGTTCGGGCGGTTGCGATGCCCTCTTTCGACAGACTCCGGCGCAAGTTGAATGTTTGACAAGTGGGGACGGAGGGGGGATGCTTACCTATGCATTGAACTGAGTTCACGCCTCACCAGCTCGTGTAGTGTGCCACCGCACGACAGGGAGTGGTCGGGCGGAGCCCGACCGGAAGCAGACCCACCCGGCAAGCCTCTGGCCGGCCACTGGACTCATCCGTCCTGCGACACCAGGAAAGCCCCACGCGGGCGACCTGAAGCCGGACACGGTGCAGCCTGCTGCCATCGCGTTCCGCTCGGCCAAGCGTCGACCGCGCGCAGGCGGCAGAGGCAACGGCGCGGGAGGCTCACCATCGGCCTCCACGATCCCGCGCCTCACCTGACACGTTCGTCAATCCGGGGGTTTGTGTGTCCGACCACGACGGCGGCCGGTCGGCCGAGACCGGCCCGGGGGCCACCACCAGGCGGATCGCGCCGCTCTGACAGCCGCTCACGGCCCGTCCACGCCTTGTTTCCGAGGGCCTTGGGGCTCACCGGAGACGGGCACCCTGCCCGACCGCACGGCCGAGGCACACAGCCATCACATTCACGCATGTCAAAGGGGGGTCTGATGACCTACAACCAACCGCCCATGCCGCCCGGCCCGCCCATGCCGCCGCGCCCGCGCCGCCTGTGGGAGTACAAGCGGGTGTGGTTCGGAGGGATCGGCCTGCTGCTGCTCGGCTCCGGCTGCGGCGCGGCGGTCGGCGGCGACACGAGCACCGAGGCGCGCCCTCGGCCGACAGTGACGGCCACGGCGACCGTGACCGCCACGGCCAAGCCGACGGCCAAGCCCGCGCCCACGGTGACCAGGACGGTGACGGCCAAACCCAAGCCCGCGCCCACGGTCACCGTGACCGAGACCACCGAGACGTACGTCGACGGCGGCAGCGGCGGCGGCGGGAGCTCGTCGACCTCGGGCGGCGGCGGGGACGTGTACTTCTCCAACTGTGCCGAGGCCCGCGCGGCCGGGAAGACACCGGTACGGCGGGGCGACCCGGGGTACGGCCGGCACTTGGACCGCGACGGGGACGGCATCGGCTGCGACTGGGGCTGATCCGCCCGGGACAGGGCCCGCCCCCCGATACATCCAAGGGTCGGGCCCTGTCCCCACACCGTCCCCGGTGCAGCGAGGTCGCCGAAAAGGCGCAGGGGGCGGTGGCTGCCGGACTGCCGTGGCCCCCGCGCGGGCAGCGTTGCACCGGCCCTCGTCCGGCGGCGGGGAAAGGCGCCCTCGATCCCCCGCACAAACGGTGGCACCCCGACCGCTTGAAGGAGTCGACGCCCCTGCGCGCGATGCGCGGCACGATGCCGCGCTCACGGAGCCATCGCCGCAGACGGCGGTGGTCGTATCCCCGGTCGCCATGCCGACGCCGACCGCCGCCCTGCGCCGGGTCGGCGCCGGCGACGCCATCCGCTGGGACAGCTCCCACACCTCGTCCGGGAGCGGGTGTTCCACCACCGTCACGCCCGCAGGTCACCGGCCACGCCGAACGCAACACCTCGTTGGCCGTCACTCACTGGGGCCGCTGCACGGAAGACGAGCCGGAACCCGAGAGATGGCGTCACTGCACGGGGCCGCTCGCCGTCTGTGACAGCCTCTTCGACGGACGTCCCCTCCTCCGCAGGAGACCGCCCGAACCTTGCGAACCTCGCAGGTCAGGGCACTGGGTGGCCCGCTTCCCGACCGGCCACGGACGCAGCGATGAGTTTCTCCGGCCCGGAGAGTCTCACCACCGTTGTCCGACCACACTGGAGGAACACGTGGCTCAGCTGTTGAGAGTCCAGAACTTCAACGTCTCAAGTGACGGCATCGGTGCCGGTGAGAACCAGAGCTTCGAGAGTCCGTTCGGCCATGCCGATCCCGAGAGGCTGTTCGCCTGGGCCGGCGCCACGGCAAGCTGGCCCAGGCGCACGGACCCCGGAGGGAGCCGGGGCCTCGACGACTACTTCACACGGGACTACGCCCGCAACATCGGTGCCGAGATCATGGGCCGCAACAAGTTCGGGCCCCAGCGCGGGCCCTGGCAGGACCATGAGTGGCGCGGCTGGTGGGGGGACGAGCCCCCGTTCCACACCCCGGTGTTCGTCATGACCCACCACAAGCGTCCCTCGTTCACGCTCTCCGACACCACGTTCCACTTCGTCGACGGCGACCCGGCCGCGGTCCTCGAACAGGCGCGGGAGGCGGCGCGGGGCAAGGACGTCCGGCTCGGCGGCGGGGTTACCACCATCCGGCAGTTCCTCGACGCCGACCTCGTCGACACCATGCACGTGGCGGTCTCGCCGGTGAAGCTCGGGTCCGGACTACGGCTCTGGGAGTCACCCGATGAGCTGCTCGACCGGTTCCACCTGGAGGTCGTGCCCAGCCCGAGTGGTGTGACGCACCACCTGTTCTGGCGAAAGTGACCGGTCCTCAGGGCCGACCCCGACCGGCTGTCTCGCCTCCCGGGGCCGCTCTGAGGCGGTCGGCCGGCCTTGGCAGGTACCTCGGCTCGTGTCCGGGTGGAGGCGAGACGGCGGGAGTCGGTGGCCGGTCTCGATGATCGTGCCGTTGAAGGTCGGGCGGCTGGCGACGGCCGTGCGGAGTCGGGGATCGGTGAACGTCTCGGTCCACCCGCCGAACGACTCGTTGACCAGCTTGCTGTTCGTTTCAGAACGGGACTGCGCCTTCGTCACAGCCCGGATGATCACGTAAACGGCATCCGGGGTTCCTGACCGGACGTCAACCGGTGCCACTCATGACAGCACCCGCCGGCTCGTCGGGCGGACCTTCGCCTGGCTCCACCGGTTCAAGCGCCTACGCATCCGCTACGAGCTCGGCCGCGCCGGCCGCACGCTCTTCGCCTGCGACCACCTCTCCAGCCCCGGACTGCGCCGCGAGATCCACGGCGGGCTCCGGGGCGTCGAGAACGGGAACAGCGCGAACACCGTGCTCCACTGCGGCAAAGGCGATACCCCGACCGATCCGGGCAAGGAACGTGCGGAGGCTTCGATGCCCGCGCTGTACTTGTTCCAGTCCGCGCTCGTCCAGGTCAACACCCTGCTGGTGCAGCAGGTCCTGACCGAACCGGCGTGGGCAAGAGGCCGCCCGACGAGGACCGGCGCTGTCATCGGCCGCTGTCGGCCGCCGGCCTCCATTGCTCACCGCCGACCGGGCCGGCGACGCGCCCGCCTTCATAGAGATGACGGTCCGCCCGCGGGTGCCCCCGACGTGGCCGGCCCCGGATCCGGCCGGCGGTGGTCCGGGCGGACACAAGGCGTACTCCTCCCGCGCACTCCGTGAGCACCTGCGCAGACGCGGCAGCCGGGGCGGCAGGCCGCCGGCCTTCGACCGCGAGACCCACAAGCGGCGCACCACCGCCGAGCGGTGCCTCAACCGCCTCGAACAGTGACGCGGCCTCGCCACCCGCTACGAGAGGATCGCGACCGTCTGCCTGGCCGGACTCCACGTCGCGGGCGTCCTCCTCTGGTCCGTCCGCTGATCCAAACGAAACCGCCCAGGTGTGGAGGATGACGCCGAGTCGGTCGGTCGCGTTGATCATGACGATCGGGGAGGCCAGTGCCGCCGCCCTGCCGGACCGAGCGTCCCTGCCCTACACCGCCGCCGCGTCCCCGGCCGGCGTCGGCCGCGCGCTCCGGTCGGCCTGCTCGGGCCGCGCCGGCGGCACGGCCTGAAGGTGCCGGGCAGCCTCGTCCGCGGTGTAGGAGGAGGCGAAGGTGAACGCACGCGGGGACGGCCCGTGCGCCCGCAGGTCCGCCAGCCGCTCCAGGGCCTCGTCGACAGTCGGGAGGTGACCGGCGGGGACCCACCAGAGCACCAGATGCGCCTCGACGTGCCGCTCGAACCATTCGCGACGCCGCCGCATCACCTCCAGGTGCCCACTGCGGTAGGTGAAGTCCCACAGGGCCTCCTGGGTCCCCCACACCGTCAGGTTGACGATGACGTCCTCGCCGGCCGGGCGCAGGCCGGTGGCGTCGGCCGCCCCCTCCCCCACCAGCCGCCACACGAAGCCGGGCGCGCCGTCGGCGGCGGCGTTGATCGGGTCGAGCATCTCGACGAACGGCGCCATGCGCGGGTCGTCGAGGGGGTGGCGAAGCGTGGCGACGTTGAGTTGGGCGAGGTGGGCGGCATACGTGGATGCGGTCATGGCCTCATCCCAGCACGGCTCGCTTTTCTATGTCAATCACCATTGTTTTTAGAAGCTTCGAGCACCACGCAGCACTCCCCCGGTCGGGCGTCCATGCGAGCGCGGACGGGACCGTCCGCACCGAGCAGCCCCTCCAGCAGCGCGAGGTTCATGCCGCAGACGAGCGGCGGGAAGCGCTCCGCGACGGCGTGAAAGGGGCAGTTGCGCATACGGACGACGCGTGCCGCCGCCCCAGCCGTCTCCTCGGTGCCCTCGGCGTCCTCCAGGTGCGGTTCGTAGCCACGGGCGGCCAGCATCTCCATGGCCTCTTCGAGGCCGCCGCAGGGCGCCGCCGAGCCACGCAGAGCCTCACCCCGGCGGCGCGCGGCCGCACAGAGCTCGGCGTCCAGCCCGGCCTGCTCGGCAGCCTCGGCGAGCAGCTCGGCGGCGGTGCGGTAGTCGCGAGCGGGCAGCGACACCGCCCGCTCGGTCCGCGCCCGCGTGTACACCTTGGCGGGGCGGCCCGCCCCCGGCCCCGAGCGGCCCGTCAGGCGGCGGCTACCGCTCTCCAGCAGCCCCGCTTCCGCCAACCTGTCCAGATGGTGCGCGGCGAGCGTGCGCGTCACGCCGGTCGCCTCGGCGGCCTCGTTGCGGCCGACCTCACGGCCCTGCGCCGCCACGTACTCGTACAGGCGGCGCCGCACCGGATCCTGCAACACCGCGATCGCGTCGATGTCCTCCACCTGGCCATTCTAGGAACAACGCAGGTTGGAGATAGAAAGGCGGGATCCGGCCCCGGCCAGGACTTGTCCGGGCGATCGTGCGCGGGGCCGGACGACCGGGGCCGCCACGGTGACGGTGCCCGGAAGGACATGGCCGCGCTCGTCGTAGCGGACGGTCACGGCCCGGGACCGCCGGAGCCGGTTGACCGCCCGCTCGACGGTGTTGCGCTCCGTGCGCCGCTCCTCGTCGCAACCGGGATCGCCCACCGTGCGGATCCCGGCGCCGGCGGGCGGCCCGGCTGTCGGCCTGCTCCGGGACGGTGTGCCGGGTACTGCGACGCCGCAGGCACTCACCGCACGGGCCGTCGTGGACTTGGTCCGCGGCGAGGGTGTCGGGTTCCGTGCGCGGTCTGCCCCGGCCGAGCCGCGGGACGCGGATCCTCTCCGGCACGGCCTCGAACCGGATGCAGTCCGCCCGTCACCCGCCGGTGACGACCAGGGACGACGGGCGACAGCGGCCTGGACCTGCTGCGGCGGCCGTTCCCAGGTGCCGTCGGCCGACCACAGCCGGTGGCGTTCGCACCCCGCCCTCCACGGTCCGCACTGCCCGGGCGGACCCTCCCCGTGCCCGCGTCGACGACGCGGCTCGAAGCCGGCCACCTGAACGGTCCGACGTTCCAGGCGAAGTGGAGCGGTGTCCTGCCCTCAACCCTCGGTGATCACGTCGAAGTGGTGAACCTCCTGGTCTGCCCGTGTGAAGTAGGCCGCATCCTGCGGATACAGCACGGCCTGTCCGATGTCGTCACCCGCGAAGGCCCGGATGGCTTCCTCGGATTCCCAGAACGTCAGTAACCAGAACTCGACGGTGCCATCGTCCGCTGGTCGACGCATCAGCAGCGCCCCTCGATTGCCCGATGTCCCTCTCGCCCGGCCCACGCCGGTACGTTCGAGGTAGGGAGCCACTTACTCCGCCAGCTCCGCCGTCGTCCACACTTTCCACGAGCGAGCGATCATGGGCCAATTGTGCCCGTCTCTCGCCCGGCCGACGCCACCGATCGGCTGTGGATCGTGGACGGCACTTTGGTTCCGGTGCGCGACCGCAGGGTGGGCGCTTCCAGCCGCACCTGCCGGTTCTCGGCGAACGTGCAGGGCATCGCCGATGCCGACACACTCCCCCAGACTCCGTCCGGGGGTGCCCCCACGGTCATCGCTGCGGCCCGACCGGTACCAGGCACCACCGCCGATGCGCGGGCCCGGCCGTCGCCCGCCTGCACGGCCTCGCCCTCGCCGCATGATCGACACAAGGCCGAGCCACAGCTCGGCCTGTCTGCTCGCAGCCTTCTGCAACGCGCTCTGGTTCCGGTGGGCACACGCCGCATGATCGTGCACCGGCAGGACGGAGGCGTACAGCGATGTGGACATGACGGCTCCCTCTCGGGGCTTGCGCGCCCGTCGTCTCCCCTGAGAGTGACGGTGGGCGAAGAGTCGAGAAAGGGCGCGCATTCGGCCGTGCCGTCCGAAGACGGTCGATCGCGTCCGGTTTCCGGCACCCGGACCACCCGCCGGTCACCGTCTCCGCCATCACCGTGTTCCTGCACCTCCACGCTCTTCGGGGGCTGAATCCCGCAGGGCCGCACTTCCCGGGCGAGACGGGCTCTCCCCCGTCCCGAGACGCGCGGGAGACCAGCCGACGCAGAAGGCGTCTCGTTTCACAGAGGCCACTGTAATTCATGCGTTTTCTTCTCTCACAGCGGTGAGGGGGGAGCGCGAGGGAAATGTCAATCGGCGTACGAGTGCAGAGAGATGTGTTCCCCGATCCCGCTGCGACACCGGTCGGTGTTTCTCGTCTATCCCCCATTGTCGGACACGTGCTAGCTTCCCACGGTGCCAAGCGAGTCGCAGGGGGCCGGTTTCTCGCTCACAGGGGTGGGGCGCTTTCGCGCACTGTTTTCCGGCCCCTCGACGCAGTTGGGGGGATCATGTCGAGAACGTTTTCGCATGCCATGAGAAGGATATGGCTGCGTGGCCTGGTGGGTGGTACCGGAGTCCTGGCCCTCACCGGAACGTCGACGCTGCTGATGGCCTCGCCGGCCGTCGCGGCCATCGACAACAACTCGAACGCGAGTGCCATGGCCTCGGCCCTGGCCGGACCGGGAACAGACGTCGTCGGTGCGGGATTCGAAAGTCTGCCCGGTGCCGCGGCCAACGGCTTCGGAGATTCGGCGCTGTCGAACTTTCCGACCAACGGATCCACGTTCACCATTCTGACCAGCGGCAATGCCGCCTCGGCCGACGACCCGAACTCGGAAGGGGACAAGACGACCGACCTGTCCGGTGGCAACGTCCGGGGCAACACGGATTTCGACGTGTCGGTCTTCAAGGTCGACCTGCAGGTACCCGAGACGGCAAACTGTCTGAGTTTCGACTTCCAGTTCTACAGCGAAGAATATCCGGAGTGGGTCGGAAGCCCCTTCAACGACGCCTTCATCGCGGAGTTGGACAACAGCAACTGGACCACGGCGGGCAGCGAGATCAGCGCTCCGAACAACTTCGCCTTCGACGCCGACAACGACGTCGTGAGCGTCAACGCGGTGGGCCTCGGCGGTTTCAGCGCGGAGAACGCGGCAGGCACCACCTACGACGGAGCCACCCCACTGCTGTCCGCCGCGAAGCAGGTCACCCCGGGCGCCCACACGCTCTACCTGTCCATCTTCGACCAGGGGGACCGCATCCTCGACTCGGCGACGTTCGTCGACAACCTGCGCACGGGATTCGTACCCGATCCGGAGACCCAGTGCAGGTCCGGCGCACAACCCAAGACCTACCAACTCGATCTGTCCCCGGCCGAGGCGACCATGGACACCGGCACGGACCACACCGTCACCGCGACGCTCGGCGAGATCGGTGCGGAGTCGCCGGCGGTCCCCGACGCGCCGATCCTCTTCCAGACCTCGGGCGCACACGCCGTTTCGGGTTCGGACACCACCGACGCCGCGGGGAAGGCGACCTTCACCTACACCGGCACGACGGTCGGAGTCGACTCGATCAGTGCCTGCTACGACATCGACGGGAACGGGGCGTGCGGCGCCAACGAACCCTTCGCGTCGGCCAAGGCCACCTGGAAGAACACGCCGCCGGAGAACGACCCCGGCGGCCCCTACTCCGGGGCCGAGGGGTCCGCGATCGCCCTCGACGCGACCGCGAGTGACGTCAACGGCGATCCTCTCACCCACAAGTGGACCTACGAGCCGGTCAGCGGAGTGGACGCGGGAGCGGCCTGCGCCTTCGGGGACGACTCGGCCCTGAAGACCACCGTCACCTGCACCGACGACGGCGAGTACCGGCTGAAGCTCACCACCGACGACGGCGTCAACTCGCCGGTGTTCAACACCGCCGACCTGACGGTGACGAACGCGGCACCGTCGATCGGCGGCGTCTCCACGCCGGTGGATCCGGTGGCGGTCGGCACCCCGGTGTCCCTGGAGGCCGATTACACCGACCCGGGTGCCAACGACACCCACACCGCCTCCGTGGACTGGGGAGACGGCTCCACGAGCGATCCCACGGCCACCGGCGGAGAAGTCGACGGCTCCCACACCTACACCGCGGCCGGCATCTACACGATCTGTCTCACGGTCACCGACGACGACGGCGCCTCCGACAAGAAGTGCTCACCGAACTACGTGGTCGTCTACGACCCGACGGCCGGCTTCGTCACCGGCGGCGGCTGGATCGACGTCCCCGAGGGCTCCTACCCCGCCGACCCATCGGTGAGCGGCCCCGGACGGTTCGGATTCGTGTCGAAGTACCAGAAGGGCGCCACCACCCCGAACGGGCAGACCCAGTTCCAGTTCAAGGCCGGAAGCATGAACTTCCACTCCACGTCGTACGACTGGCTGGTCGTCAGCGGGAGCAAGGCGATCTACAAGGGGACCGGAACGATCAACGGTGAAGGAGGCTACAGGTTCCTGGTCTCGGTGGTGGACGCCGACAAGAACGGCGGTAGCGACACCTACCGGATCAAGATCTGGGACACCGACAGCGACATCGTCGTGTTCGACAACCAACCGGGCGCCACGGACGACGCCGCGGCGACGACCGCGATCAGCCAAGGATCCATCGTGATCCACAGCTGACCGCCCGTGCGTAAGGGGCCGGGGCGTGCCGTCGTCTGCGACGGCACGCCCCGGTCGCGTCGTACGAGCCGACCCTGCTGCGGCCGGACGGCGGAACCGAACACCTCCGGACGGGAGCGGCACAGGCCGCACGCCCGGTCGCCGCACGCCGGGAGAGGAACCGTTGACATCCGCAACGTGTCGCCTCGGGTGCCCGCCGTCATCCGAACCTCCCTCCGTGCCCCCGGGTACGGGGCCGGTTGCGGTGGCCCATGAGCGCCGGTGAGATGACGCCCCCCGACGGGCTCGGTTCCCCGGCTCTCCGGCGGGTCGGGCTGGACTTCGGGGGAGGAGCGAGGACCACACGACGGCGCAGGGATTCGCCGTCACGGACCCGGGCATCGGCGTGATGCCGCGGCCGGGGCTGGTCAACCGGCATCCGTACATCGTCGTACGCAGGATCAGAGAACGGACCGGTCCGGACCGTGGGCGCCGTGATACGGCAGGTCACCGCGGCACAGCCGGCGATGTCCGGCCTGCTCGCCGCGTTCCGCGACGCCGCCGCTCCCGAGACTCGGGCTGCGCAGCCCGATCGCCTCCGAGACGGCACGCACAGCAGCACCAGCCGGCCTGGCCCAATCCCGGACTCTGCCGGACGCCCGAGGACGTTCACGGTGCGGATCGATGCGTCGTCCGCCTCAATTCGCTGCTCGACCAGTCGTACGAGGGGCCTGGCGTACGTTGAGGGCACGGCCGTCTGCCGGATCGCGCGCCATGCGGAACGGGCCCACGCGAACGGCGGCGTCGTGATCGCCGGCCGCGTGCAGCGCAGCGGCCTGCCGGGCACGCAGCGACCGTGCGTGCGGGAGGTTGGGGGCTGCTCAAGCCGCTCGGCGATACGACCGTACTCCGCGGCCGCCGCAACGGGTTTCTCCTTACGTACCCGGTCCGCTGCCGCGAGATCACCTTCCGGCCCCGGATGTGCCACAGGACCGCGCAGCAACGTCTCCGCGTGCGGACCCCACTCAGTTCGGCGGGTGACACGGCAGGCGGACCGTTGGCACGCCGGCCGCCGCTCCACGGAAGCGGGAGGGCCACGGCAACCTCTCGAACGGGACGGTCAGCACCTGCACGTTCATGCCGTGACACCGGTGTTTTCCGGTCGACCGGAACAGCAGGAAAGGCCGGGCGCTGCGTGTCGCGCACATGATGTCCTGGGAGGAGGTTCCCCGGCGCGCCGAGGGCGGAGACAAGTCGAACAAGGGCGAGTTCGTCGCGGCCATGCGCTCGGCGACGATCGACACCAGCCGGTTCGACCTGGTCGAGGGGCTGCCTCACGCTGTCTTCGATGTCGCGGACACCGCCGGGGCCTTCCACCCCAGGTAGGAGCCGATGGAAGCACGGTCCCGGTCAGGGGGCGGAGTGACAACGGCACCGGTGAAGAAGTCGATCACCGGGTTGCCGAACAGTGGCCATCGCCGTGCCCTCGGCTGACAACCGGTACCGAGGCCGAATTCCCACCCGCACGTGGGCGGGCATTCTCCTGTGGCAGCGGCCCCGGGAGCACGCGCCGTCCCGGACCTCCCGCTGCACGCCGTGCGCCGCCGTCCTCTCGTGCGCCCTGCCGTGAGCCGGCCGGTCGCCTTCAGCGTGAGCGCCGACCACAGTCGGCAATAGGTCGGCAATAGAGGGAGGCCGGTGTGGGCGAAAGGGTCGGGGGCGGAGAACAATGGACGGAGACGGTGGTCGTGTCGTCGTCGCGCTCCGGACCTATCTGGTGGCCCTTCGACGAGACGGCGCTACAAGGCCGAGATCGCCGCAGTCTCACCGACCGCCCACCGGCACAGCTTCGAGGGACACGACCGCTGATTCCTCGGGGTCAGCATGGAGAACCCCAAGGCATCGAACTCGAGGCGATTCTGCGGTGGATTTCGCGCCGCTTTCCACGCCGCACCGTCCTGGTCGGCGACATCATCCACCGGCTCACCCTGCAGCTACCGCCCGAGCGCGCCCTGTACGACGCCCTCGAACTGGGCAGGCGATTCGTCGAAAGCCGGCGCCACTGGTTCGACGCCTTCCGGCACGCCACCGACTTCACCCTCCGACCTGCGGCGAGGCCCGGACCTGGCCCGACTACGCCACACACCGGCAGCGGCTCCAACACCTCTATGACAGTGACCAGACCTTCCGCACCTCGGTCGAGAGCTCCGCCCGCGACTACCAACGAAGAACAATCCCGACGGGGCCCGGGAGGTTGTGGACTCCCGCATCGACATGTCCGTCCGATACTTCCTGGGAGTTCTCCAGCTTCACCTGTCCGAAGACCCGGGATCGGCCCGTGATGGTCCATCCCGGATCCTTCAAGCACACTGTCCGAGATCGCGGCGGGGCGGCACCCCGAAGCACCTCGGCGACTACGGGAACTCACCACGGTCTCCAATTCAACGACGCCGTCGCGCTTTCGGCTCCGTCGCCCTTTCGGTGGTGACGGAACACCAGGCCAGGGGAATGAGATGGCGGAGCGAAGCAGGATGAATCCGGCTCGGCCGTTTCGTGTTCATGCTTTCGGCGCCATCGTCATGGTGGACTTCCATTCTGATCGTGGACACCGACCGTCATGCAGCGGCGGCCGGAGTAATCGATCCCCGTTCGAAGGTGACGGGTGCGAAATGGCCGATCGCGGGGTGTCTGCGCCGGTGGTCGTGGAGACCGGGTCGGCGGAAGACCACGAGCCGGCTCACCGAGCAGGTCGCCCGGGCCTTGTCCCCGAAGGGTGGACACCTGTTCGTGTCTTTACGGGGCAGGTGTCAGGGTAGCTGACTGCTGTTCGTAGGCGATCGGCGCCTGCTGTCCGTTCGCCGAGTGCCGTCGGCGGGTGCTGTAGCGGGTGATCTACCCGCCGACCATGGGCAGGTAGGCGATATCACCGATCCGAGGCCCGTCAGGGCCTGTCACGGTGAGGTTTCGCCGGAACAGGTCCGGCACCGACCGCCCGTCTTCGCCTGCACGTCGATGCGGCGAGGCAAAGGGTCGGGATGGCCTGCCCCGGTCGGAGGAAACGGCGGCGACGTTCTCCCCCGGCCTCCGGCCGGGCAGCGCCTCCGGCCCGCGCCCACGACACCGTGCAGGTCTGCCTCACGAGACAGGTCCTCGTCCCGGCCGACGTGCCCACCGGGGCACCGGAGCCGCCGTCCGCACTCCCTGCCGCCACCGTGATCAGCCCGAGCACTACCAGCGGTTCGGCCGCGACCACGTCCGCCTGCGCGCCACGGGCGAACGCGCCTTTGCCGGGTCGGAGTTCTGGCGAGCACTGCGCGGAGCCCGCTGCTCAACCCGGCGCATCGGCCACACCGTCCAAGCCGCCCACACCCTCGTGACCTGATCCCACCCAGGACGAAAGAGGTTCACCAAGACGACACAGGTATCGCGAACTCCGCCTCCTGCAACGAAAGTCAGATCATCATATCCGCCACCATGCGCAACCGGAGTGTGTAAGCACTCCCTTCTCTGGTTCATGCCGCCGGATCCGTCGTTCAGGGGGTTTGAGCGCCACACCATATTCCGGCAGTGGTTCTCCCCCCGATTCTGATGACCGCATCACCACGCCTCTACGGCGCACACCCCCCACCCGCAAAGGAGACGGTCATGTCCATCGTTCGACGGGCGGCTATCAGCGGCACGGCCCTGTCGCTCCTGACGCTCACCAGCCTGACCGGGAACCCGGCCACCGCCGCGGCATCCGACGCGTCAACCACCCAGGTGGCGGCGCAGACCCTGGTCATTCGCACGGCCAAGGACCCCAATCTCGTGGCCGACATGGCCTACGGCTCGCCGGAGCCGGGCAACCCGGTCACCCTTTATCCCGTCCACGGCGGGACGAACCAGCAGTGGGAGGTGATCCCCGTCCAGGGCGACTGGTTCCAGTTGCGGAACAAGGCGTCGGGAACGTGTCTGGTCAACGGCTATCACAGCGTGGAAAACGGCCACAAGCTGGCCGGTTACGGCTGCAACAAGGGCTATGAGGATCAGTTGTGGGCGCGCGTGGGCGTGGCGAACAGCAACCAGTTCACGCTGGTCAACAAGTACAGCGGCAAGTGCATGGACCAGACCCTCGACATCGCCGCACTCACCCAGCTCACCCAGTGGGACTGCCACGGGCAGGTGCAGCAGCGCTGGACCGCCACGGTTGTCTGACACAGCCGTCACCCTCGTCCGCTGCCCGGCGCCGACCGCCCGGGCAGCGGGCGACGTTCTGTACCGGCCGCAAAGGTTCGATTGCCGCGCCAATAGTCCGGTACCTCTGTGCGTGGTGAGCGACTTCGATTCGGCTTTCCAGCCGTGAATACTCCAGTGTGACGTCGGGATCCTGCGTCGGACCCGCACGAGCACCGAAACGGCCACCGTGTGATCATCAAGGGTTGTGTGGGCTCCTGAAGATCGTACGGTGGCCGCGGGCCGCAGCATGGACGCAGCCCGCCGGCGGACCATGTTCGACCAGGCCACGCCCCGGACAGCGGGTCGGTTCGGGCGAGTGGAACCCCGGGCGACCGCCCGCGCCTACCTGCTCGCGTTGCCGTCCAACGTCGAGCACAGCAACTGTCCCGGAGGGGGCGGCCCCAGGGGCTCGTCCGGGCGATCGTGCGCGGAGCCGGACGACCGGGGCCGCCACGGTGACGGTGCCCGGAAGGACATGGCCGCGCTCGTCGTAGCGGACGGTCACGGCCCGGGACCGCCGGAGCCGGTTGACCGCCCGCTCGACGGTGTTGCGCTCCGTGTGCCGCCCCTCGTCGCAACCGGGTCGCCCACCGCGTGGACCCCGGCGCCGGCGGGCGGCCTCCGGCCTCCCCCGGCCCGGGAACTCCGGCATCGTCGAAGGGCACGCCAACCGAACCAAGATGCTCAAACGGCACCTGCTCGGCCGCGCCGGCCTCGTCCTCCTCCACAGGCGCGTTCTCCTGGCGACACGAGTTCCGCGGAAACAGCCGGGCACGCCGGGCCGCGCGAGGCCAGACTGAAGCAGTGTTGATCGTGGATGCCGTACTGGAAACCGTGGACACCGCCGACTTCTCCCTGTGGCCGGTGGCCGGCCTGCCTCCCCATCGGCTCCTGGCTCTGTCTCCCCACATGACCCCGCTCGAAGTCGGCACTGCACTGGCGACCCTCGCCGACTACAACTCCCGGACGCCCGACGACCATCGTCCGGTGACAGATGCCCACGAGCGGATTCGCCGTCTGCTGGAGACGGACAAAGTCATCGCACCCGGCGGCCTCCGCATCCACCACACGGACATCGACGTCACGGTGAGCCCGGGCTGCTGTTGCGGCTTGGAGGACTGGCGCGAGTGGCTCGACATCACGAATGGAGATACCCCGTGGCTCGGCCACGACCCCTCGCCAAGGGTCGAGCACGCCGACCCGGTCGTCCGGTTGTGGCCCCACGGTGGAGACGCGGCAGACGCTCCTTCCGAGCGTCCCATCGAGATCCCGGTGGGCGACCTGCCAGGAATCCTGCGTACCGTACGGGACGGACTGCACGGCTTCCTCTCTCTCTCACCGGACAGTGGGCTGCCTGCCACGTTCCGACTCTCGCCATGGACCTGACTGCCAAACTCGGCGAGGACCTGGCCATCAGCGCACCACTGCCGGGCGACCACGGCCGACACGTACCGTGACCGACCACGGAAGTCGAGCCAGAACCCGATCTCGGAATGAAGCCGGCCGATCACCCTTTTGCGTCAGCCGTTGGCCTTCCGGTGAACCTCGTTCACGGTGGCCGCCAGGTCGCTCAGGTCAGGGCGGACGGCATGCGCGATCGAGGGGTCGTCGCTCTCGTTCAGACGGTTGATCCACACGCGGGTGATGTTCAGCCGGCCGGCCGGCACCATGTCGTGGAAGTAGCTCTGCGCCACATGTACCCAGCGGTCACGGGTGACACCGAGGGACTGCTCGAAGTACTCGAAGTGGTTGTGGGCCGGCTTGTAGGCACCGCAGTCCTCGGCCGTGACGACCGCGTCGCACTGAACCCGCAGGCGGCGCTGGGTCTCGCCGATGATGACGCGGTCGCAGTTGGTGAGCAGGGCGAGGTTCCAGCCGGACTCCCGCAGCTCGCGCAGGGCCTGCCGCGTCTCGGGGAAGACCGGCCAGAACGGGATGCCGGCCGTCAGCACGCGCAAGTCGTCCTCCACCAGATCGAGCTTCGCCTCGGCGACCGTCCGCTTCAACGCCTCCGCCAGGACGTCGCTGTAGCGCATGTCGGGGTGCTCGCTCTGCACCTGCGGCTCGTGACGGTTGTAGACGTCCAGCAGCTCCCAGCCCTTGCCGGGCGCGACCAGTTCGATGCCGGTGGCGATGCCGTGGCGCCAGTCCACGAGCGTGCCGAAACAGTCGAAGGTGACCCAACGCTTCTCGCTCATCGATCCATCCCCGGATTCTCAGGCGGAGCCACATCGGCACCCACCGCATGACCTGAAGCCACCGGAACCGCCCACAGCTGTCATTGTCCCCGACTCCGGGCCCGGGCGCCCCTCGCGAGTCGCCCACGCGGACCGGCGGATCAGCTTGAGCCCGACTTGGCCGTGGGTCAGCCCGTTGCCCCCGGTCGACCGCCCGCCACGCCCGCAGGGAGATCCCTCTCCAGCCCGGCCTGAAACCGATCCCGGTCGAGGAGCACCGGCAGACCGGCCGCGCATGGACGTACGGGTGAGGGACACCGGAACGGAGTAGCCGAGAGTGACGGTTGTCGCGCACGGTGGTCCTCGGCGAGAGTTCCGCAGGAATCCTTGAGGCGATCACGTTCCCGGGTCCCCGTTCGCGGAAATCCTCTCAGCGCGCGGGCTTTCCGCGAGATATGCGCGATGTGGCGGCGGCGTGGCGGCGACCGGCATCGACACGATCACCTGCTCCCCGGCACCGCCACCGCCCTGTGGTTGCCCGAACCGGCCGCCGCGACCGTCCTCGCCACCCCCACCCACTGCCGCTCACGCGAACAGCCGCGGAAACCCGCGGTCCACGACAGCGAGGCCGGCGTGAGCAGCACGACCGGCCACGCTGATTGAGCGCGCGGTCGGCCCAACTGTCCGGACCCGTGGAGCACCCACCGCGTCGGCCACCACGTTCCGCCCCGTGGTTCCCTCGGCGGACCCGCTCTCTGTCGTCGGGTCAGGTGTCGTTCGGTACCGCCGGCGGGCCAGTCCAGGTCCACGGCACGGCGGGCCGCCCGTCCGGCTCCCGTCCGTGGGGTGGGAGGTCGCGGACCGGGCCGGCCCCCGCGTTCAGGACGCGGTGCTCGAGCGTGGCGGCGGCTTGGTGCGCTCCTCGATTCCTGCACCCGAGTCCTGCGACGCCTCCTAGGATGCGACCGTGGAGTCGCTTCCCCCGCCCCCTCCCGCCCTCCTGCGGTTGTCGGCCGAGCGGCCGCGCCATGGACGCGAACCGGAGACGGTGACCGGGGGCCGAGGCGTTCGTGGACGGCCCGCCGCCTTCGGTTCCGCCGCGGCCCGGGGGAGCCGCGTATGCGCGTGGCTCCGCGCGCTGATCCAAGCCGTCCCCCTCCCCGGCTCCCGCCCCGTCCGTGTCGGAATGGCCGATGGCGCGCCGCTCCCCCGCACGACGTCGCGTCTTCCTCGCACCGGCGCCACCGCGCGGTTGCCGGGCACATCGACGTCCACGCACAGCTCACGAGCGACGGCGGCCTCCGGGCCTGGTCCCGGGCGATCGTCGGCCGCGGCCGGTGACGCTCGGAGCCGATGCGCATGGGATTCACGACGTTGCCGAGCACGATGGAGAGAACATCCCCATGCAGAACTACGACATCAAGAAGGAGCGGCGAGACCTCTACTCGGCCAGGCGTGACCGGTTCGAGATCGTCGATGTACCGCGCATGAGCTTCCTGATGGTGGACGGCCGCGGCAACCCCAACACGTCGGCCGACTATCGCGCGGCGGTCGAGGCTCTGTACACGACTGCCTATGCCGTGCGCGCGATCGCCAAGAGGGAGTTGGGCCGAACACACACCGTAGGCCCGCTGGAAGGGCTGTGGTACGCGGACGACCTCAGCGTCTTCAAGACCCGTGACCATGACGAGTGGATCTGGACGCTCATGATCGTTCAACCGAGCTGGGTCACCTCCGCCATGGTCGACGAGGCGATGAAGCACGTCGAGAGGACGAAGGATCTCAGCGCCGGGCACCGCGTGAGGTTCGACGCCCACACCGAGGGGCAGTGCGTACAGATCCTTCACGTCGGACCGTATGACGAGGAGGGTCCCACGATCGCACGGATGCACGAGGAGTTCATGCCCGCCGAGAAACTGGTCCCTCGCGGGCATCATCACGAGATCTACCTCTCCGATGCCCGCCGGACGGAACCAAGCCGACTGCGTACCATCCTCCGCCAACCGGTCAGCCCGGCTCACGCCTGACCTCCCCCGTACCCCGGTACCGGTGCGACGTGTCCGGCACGTCACCCCTGTCGGCCCCGCCGGTGCCGGCGCTGACCGATCCGGCTGGCTTCGACACCTCCGCCATGGACGGCTGGGCGGTATCCGAGCCCGGCCCCTGGCATCACGGTGGCATCGCGACGGGCAGCGACCGCGGGGATCGTCCTGCCTCCATGACCGGTGTGCCGGCAGGGCATACGCCCGCTCCCCTCCCCCACGGACGGGCGGTGACGATCACGACCAGGGCTCGTATCCCGTCCGGTGCCACGGCAGTCCTGCGTTCCGAGCACAGCACCGTCGGCGAGGGCAACCCGTACGGAGCCGATCCGGTACCGGGTGCGGGCATCCGGCGACGCGGCCGGGAGCGCCGCTCCGGAACGGACCTGCTGGGGACCACAGGCCGGCAACCGGCGGTCGTACCGCCCGGGTGCCCCGCAGAACCAGTGGCGGCCCCACCGAGTTCACGGCCGCTCGCGGGCACCGCCCGTCGCGGGACCCCGGCGGACGCGCCGCTCCGCCATCTCTCCGCGCCGTGCCGGACGCGTCCGTTCCCGCACCATGGTCGTCCGACAACGGTACCGGGCCCTCAGCGGGGCAACGGCCGCCGTACTCGGCTTCCATCCGGACCACGATGTCCTCGCACAACCGCATCTTGTCGATCTTGCCGACTCCGGTCAGGGGCAGTGCGGGCACCCTGACGACGTGCTCGGGCAGTTTGAACGGGGCCAGTCCGCCGTCTCCGAGGAAACGGCGGATCTCCCACAGCGTCGGAGAGCCCTCCCCGTCGTCGACGACGTACAGGCAGACCGTTTCGCCCAGGACGCGGTGAGGCATCGGGACGGCGGCGGCGCGCACGCCGGGATGCTTCTGGACCAGTGCTTCCAGTTCGCCCGCCGGGATCTTCTCGCCACCGCGGTTGATCACGTCCTTGACGCGTCCGACGACCACGAAGTTGCCCGAGGGGTGGCGGCGGACCAGGTCGCCGGTCCGGTAGAAGCCGTCGGGGTGAACGAGGTGGTGTCCGGGTCGCCGTGGTAGGCCGTGATGACGCCGGGCCCCCGGGCCAGGAGCTCGCCCGTTTCCCCGTCGGCGACGGGGCGACCCTGGTCGTCCACCACGAGGGTCTCGTCGCCCGGCGAGATGGACCGCCCCTGGGTGGTGAGCACCACTTCGAGGGGGGTCGTCGAACCGGGAGAAGTTCAGCAGTCCCTCGCTCGTTCCGTACACCTGCTGGACCCGGCAGCCGAAGGTGTCGCTGAACTGCCTGGCTGTTTCCTCGTCCGGGCGGGCTCCACCGACCTGCAGTACCTCCAGGCTCGACAGGTCGGGCCCTTGCCAGGCGGCACGTGCGGCGAGCCACTGACGGGCGACCGCAGGGGTGAGCGCGCAGTGCGTGACGCGTTCCCGCTCGATCAGCGCCATCGCACCGGCGGGATCGCCGGACTCGCCGAGCACGACCTTCCCTCCGTGGGCGAGCGCACCGAGGATTCCAGGATGCCCGAAGGTGAAACTGTGCGTCGCGGGCATGGCTGCGAGGTAGACCGCGTCCGGCGTCAGCGCCGACACCGCCGCCGAGCTACGGATGACATGGCCGAACGCCTCGTGCGTCCGGGGGATGGGCTTGGGCGCGCCGGCGGTGCCGCTCGACAGCAGGAACAGGGCGATGTCCGAGGGATGCCGGTGGTCGCTCGCCGCGGGGGCCGCCTCTTCGGCTGCGGCCGACTCGTCGAGGTCCAGGTGGCCGCGGGCCGGGTCGACCCCGCCGGACCGGTACGGCCATCGCTCCCGGCCGTACCGAGGACAGCACGGGGGCGAGTTCGTGTTCGCGCAACGTTGGCGGAGCGAGAACCGGGCGTGTGCCGAGTCGGATCAGGGCGAGTACGAGGATGACGAGCTGGGGCTGGTTGGGAAGCTGTACGAGCACGTTCTCGCCGGGGTGCGTTCCGCAGCGCGCCAACCGGGCGGCGCAGCCTGACACCGCGGCGTCCAGTTCGGCCCTGGTGAGAACCCGGCCGCCGCCGACGAGTGCCTCACGGCGGCCCCGATGTCCGCGGGCCGTCCAGGAGCGGCTCGTCCAGCAGGTCCGGGCGCCACCAGCCACGGCTCCGGTAGTCCGTCGACACCTGTGGGTCCGGCCTGTTCCCGCTCAGGGCGTCGGCGAGCTGCCGCAGGGTGCAGTCGTGCTCACCCCAGAGGTCGACACGGGTGCCGAGTCGTTCGGAGAACTCGATCTCCAACTGTGTGATGTCGACGGAGTCGAGTCCGAGGTGGGCGCGCAAGAGCGCGTCCTCGCGCAGGAGATCCTGTGCGATTCCCAGGTCGGAGAGAATCCTTCGCACTTCGTCGATGTCCGACAACCGGCTCTCCTCGTTGGAGCAAGGGAACGCTCTGGTAGTGGGACAGCCCGGGCAGAGGGTTCCACCGGCAACAAGCCGCTTGCGTCCCGGACGTGCGGCGGGCTCAGGGGCCGGGGCCGGTCTCCGAGCCCGAAGGGGAGCCGCACCGGCCCGGGCCCACCGCGTCCGGCGACCGGCCGCGCGGGGCTTCAGACGATGGTGAGCGTCGTCACCCCGGTCGCGCCCGTGACACCGGTGGTCAGACACAGCAGCAGTCCCGGCTGCGGAAGGGTGATGACCTGGGTCGCCGTGCGGCCTTGGAAACGGCCCTGGACGACGGTCCCGGTGAGCGTGGTGACGACCTGCCCGGCGACCGCGGTGCTGCTGCCGCCGACTTCGATGACGCTGGTGTCGCCGGTGCTCCACGTGAAAGTCCGAGAACCCTGGAATCCGCCGAGGAGGTCGTTGCAGCCCGCGTGGAGGGTGAACCGCTCCCCGTACGCCCCGCTCGTCACTTCACCCGCGCCGTCGACGCACGAACCAAG
The DNA here is from genome assembly GCF_039533145.1 of Streptomyces macrosporus. Taxonomy (NCBI): domain Bacteria; kingdom Bacillati; phylum Actinomycetota; class Actinomycetes; order Kitasatosporales; family Streptomycetaceae; genus Streptomyces; species Streptomyces macrosporus. The sequence goes on from NZ_BAAASZ010000035.1 coordinate 103,149, forward strand.
ACGCCCGTCGGTGGTGATGTCGACGTCCTGCGGTTGGAAGGTGATCCCCGGACTGTAGGCGACGGACTCGGTTCCTTGGCACTGCAGCAGTGCGAGTGGTTCCGCGTGGGCGGGCCCGGCGGCCAGTGCGCCGGTGCAGAGTACGGTGACGGCGGTTGCCAGGGCTGCCGAGCGTGCCCGCGATCTCATGACGGACATGAAACGGCCTCCTTCGCGGTGAGCGGCGTGACAGGGGTGATGCCCGACACACCCGTTCGTAAGACAAGCGCGCGGGAGCGGTGCTGGAGGCGCGGAAGCCCCGTGCGCTGCCCCTGTGAAGACCGCGCCGGGCCACACCCCCGTTCCCCCCGGCCCACCCCTTGCCGCCCGGAACACGGGTGTGAGTCAGTGGACCGTGTGCGTGGCAAGCGGGACGTGGGCTCCACGCGTTTCTCCACGCGGCGATCTCCCCGGGCCCCTTGAGGCGCCGCGTCGGCTTCGAGTCCTGGAGTGCGATGGATCCACAAGAGAGCGGCACACGTGCGGTACCGGGCGCGAGGCTTCACTTCGAAGTGCGCGGGGAAGGACCACCGGTGCTGCTCATCGCGGGCGGCAACTCCGACGCGGCCGTCTTCAAACGCCTGGCCGCCGTCCTGGCCGCGGATCACCGCGTCGTCACGTACGACCCGCGGGGCAATTCGCGCGGCCTTCTCGACGGCCCGCCGAGGGACCAGCGGATCGAGGAGCACGCCGACGACGCGTACCGCCTGCTCGATCACCTCACCGGGCCCGACGAGCCCGCGCACGTCTTCGGACGTTGCTCGGGTGGGCTCGTCGCACTCGAACTCGCGGTCCGCGACCAGGACCGGGTCCGCTTGACGATCGCCCACGAACCGCCCGCGATGGGGCTGCTGCCGAATGCCGAGGATCACCTGGCGTTCTTCGACGACGTCCACGAGACATTCCGCCGCGAGGGCGTGGCGGCGGCCCTGCGCAAGCTCCGGCTCGTGTTCGAAGACGGGCCCGCGCCAACGCTGCCCGAGGCGCACGACAACACCGCGTTCTTCCCGGCCCACACCGTCAGGCCGGTCACGCGTTTCGTGCCCGATCTCACCACGCTCGCGACAGTGGCGGATCGGATCGTCGTGGCAGGCGGTCGCGACTCGCGCACCCACACCGTCCACCGGCCCGCGGTCGCCCTCGCGGAGTGGCTCGGCCGTGAACGGGTGCTGTTCCCCGGCGGCCACGTCGGCTACGCGAGGTACCCGGTCGAGTCCGCCAGGCGACTCGTCGAGGTGTTCGCGGCCTCGTCCGGCGCGGTGACTCCGGACCGTACCGGTGCGGGGCGCTGACATGCGCATCGTGATGGGGGCCCAGAACTGTGGCTTCGGCCCGGCTTCCGAACTCGTCGCGGTGTCCCGGCTGCTCTCCGGCTACGAGCGGGTGTTCGTCGGCAGCGGCGTGGCGGCGACGTTCGCGCGGCGCAATCCGGATGCCTTCGACGTCATCCGCGAGACCGGCGGGGTGCGCGGGAGGACCGGGGCCGCGGTGATCGACGATCTGCTGGAGACCAGCGGCCATGTGGTCTCGGTCATGGACGCCGACCTCGCCCTGCGGTCCGTCGTGGCGCGGCGGCCGGTGGTCATGGTGGACAGCCTGTTCGGCTTCTGGCGGCTCGGACGGCCGTTGGCCCGGATCCGCGACCTGTGCGCGAGCATGCCGCGCTCCTCCTACGCCGCGGCAGACCGACACCTGGCCGATCTCTCACCGCATGAGCGCATCGTCGCGGCACACCTGCTCGCCACGCACAGCGTGGTGCAGAACTTCCCGGGTGTCCCCGAGCGCGCGGCCGAGTTCGCCGCTCTCGACGCCGGGCCCGCGATCCACCTGACCGGCCCGATCGTCGACCTCGAAGGGCTGAGGAACACTCCGCGCGACGCCGAACCGGAGCACGACCTGCTGGTCAACATCGGCGGATTCAAGAACTTCCTGTTGGACTTCGACGTCAACAACGACTACCTGCGCCTGCTCCACCGCTGGATTCCCGACCTGCTGCGCGACTGGCCCCGGTTTCCGCGTGTCCTGGTCTGCGGTGGCCCCTTCGGCGGGCACCGCGAGCGGACCGTCTCGGTCGCCGGTCGACGGGCCGACTGCCGTCTCCTGCGCCAGCGCGACCTGCTGCGAGCGGTGGCGAGCGCGCCCGACTACCTGCTCGCCCCGGGACTCACGGCACTCCACGAGTCGATGGCTCTCGGACGGCTGCCGCTGGGGATCCACGAGCAGCACTACGCGCACATCTTCACCTTGCGTCGGCTCGACGGCACGCTCTTCGGCCGGAACGCCGGCCGGTTCGCGGACGTCCTGCCACACCACCGGGTACCCGAGGACGACGTCACCGGGACCGCGGCCCTCGTGGAGATCGCCGATCGCGTACGGGAGGACGACGAGCTCTACGCGGTGTTCCGCAGGACGTTCAACGAGCGGATCGAACGCCACGTCTCGCTCACTCCGGCGCGGCGGCGGCACGGCGTCGAGGAACTGCGGAAACTGCTCGGCGGTGAGCCGGTCCACACGGTGCTGGCCAGGATCCTCCCCCACGGCGCAGCGGATGACAGCCGACGGGACCCAACCCCGCGGAAACGGCCGGACCGGCCGACCGCCGCGGCCCACACCGCACCTGTCGCACGACAGGCAACGGAAACTTCCCGACATCCGGAGACGGATTGAACGCCTCCCAAGAACCCGACCGCGCGGCCCTCTTCGCTCTCAGGAACCGGTTGCTCGGCCCCCTGCGCAACCGGTTCCTGACAACGGATCAGCTGTGCGAGGCGGGCCGTCTCATGTGCGGCCGCCCCGAGGGTCTGTCCCTCTACGGCATCCCCGCCCCCGAGATGGAGGCCCGAGGACTCCGCATCCTGGGCCGTACCGCCGTCGAGTGCACCAAGGACCCCCACCCCGCGACCGTTGCCGGCGCCATCGCCGAAATCGAGGCCACCACCCCCGAGGCCGATGGCGAAGCGATGGTCGTCGACCTGTTCTGCGGTTCCGGGAACTTCGGCCACCACCTCGGCCGACGCTTGCGCCGCCCCGTATACGCTTCCGAACTCGACCCGATCGTCCACGAGGCCGGCCGACGCAATCTCGACCGTGTCGGTTCCGCTGTCGATCTCCGTCTGGCGGACTACCGTGACCTGCTCGACGCGCTTCCCGCCCGCAGCGAGCGCGACGTCTACATCGTGGAGCCCTCCTGGGGCCCGGCCTTCACCCCGGACGGTCTCGATCTGACCCGTACCTCACCCCCCGTCCCCGAGATCATCGAGAACATCCGGCGGTCCCGCGACTGCGTGCCATGCCTGGTGGTGATCGAGACCAGCGACCGCGTCGTCCACGGCTCCCTCGAGTTCTCGTTCGGAAACGCGATCCACCTGCGCACCCTCGTCCCCGAGCCGTTTCCACCCCATCGCACCGGCTCACATTTCCACCTCTATCGCCTCGGCGAGTGACGGGTCGAACGGATTCGATCGCGCACCGAGCCGGGTCGACGATCCGGCTCTCCCAGCGCCACCGGTCGCCGCCGGGATATGCGGTCAGGCCGCTGCGCGAGCGACCGAGTCCATGGCCGTCCGGCTCGGCCGCCAGACCGTCCGCGTCCGGCCGACCCTGACGGTCAACCTCCTTTTCCGCGCCCGGCGGCGTGCCGGTGGGCTCGGCAGACGGTGGAATCGACGGACACCTCCCACACGATGAAGTCCTCCGCGTCCATCGTGATCTGCAGTTCCTTCAGCGCGCGAAGCCGGGTGCCGTCGATCCGCCGGCGCCGGAACAGGGAATACGCCGTCTCCCACGGTCCGTACCCCTCCGGGATGTCCCGCCACGGCGAGCCGGTTCGCGCCCGCCACCAGATCGTGTTGAAGACCTGTCGGCGGTCCCGGGACCTGCGGCCCATCCTCCGTGCCGGCGGCAGCAGCGGTTCCAGCACTCCCACTGGTCGTTCGTCAGATCACCACGAGCCACAAGGATCGTTCCACGACCTTGATCAGCATCTCAAGCAGACCCTGGGCGGCGATGAAGGCGGCGACGTCGTCCGCGAGCGTGGACATCACAGGGACCGTCCGGTGGTCCCAGGGCCGGCGCCGTGACCGCGCACGAGCGCGAGGAACTCCACTCCGCGCGCGGCCGGGGCCGGACGGCATCACGTCGCCGAGCAGTCGGCGTTGTCATGGAACAGCACGACACAGGCGTCACCGGGGCGCTCCGGCGTCCAGGCCGGCGGACCACCACTGGCCGAACCGTGCCGGGCGATTCGCCCGATTCTCCGCGCGGTGTCCGGTGCCAGCGCGTGGATGTCGGTGCCGATCACCGGAGCACCGGATCGTTGCCACCCGGCCCATCGGGCTCCGAGCGGTGCGGCCCGTGCAGCCTTGAGGTCGGCCGCTCCGGGAACCAGTCGTCTCCGAGGAAAGCGAACGCACCGCTGACAGCCACACACGGTCCGTGCAACACTCGACCGACGGCTTCGGCCGAGGCCGAGCCCACCCGTCCGGATCGCCGACGGGCATTCCGATGGAGCTGACCCCTGCGGCCGGCCGGGCCCGCGCCGACCGGGCTCTCCCGCAGAGCCCACGGAAAGCTCGCGTCCGGACGCACGCGTCGCCTGGTCCCGCGCTCCCGAGAGGACTCTCACCATGCAAGCGGACGGCCGTCTTCCCCCGATCAGCATCCTGATACTGGCGGCCGAGAAGGATCTGCCGGGGCTTGGTATTTGCGTGGAGGGCATCCTTGCCCACTGCCGAAACCCCATCGCCACCCTGCGAATCATCACCCGGCACAAGCCGAGCCCGCCCTACACCGTCCCGGACGCGCGGGTCGTCTGGGTGGACGAACGCCGTTGTGTACCCAGCGTCCAGGACATCCACGGCTTCCTGCACGCGTCCGGCAGAGATCCGTCCAACGCCTCGTGGTACTTCCAGCAGCTCGTCAAACTGCTGTGCTTCGACATCCTCCCCACCGGCGTCCCCGAACACGTCCTGGTCGTCGACGCCGACTTCGTCCTTCTACGGGACGCGGTGTTCGTCGACGCACAGGGACGCTCCCTGGTTCCGTACGGATACCCGCTCACCTGGCGCCTGGGCATCCGCGACCACCGGCTCCCCCGCCACCACTCGGCTCTGGATGCCGCCTCACGACTGGTCCCCGGTTGGCGTCCGGTCGACGCCTACAGCGGAATGCAGCACCACATGGTGTTCGACCGCACCATCCTCGGCGATCTGGCCAGACGGACACGACGCACGCACGGCACGCCCTTGTGGCGGGCGTTCCTGACCACCGCCGACCCCGGCAAGTGGACCGGTGCTTCCGAGTACGTCCTCTACCGGCACTTCGCCGCGCGTTTCTTCCCCGAACGGATCCGCCAACGACATCTGCAGGCCGTGGACGTCATCCAGGCGAACGGACCCGGTGGGTTCCACCTGTCCGAGGTCGTACGCGCCGCTCACCGCTCCACCCTGGACGCCGTCGGCTGCCACCGCTTCCTGCACTACGCCGAGCGGTTGGCGACCATGGACTACATTCCCGAGCACCTCCGCCGGACCTTCCCCGGACGGCCCGTGCCACTGCGGCTGCACTTGGACCACGGCCTCCTGACGATCTCACCCGCAACCCGCCCCCTCGTTCTGGAACCGTGACGGCCCCCAGGACCACGAGTCGGCATGTGTCGGCCGGGACGGAGCTTTTTCCGCTCGGCTTCGCCATCGTCGACGGCATTCCGACCATCGGTGTCATCGCAGTCCTCTACACCGGGCGCACCATCGCCTGAGAAACTCCTAACGAAATGCCCTGCCCGGCGTCTTGACGGTCACGTCAGAGGCGGTGAACGCGGTTGCTGGTGTCCGTGTGTTCCTGTCCGACCTCAGCAACGGCTTTCGTGACGATGAGCAGCGGCGGCGCGTCCAGGCGGCCATTCACGATCGCCTGGCGGACGACCGTGATCCGCAGGAGTGTCGCTCTCTCATGCGGTTCTGGTGGCAGTTGAGCGTGCCGTACCAAGAGGTGTCGATGGAGGAACTCAGCTTGAACGTCGGCAAGCCGAAGCTGGACGTGATCGAGGAGCTGATCAGCGCCATCAGGTCGTCCCATGCCGAGATCGACGCATGGGTTGCCACCGCGCAGCAGGCCTTCCCGGTGATTCAAGATCGTGGTTTCAGGACCGCCTTGGACAGCGACGGCTGACGTGGCGGGAGCTTCTTCAACCGCGGTCGGCAGATGATGCTGCCGGCGACGCCTGGCGGCATGGGTCAGGAGAGGGTCTCGCCCTCACGCAGCAACCACTCCCTGACGCTGAGCACGCTGTCCAGGAGCCGCCCGACCTCCATTCCCTCGTCACGCGAGGTCAGAGGTCACCCTCGGCAGTGAGGCGAAGTCGCCGGGGAGCGCGTCCAACAGGCCCTTGACGCGTTCCCCGGTACGCAGGGCAATCAGCAACTCGCACCGCAGGTGAGCGGGGACGTCCGGGCGGTGCGACAGGTCGTGCCACAGGACCGGCCACAGGGGGTGGACTCCTGTGGGAGCGGCGTTCACCGCCACCCACGAGGGGTCCAGACGTTGACTGAGGCCGAGATCGAGGGCTCGCTCCCCCAGTTCCAACAGCGAGGCCGTGGCCATGGCCTTGAGCTCACGAGGCAGCGACTGGTTCGAGTTCACGGACTGATGCTCCCGACAGCACCCGGCAACGACGCCGCAGGTCAGGTGCGGCATTCCGTTGGGAATTCCAAGTGAGCGTTTGGTTCTCCGTTGTCCGTTTGCTTTGTGGTTCGGGTGCCGCGCCAGTTCGGGGTGGCTTCGCCGGTGAGGCGGCGGCTCATGAGGTCGATCATTGCGGGGTGGATCATGGCTTCGGAGCGGTGCGGGAGGGTTTCGATGCCCGGGACCAGGACGTCGCCCACCTCTTCCCGTTCGTGCGGCGTCACGTCGACATGCTCGGGTGTTACTCGTTCCACCTCCCGGATCTTCCCGCGGGCCACGCCCGCTGCGGGATCCGGACGGCGCCGACGGGCAGCCGGCCGCGTTCGTGCAGGTGACAAATCGGTGTCCTGGGACGGCGCGGTACCGCGATCATGGACCGGACACGGACCCGCAACCGATGAGGAATCGCTCCCCATGCCTGTACCCGCCGACCCGACGATCCTCCATCCGATGCCCGAACAGCCGCGGGTGGTGCTGCTCAAGCCACTGGTGAAGTCCCCGCTGATCGAGGTCGGGGAGTACTCCTATTACGACGACCCGGACGACCCGACCGCGTTCGAGACGCGCAACGTGCTCTACCACTACGGGCCGGAAAAGCTGATCATCGGCAAGTTCTGCGCGCTGGGGACGGGAGTGCGGTTCATCATGAACGGTGCCAACCACCGTATGGACGGCCCCTCGACCTTCCCCTTCCCCACCATGGGCGGCTCGTGGTCGGAACACTTCGACCTGCTCAAGGGCCTGCCCAACCGAGGGGACACCGTCGTCGGCAACGACGTCTGGTTCGGCCACGGTACGACCGTGCTGCCCGGCGTGCGGATCGGGCACGGCGCGATCATCGGCACCGGTGCCGTGGTCACCGGCGACGTGTCCGACTACGGCATCGTCGGCGGCAACCCGGCCCGCCTCGTCCGCACCCGGTACAGCGAGGAGGAGATCGCCCGCCTGCTGGCGGTGGCTTGGTGGGACTGGCCCGCGGAGCACATCACCGAGCACGTGCGGACGATCATGTCGGGCAGCATCGCCGATCTGGAAGCCGCCGCCCCGGACGCCCCGCACGTGTGACGCACGGGCGCATCGGCCCGCGTGGGACGGCTCCGGACGGCGGTCGACGGTAATCGAGGTGCCCTGAAGCCCGAGGGCGGGCTAGAGTCGCGGGCATGTTCTTCCTCCATCAGATCTACGGCTGACACGGTCGGGGCGCAGCGTCCCCGGCTTCCCTCCCGCATGCCCCTGTGCGCGTCCACAACCGAGCCTCTCGGAGAGCTCGGCGCGCCGGCTTGCCGTGTCCCTTTTCGCCGTAGACCTGAAGTGAGTGATCTTCCATGTCCCGTCGCCGTGCCCACATCGCGATGGTCGGCATTCCTGCCGTCAGCCACGTCCTGCCCAGCCTTGAGATCATCCGCGAGCTGGTGGCCCGCGGTCACCGCGTGACCTACGCCAACGACCCGGCGGTGGCCGACCTGATCGCGGCCACCGGCGCCGAACTCGTCCCCTGCGCCTCCACTCTGCCGGTCGCCGACAACGACTGGCCCGACGACCCCATCGCCGCGATGGGTCTCTTCCTCGACGATGCCATCCAGGCACTTCCCCGGTTGCGTGCCGTCTACGACCACGATCCGGCGGACCTGTACCTGTACGACATCGGCGCCTACGCCGCGCGTGCCCTCGCCGAATCGCAGGGCCGGCCCGTCATGCAGCTGTCCCCGACGTTCGTGGCCTGGGACGGCTACGACCAGGACGTCGCGGCGCACCTGCGGCACCTGCCGGGCGCCGACGCGTACCGGGCGAAGTTCGCACAGTGGCTCGCCGACTGTGGGGCGTCCACCACCGACGTGGACGCCTTCTCCGGCCCTCCCGCACGGGCCCTGGCGCTCATCCCCCGGGCGATGCAGCCGCACGCCGACCGGGTCGACACCGACACGGTGACCTTCGTCGGGCCCTGCTTCGCCACACGGGCGGGCGCGGACGACTGGACCCGCCCGGCGGATGCGGAGAAGGTGCTGCTGATCTCCCTGGGCTCGGCGTTCACCCGTCAACCGGAGTTCTACCGCCAGTGCCTGGCGGCCTACGGCAACCTGCCCGGCTGGCACGTCGTCCTCCAGATCGGCAAGTACACCGACCCGCGGGAACTCGGCGCCATCCCGCCCAACGTCGAGGTGCACTCCTGGGTCCCGCAGCGGGCGATCCTGGCGCAGGCGGACGCCTTCGTCACCCACGCCGGTATGGGCGGCTGCGGCGAAGGACTGCTGGCCGGCGTCCCGATGATCGCCGTGCCGCAGGCCGCCGAACAGTTCGTGAACGCCGACCGGCTCGTGGAACTGGGCGTGGCCCGCCGCATCGACACCCCGGACGCCACCGCCGAGACCCTGCGGGCGGCCCTGCACGACCTGGTCACCGACGCGGAGGTCGCCCGCCGCTCGGCACGGCTGCGCGCCGACGCACGGGCCGAGGGTGGCACCCCGCGCGCCGCCGACCTCATCGAGAACATGCTGGTCTGAACCCTGCCCGCCACAGCCGGGGGTGGTGAAGCGGCACTTCGCTGCTCACCACCCCCTCCCGTCCTCGCGTGCCCCACCATCTGTGGCTTGTGCCAGGAGCATCGGAAGATCGGCGTCGGGGGCCCGCGGGGGTGGAACGACGGGTCGGTGCCCTTGGGGAAGTACCGCCGCGGCAGCCCGCCTGTGTTCTCGTTCGAGCCGCGCTGCCAGGGGCCGGCCGGGCCGCAGAAGCAGCTCCAGCGCTTTCCGCTGCTTCTTCGGAAGCTTCTTCCGCTGGGACGGCTGGTTCTTGCTCTGCCGTTCGTTCCGGGCGGGTCCGCCGGTGAGGAGGCGTGCGCGCGGCCGGGCTCGGTGGGTCACGCGTGGGCGCTCCCGGTGACGCAGTTGCCGCAGGCGGTGCGGCCCGCTGCCTCGGCCTCGGCCACGCTCGTCCACGTGGGTTCGTGCAGGCGGTAGCCCTGGGCTTCGCTGCCTCGGCGGCCCGCCTGATACCAGTCGCAGTCTTCGCGGGCGTGGTAGCGGTCGCTGCCGCTGGTGGTGATGACCTCGGTGCTCATGCGGTCGGCTCCTCCGATGCGGTCTTCGGTAAACGTCGCGGGTGTACGCGGCTCCGGGTCGAGGGCGGTCCCGCGCCGGGTCCTGCTTCGGGACGGGTGCCGGTCAGTACAACTGCACACGGGTCAACACGATGCGCGGCGGGTCCGCGTCCGCGACGATGACGTACTCCGCGATGCCCAGCGCGCCGTCCGCGCCGAGCGGGATGCGCCGCTGCCGGGGCCACTTCGCGGAGGCGGTGCTGCCCGGCACCAGGCCGCGGGTCTCGCTGGCGGCCACCGTGGCGGCCACGATCGCGCCGAACACCTCCCCCGGCAACGCCGGGTCCTTCAGCAGCTCGGTGACCTCTTCGGCCAGGACGCACGGCCACCCCTCGGGCTCCTGGCGGTACGGCTCACTCAACGGGCAGCCCCGCCTGCCGGCGGTGCGCGACGACATCGGCCACGGACGTCGTCGGCAGCGTCCCGGCAAGGGCGGCCTCGGTGAGCCGGTCGCCGCTCGGGTCGGTGTCGAGCATCGCCTCGCACCACCACCGGCGCAGCACGCCCTCGGCCTGCTCCGGGGCGGCGGCCAGCAACTCGCGGTAGAACTCCAGCCTCTTCACGCCGTCCAGCGCGGCCGCGATGCCTTCGGCGTTGCGCGGCACGCGGTCCGGCTGGTGGGAGTGGACCGGCTGTGCGCTCATGGGCGTGCCCCTTTCCGTCTGCTCCGATTCTGCCGCCTGGCCGGTGCTGCGGTCACGCGGTCCGGCCCACCTGCCGCGGAACGCCGCTGCCGACGAGCCCGGCGTGTTCGGCGGGCGGCGCCCCTGTACTGCTGGGCGAAGACGGCAACACCTGGCGGAATGCTGTCCTCCCCGCGCCGGCGGGGTGTTCCGACGCCGGGCGACGCGGACGACGGCCGCCCCTGGTACTGCAACGACACTCCGTGACGCCATGAGGTCCGCCTCGCTGATCGCTGCGTGCGAGAAAGACGGCTGACGCCTGGTCAGGCGTGTTCGACAGCTTCGCGGCACGGTTCGCGAGCCGGTTCGGCCGGGTGGAGCCCCGGCGACGGACGGTGTCCTACCTGCGGGGACCGCTCGGCGTGACGGAACGTAAGTAAAAGCGGCTGGACCCTGGCCGAGGCCGCCCTGGCGGCCTGGCGGCTCCCGCGCAAGCTCCGCCGCGGCACGGCCCGCACCACCGACCTCGTCCAAGCGGTCCTCGCCCTCCACCTCGACGCCTCAGGCCGGGCTGGAAAGACGCGATGTCGGTGACGGGTGCTTGACTGCCCTGCCATGGGCGAGAACGGACTACTCGACGCCATCGGCGAACTGTTCTACCCGGGCGTGGTGGGCAGGCGAACGCCGGAGCGCCATCTGGACGGGCACGGGGCGGGGCACGTCTGTCTGGAGGTTCCCGACGAGGAGAGCGTGCTCCGGTCGGTCGAGGAGCTCACCCGCCGGCACGGGAGTCCGCGCGCCCTTGCCGTGGACGGCGCCGTCGACCCGGCGGTGACCGAGCGGACCGGGCTGCCGCTCCTCGCCCCCTTCGGCGAGCGGGTCGTGGAGATGCGCGCCCGGATGTACGGCGGGCGGTGGGTCGGCTACGGCACGGTCCGCGACGACCACGGCGGCACACGCCCGGTGGTGCTCGTGTCCAAGCGGCGTCCGCCGACGGCGGACGAGTTCCGCATGCTCACCGACCCGGAACACCCCCACTCCATCGCCGAGGCCCTCGACGCCCACTGGTTCGACGGCTACGAGGACCCCGATCCGGAGCGGTGCCGAGGCACAGGAGCCCGGGTCGGTGGTCGGTGACGGAGACCAGGACCGCGCGTGCGTTCCCGGAACCGCCCGCCCGTGCGGACGAACCGCACCTCCGGCCCCTCGTCGATCCCACCGGCGCTCGGCCACGTTGGGACAAGGCTCGGCACCAGGGCCCCACCGGTGCGGGTGTGCGTGTATCCGACGCGCGGATCGTCACCGTCCCGGTGCAGGGTGACACGTGCCGGCCGCACGAGCGCGGTCCCGGGCGGGATCGGCTCGGCGAGCGCGATCCGCGCCCGGCTCGTGGTGTCTCGGGACCACACGAGACGTGCGACCGGCATGCTCTCACCCACAGCGACGGCGTTTGCGGCGTGGGGCGGGACGGCCGGCCGGTGCGCCCACGCGGTGTGCTGCGTCGTGCAGCGGCAGACGCGGCGACGGGTCCACGAGGTCGAACGAGTCCGTGGCCAGAGGCAGCCGTTTGGTCGGCTGCGCGGGTGGTCGCGGAAGGAACACCTCGGACACCGGATCGAGCAGCTGCGGTGTTCGGGGGATTCGGCCCACGGTGTCGACCGAGGGCGCGGGACCGATCCGGCCGGTGTTCGAGACCGGACCGTGTGTCGGTCGCAAGCTGTACGGCCCGCAGCAGGAGGCCGGCACCCGCACCGAGCCCGCCGTGTCGGTGCCCAGGCCGATGTCGGTCGGCCCCAGGGCAACGGCGCTTGCCGAGCCGCTCGATGCCCTCCGGGGACCCGCCTGGGCGACATGGGATTCGGCGGCATCTCGTATGCGTGTTGAGCCCGGGCAAGCCATGGTGGCTTCGTTCACGAGAACGGGCGGCGCTTCGACGTCGGTTCGGGAGGCGGGTGGCGGTCGCAGCCTGGCCGGACTGTTCACGGGTTTCGACAGCAGCCGGGCCCGCGAGGGCGTTCCTCGTCGGCCAAGGAGGCGGAGCCGGTAGAAGCCCGGAGCCAGGCGGGGCCGCGCCGTGTCGGGCTACGGGTGCACCTGCCACCAGCGATCCGCCTCGGCGCGAGCCACTTCGGCGTCGTACCGACTCGCGTCGAAGTGGAGTTCCGGCGGGGGGTGGGGCGCGGCGGTGTGCGCTGTCCACGGAACCTCCCAGTCCGACCACTGCACGATCTCGCCGAACCGCTGCACGACCACGGTCAGGAAGCCGCAGCAACCACCGGTGCAGTCCGGTTCCCCCAGCTCCAGACGGCGCGCCTCGCCGGTCGCCCGGAGAGGGCTGGGGCGGCCGGTCGGCAGTGCATCAGCCGCGTACGGTCCGCGGCCGCCTTCGCCGACCGTCTCCTCGAGCACGTCCTCGCCGTTGACCCAGAACCGCAACTGGGCAGCGAACCGGGGGCCCGGCGGCAACACCCTGATCTCCAAACGATCGAACATCGGACCACTCTACGGGGCGCGTGACGTCGGCTCGTGGCCCAGTCGACGCCTATCCCACCCGACCGGCGGGAGGGTCCACGAGGTGCCTCCCGAAGTCGTGCACACCTGCCGTCGGGACTCGCGACCAGCGCGACCAGCGGGTCGCCGACAGCACGCCAGACCGATGGGTCGGCCTCCTCTGGAGCCGAGACGTCGTCGTGAGGGGCGCTGGTCGGTCCTCGTCGATCGAGGGGCCGGGGTTATTCGGGCCAGGCGGAATTCTTGATGACCTCGACGAAGTCGCCGCGGACGAATCCGGGCACGTAGTGGGCGAGTACGTCGGCCTTGACGTTGCCGAACGTCGTCTCGGGGCGGTCCTTGACGCCCTCGGTGAACGCGGCCAGGATCCGGTTCTTGAAGTCCGGGCGGGGGTGGGCATCCACCACGGCTGCGCGCTGTTCGTCGGAGACCGCGTGGTAACCGATGCCCAGCACGTCCAGTTCCACTCCCCGAGTGACCAGGGCGATCTCGGGGGCCATGTGCAGCGGGATCTCCGGCGTGGTGTGCAGGGCGATCGCCGTCCAGACTCGGTCGGCCGCCTCGCCGGTGATGCCGTGGGCGTGCAGGAACCGCCGCGCCTCGTCGGCACCGTCGATCTCGAAACGCTGGTCGGTGCGGCGGAACCGCTCGGTCAGCCCCAGGTCGTGGAACATCGCCCCGACGTACAGCAACTCCGGATCGAACCGGAGTCCCTGCTCGCGCCCGCGCAGCGATCCCCAGAGGAACACGCGCCGGGAGTGGTCGAACAGCAGCGGCGAGGCCGCCTCACGGACCAGTTCGGTCGCCTCCCTCGCCAGGGCGCTGTCCGGGATCCGCACGCCCGCGATCGACTCGCTCATGCTCTCCACTTCCTCGTCTCGACGGCTCGACTTCCAGGGTCGCCGGGCACGTACCATGGCGCCATGTCCTTCTCGACAGACAAACCACAGATTCGGACATGACGCATCGCGTGGGCTTCGTGGTGTTCGACGGTGTGACCATGCTGGACGTCAGCGGCCCCGCGGAGGTCCTGCACCAAGCGAGCCGGCTCGGCCACCCCTACGACCTGGTCCTGATCTCCCCGCGTGGTGGAGAGGTCAGGACCTCGACCGGGATGCCGCTGAGCGGCACCGTGACGGCGACCGAAGCCGGCCGGATCGACACGGTGCTCGTGGCCGGAGGCGACCGCCTGGCCGAGCAGCCGGTGGACGCGGAGCTGCTGGCGACGGCCCGCACCGCGGTCGCGCGGGCGACGCGGGTCGCCTCGGTGTGCACCGGCGCTTTCGTCCTGGCCGAACTCGGCCTGCTCGACGGGCGCCGGGCGACCACTCACTGGCGGCACGCCGGCACGCTCGCCCGCCGTCACCCCCGGGTACGCGTCGAGCCGGACGCGATCCACGTCCGGGACGGGCGGCTCATCACCTCCGCAGGCATCAGCGCGGGCATCGACCTGACCCTGGCCCTCGTCGAGGACGACCACGGAGCCGATGTGGCCCGCCGCATCGCACGCGAACTGGTCGTCTTCCTGCGGCGTCCGGGCGGACAGTCGCAATTCACCACGGCCACCACTCCGCCCGCGCGCAACGACCTCCTGCGCGCCCTGATCAATTCCGTGTTGGCCGACCCGGCCGCTGACCACGATCTGCCGTCCATGGCCCGCGCCGCGGCCGTCAGTCCCCGGCACCTGACCCGGCTGTTCCACGCCGAACTGGGCACCACCCCCGCCCGCTGGGTCGAGCGGGTCCGTCTCGACCACGCCCAACGGCTCCTCCTCGACGGGCACAGCGTCACCTCGGCGGCCCGGCACAGCGGACTCGGCAGCGACGAAACCCTGCGCCGCGTCTTCCTCCGCCACCTCGGCATCACCCCCACCGCCTATCGCCGGCGCTTCGCCACCACCGGCACGGCCCGGACCGCGATCCCCGAGGCCAAGGACACCATGGAATACCGCAGGGGCTGAATACCGGCCGGTTCTCCGCCCGTCCTCGTCGAGGGGAGCGACGGTCGCGCGTACACGTGCACCACCCGGGTGGGTGGACACGTCCCCGCGCCGGTCGAGGAACGTCGGAACGAAAACCGGCGCCAAGCCCTCGCCCAGGACCAACCTCGGCGCCAACGGCTGTACTGACGGTCCTCACAGCGGTCGGCCACTACCGCTGGTTTCCATTCCGGTACTCCCCGAGGGTCGTCTTTCCGGACGCCGGCCATCGCGACGCCTCGATCGTCCGCGGGCGCGGCCCCGGGTCTTCTGGGCGCGCTCACGGCCGGCCTTGGTGGTCGCCGGGCCATCCCCTCGGCCGGCTTCACCGGGTGACCGGCGGAGGGGGCGCCGGGTGACCGAAGGCGGGGACGGTCGGACTCCCCGACCCGTAACCAGTGGCGTACGGAGCCTGCGCGCTGCGGCAGGGCGAAGGGTCGGTCGAGAACGGCCTTGGCCGTACCGCTTTTCAGGGATGTCGTTTCGGGGTGAGTTCGGGAATCGCTCGCGGGGTCCTTTCACGATCGATGTCGAGGTGAACCGGTGTCACTGGATCGCTGCGGCAGCCGTCAGGGCACGAGGAACGGATCACCGCCCTCGACGTGAGAGGGTGGCGGCAGCTCCCGCCCGGGTGTTCGCCGAAGTGACGGCACGAGAGGCGGGTGCCCGGTTGGAGGCACAGGTGAAGAGCCCTGACATGTCCCGCGGTGCTCGTCTGGCCGCCCACGGTGCCGTTTCCACATCGCTGGCGCTGTGCAGTGATCGCAGACTGCACGAGCTCGTGGACGCCGCCACACCGATCGGCTCCGGCATCGGCGGGAAGACGGTACTGCTGGAGGTCGACGGAACCTCGGTCTTCGTCAAGCAGGTACGTCTGACCGATCTGGAGCGACGGCCGGAGAACGTTCACTCCACGGCGAATCTGTTCGGACTGCCGGTCTTCTGCCAGTACGGTATCGGCAGTATCGGCGGCCCGGGGTTCGGAGCCTGGCGGGAGCTGGCCGTACACACCATGACGACGAACTGGGTGATCGCGGGAGACCACGAGGGTTTCCCCCTGATGTACCACTGGCGGGTGCTACCGGACTCCGGCCGGCCACTTCCCGAGGAACTGGCCGATGTGGAGCGAGCTGTCGCCTACTGGGGAGGCGGATCGGAAGTACGCCGCCGGATCGAGGCTCTCCAGCAGTCCTCGGCGAGCCTCGTGCTGTTCCTGGAGTACATCCCGCATAACCTGCACGACTGGTTGGGCGTCCGGATCGGCGCCGGTGACGAGGCGGCCGAGCGGGCCTGCGCCATGGTGGACAACGAGCTGAAAGCCGGCATCTCGTTCATGAACGCCCGCGGGCTGCTGCACTTCGACGCCCATTTCGAGAACATCCTGACCGACGGCCGGCGGCTCTTCTTCGCCGACTACGGACTCGCGATCTCCTCCCGCTTCGAACTCGCACAGGACGAGGCCGACTTCTTCGACGAGCACCGCACCTACGACCGGTGCTACACCGTCACGCATCTGGTGAACTGGCTGGCCGCCGCTCTGTACGGGTACGGACCGGAAGAACGCAAGGCGTTTGTGCGCGCCTGCGCCCAAGGGGTGTCCCCGGAGGGGATTCCAGCGGCGATCGCGGCGCTCCTTGTCCGTTACGCGCCGGTCGCCGTGGTGATGGGAGACTTCTATCGCCGATTCCGGCAGGAGAGCCGGGCGACCCCCTACCCGCTGGAGGCGATCCGCCGACTCGGACAGCAGGACCCCGGTCAGAGCCCGGGTGTCGTCCCGCTCGCCGTGGACCGTGCCTGAGCCCACCAGTCGTCGCGAGCCGGGGTGGGCCTGCTCAAGGGCGGTGGCCCCGGGAAGGCGCCCGACTCGCGGACCAACGCCTCCAGGCAGTGGTCCGGTTCCAGGTGACAGCCGGCCTTGGCAATCAGCCACTCGTGTCGGGTAATTTCCACGTCCTGGTCGTAAACCGCCCGGTGGAAGGCGTGCAGGACCACACGGACCCGTTTGCCGATCAGACGAACGGGCATCGGGGCGAAGTGGTCGCGGCGGAAGTAACCGGTCCGCTCCTCCACCCCGCCCTTCTCGTGAGCGCCCTCGGCCCCTGGCCGGCAAGAGAAGCTCTCGATGCCGAAGTGCGACTTGAAGGCGATCCACCGGTCGGCCTCCACCCTCGCCCGGTTCAGCCCCAGCACCTGCGTGATCGCAGTCTTGAGGCTGTCGTAACGGCCCCGACCCCGCGGTACACCGCCCAGCGTACGCAGCGCGTGCACGTGCCCTTCGAAGAAGGTTTCCTGCCCGCCTCCACCGCGATCCGCGGCTTCCGGTCGGCGTCATACCGCCGCGGCGGTGGCTTCTTCCACGGTTCCGGCCAAGCCGAGTCCATCGCCCTCCGCACCGTCCGCCAGGCGACGTCGTACGTGCGCTGAGTGGAGGTCGTCGACGTCTGCGGCGAGCGGGCCCCGCCCCCACGCGGGAAGCGGCGGGGGACACCGAGTCGGGGCGGGCACTGCTGCTGGTGGAACGGCCGGCCGCCCGCTGGGGGCCGGGAACCCCGCCGGGACGGATCGGGCAAGACCGTCTGGGCCGAGTACGACGAGTACGACCTGCCCGGTGAGAGACCCCTGTGGCCCGCGGCCCCTCCGGACACCCGGTCCTGCCGGGTCTCGCGCGTCGGGGACGGGGCGCGGCGGCACCCCGTCGGCTGCCGCGTCGACGCGGCAGGAACGCGCTGAGGCCGGGTGGTGGATCAGGCGCGCGTGTTCACACTCACCGGCCAGGAGCCGGTGTAGGGCGTCCAGCCCTGGAGCGTGGCGGGGATGCCCACGCGGGTGTTGCAGTCGATCACCTGGAAGTGCAGGTGGGGTGCGGTGGACGCCCCCGTGCTGCCGGACCAGCCGATGATCCGGCCCTGCGGGACCCAGTCACCGGTGTTGTAGATCGCCCGGTTCAGGTGCGCGTAGTGGGTGCATCGGCCGTTCGAGTGCCGGATGATCACCTCGATGCCGTTCTGCCAGTACGGCGACCAGTCCGAGACGAGGACCGTGCCGGCCTGCGCGGCGGAGACCTCGTAGTTCGCCGGGAGCCCGAAGTCCCAGGCGTACTCGTTGTACGGGCCGTAGTGCGAGTACGTGCCCTCCGGTCCCTGGGTGACCTGGTAGGCCTCGCCGGCCGGGTACGGGAGTTCGTAGTAGTAGTCCGCGGCCGAGGCCGGGGGCGCTCCGGCCAGCGAGATGCCCGCGACCGCCAGCACCGCGCTCGCCACCACGGCGATCCTGCGCAGGACCGCTCTTGTTCCGTCCACCATGTGTCTCCGTTCTGGATGTCTGTCGGGGACCGGACTCCGAGACCCTCGGCGGTCCCGAAGGAACCTGCCTAAATGTCAGGTCCTGGACAACAATCCCGGTTGACGGAGCGCCCCACAAGAGGGCAGGGCGAGACCCACGCTTTCCGGAGCCCGGAACCGAACGGCGCCGGCACGGCCACCGGAAGGGGAAGGAAGGCGCGCCCGAACACCCCGGTGGCGACGCGGAGGCCGCGGCGCGAGCGGCGGCGAACCCGGCGCGGCGGTCGCCGTCCCGCTGCCCCCGTCCTGGTCGCCATCCCACACGCTCCCGGTGACCAGGATGGGTCCACGAGACGGGCCCAAGAGCGTGTCCTCTGTGGTGAGGCGGACCTTGCGGCGGCGCAGTGCGGCGACCAGGCCGACGAAACGGCCTGATGGTGTTATCCGGGGATGTTGGTGCAGGGGCGGCAGGAAACTGCTGGTCGGTCGCAAGGGCCCTCTTTCTGCGAGCACGAGCAGGGGCGAGGTGATGAGCGTGCCGGACCAGGCGATCGAGCCGACGACACGCTCACCGGGTGGGAGGTCCCGTAAGTCCGCCACCGCACCCGTAGAACTGCCGAAACCGCCGGGGCAGGGCACCGGGGCGTCCCTGGCCAGGGCCCACTCCTCTGCTCCCGGCCCGGCGGCCGGGAGCAGAGGAGTGGGCAGCCCTGTGCCCCCGTGGGGCTGGGTGCGGGGCCGGAGAGGGGCTCAGCGACCCGGCGGTTTCGGAACCGGGCATGTTCTCACCGGTCATCCGTGCCTCCCCGCGATCGGGAGGTGCGCCGAACCGTTCGCGGCCCTCTCGTGTCCGTCGCCCGCGTCCCGGAGCAGTACACCGGACAGTCGGGTCTCCGGCCGTCCGGTGAGATCGTCCAGCAGCCGCGTGAACTCCTGTCCCCAACGTTCGATCGTGGCCGCGTCGAAGAGGTCGGTGGAATACTCGAAGATCACGGTGATCCGGTCGTTCTCCGGGACGAGCACGACGTATAGCTCATTGCGAGCGGCTCCACCGATGGGCCGGCTCCTGACGGTGGCGGAGACGCCCTTCAGGTCGAGAGCCGGAGGCGGGGTGGTGACCACGGTGAACAGGACGGTTGGGTAGAGGCCGTCCGCCTCGTCGGGTGCCAGCATTCGAACGACCTCGTTCAAGGGCAGCGCCTGATGGTCCAGGGCGTCGAACACCGTGGTCCCGAGGCGGAGGACGAGGTCGGCGAAGGTGACGGCTTCGGAGAGGCGGGCGCGTAGCAGGACGCAATCCCCCAGCAGACCGACCACGCCCTCGTTCTCCCGGCGGCCGGCGCGGTTGGCGCTGGAGGCGGCGAACACCACGTCGGAGGAGCGTCCGCACAGCCGGGCGGCCCATGTGGCGAACGTGGCGGCGAGAACGGTGTAAGGGGTGGCGCCCAGTTCGACGGCCACCTCCGCGACCCGGCCCGGCACAGCGCCTTCGACGACCTGCCGGTGCAGGGCTCCCGTTCCGGAGAGGGTCTTCGGCCTGGGCCGATCGCACGGCAGTTCCAGGCGCAGGGGTACGCCGTCGAGCTCGGTTCTCCAGAAGTCCTCCAACCGCCGTCTGCGCTCACCGTTCAGTTGCCGCTGCTCCCAGCGGGCGTAGTCGGTGAATTGGGCGGCGGGCGGAGGCAGCGGCCGCTCGGGGTCGTTCCAGAGGGCCTGGAACTCGTGCCACAGGACGCCCATGGACCAGCCGTCGCAGACAGCGTGGTGCAGGACGACCATCAGGATCCACCGCTCCGCGCCCACCCGGCCGAGCCGGAAGCGGAACAGCGGTGCCCGATCCATGGCGAACGGGCGCTCCGCCTGCTGTCCGCACCAACGGTCGATCTCCGAAGAGCTGTGTCGGGTGAGGTCGCTGACGGGCAGGTCGACCGGTACCTCCTCCAGGATCTCGACGACCGGCTCGCCGTCGCGCCACACGGCTCTACCGCGCAGCGCCGAGTGCCGCCGCACGAGTCCGTCGAGCACCTGGGCCAGCGCGTGCGGATCCAGCTCACCGTGCAGGTCGATTTGATGAGCGACGTTGTACACGCCGGGATCGGTGCGCTCGTGGTGGCGACGCCACAGCCTGCGCAGCGTGGCGGGCATGGGAATGGTCTCCGCGACGACGGCCCCCGCCGGCCGCGGCGGTTCCCCCTCGATGCTGCGGGCGATGGACCGGATGGTCGGGCTCCGGAAGAAGTCCGCCATGGACAGTTCGATGCCGTGTTCCCCGGCCATTCTGTTCAGCAGCCGCACCGCGCTCAAGGAGTGGCCACCCTGCGCGAAGAACGAGCGGGTCACCGACACGGCGGACAGGCCGAGTTCGCTGCTCCACACCTCGTGGAGCTTCATCTCCAGGGGGGTGGCCGGTTCCTCTCGCCCGTTCCCCGATCCGCCCGCCGGGTCCTCGGGGGCGGGCAGCCGGCTGCGATCCAGTTTTCCGGCCGTGTTCACCGGCAGTCTCTCCAACCGTGCCCAACGCCGGGGCACCAGGTGGTCGGGAAGTTCCGCGGCCAGGGCGGCCCGAAGCTCCGTGACGGCGTCCGGGCGGTCCGGGCCGTCGAGCACCACGTACGCGGCGAGTTCGATCTCCCCGTGACCGTCCCGACGGGGTAGGACCGCTGCCTCGCGGACGCCCGGCTGCCGCGTCAGCGCCTGCCGGACCTCGGCGGGCTCGACCCGATGCCCCCTGATCTTGACCTGGTCGTCGACGCGGCCGAGGTAGTCGAGAGTCCCGTCGCTGCGCCAGCGAGCCAGGTCCCCGGTGCGGTAGTACACCTCGCCCGCACCGAGGTCCCGGAAGGCCGCGGCGGTCTCCTCGGGACGGTCCAGATAGCCGTGGGACACAGGCGTACCCCCCACGTGGATCTCGCCGACGGCTCCCACCGGGACCTCGCCGCCGCCGTCGAGCAGCCGGATCCGCGCCCCCGGCAGGGGCGTGCCGATCGGCGGGCGCGTCCCCCGACCGGGGTCGACCCGGTGGGAGGTGACGATGACGGACGCCTCGGTCGGCCCGTACTGGTTGTACAGCTCGCACCGCGGGTGCGCTGCGAGGAAACGGCGGAATGCCGGGGTGATCTCCAGTGCCTCGCCCGCGGAGAACAGTTCGCGCAGCGAGGGCATTCGAGGATCGCTCTCCATCAGGTACCTCAGCGGAGTGCACGGCATGAACAGCCGCTGCACCCGGTGGCGGCGCACCACCTCGGCAAGCGCCGCGGGGTCGTGCCGCAGCGCGTCGTCGAGGAGCACGAGTGCCGCTCCGGACGCCAGGGTCGTGAAGATCTCCTGGACGCTGACGTCGAAGGCGGGCGAAGTCCACTGCAGGGTGCGCAGCGCCGGATGCCCCTCCAAGTGCCGGAGCACCAGATTGACCGGGCCGCGGTGGGGCACGACGACGGCCTTGGGACGACCGGTGGATCCCGAGGTGTAGACGCAGTACGCGGGGTCCTCCGGGCGTGCCTCCGGACGGTCTCCTCCCGGGGCCCGGTCCGCCGTCCCCTCCCCGGTCTCCTGCTCCACCGTCCACACCGGCCACCGCCGCAGGGCGGGATGCCGCGCGAGCACTTCCCCGGCTGTCACGACCAGTACCGGGCGGCCGTCGTCCAGAAGCTGTTCGAGGCGGGCGGTGGGCAGAGAGGCGTCGAGCGGCAGGTAGGCCGCCCCGGTCTTGAGGACCCCCAGCAGAGCGGTGATCAGTTCGGGGCCGCGCGGCAGCAACACCGCCACGCGTTCACCGCGTCCCGCTCCCCAGCCCCGCAGCCATCGTGCGAGGCGGTCGGCGCGCCGGTCGAGTTCCGCGTAGGCGATCCGTTCGGTGTCGGTGAGCAGGGCGGTGGCGTCGGGGGTCCGGCGCGCCTGTGCCTCGAAGAGACCGTGCAGGGTCTGTGTGACCTCGGGCAGCGGCTCGTGGTGCCGGCCGAGGCGGGCCAGAACCGGGCGATCGGCGTCCGTGGGGGCGGTGAGCACCGACAGCGGGACCTCCGGCTCGGCGGGGGCTCGCCTCAGGACGTGTTCGACGTACTCCACGAATCGCCGTACGCGGCTTTCGTCGAAGAGGGCCGTGTCGTACTCGACCATGAACCGCAGTCCTTCGCGGTGGTGCGTCAGGTAGACGCCGAGGTCGAAGGGCGCGCGTGCGGAGGGAACGTCGAGGAGTGTGGCGGTCAGCCTCGGCGGATCGAAGTCCGCCGTTCCCTCGTTCTCGTACTCCACCATCACCTGGAAGAGCGGGTTGCGGCCGGGGTCGCGGTGCGGGTTGAGGGCGTGGACGAGTTCGTCGAACGGAACGTCGCGGTGCTCGTACGCCGCGGTGCTGCGCTCCTTCATCCGACGGAGCAGCTCGGTGAAATCCGGGTCGCCCGACAGGTCCAGGCGGAGTGCCACGGTGTCGAGGAACAATCCGATCTCGTTCTCCGCGCCCTCCGGCCGGGCCGTCACGGCCGTGCCGACCACGATGTCCCGCTGTCCGCTGAACCGGCCGAGGACGGCGCCGATCGCCGCGGTCAGCGTCATGAAGAGGGTGGCGCGCCGCTCGGCGGCGAACCCGCGCAGCCGGGAGACCAGCCGGGCGTCCAGAGCGTGCGTGAGGCTCGCCCCCGCTCCGGAACGGACCGGTGGGCGCGGCCGGTCCGGGGGGAGGGTCACGTCGTGCGCGCCCTCCAACTCGCGCCGCCAGAAGGCGAGCGCCTCGGCGGTCCGGGCCGGGTCGGCGGGGACCTCCGGTCGCACGGCGAGAGGCGGCGGAGCCGGAGCGCCGGCCGTCCGGGAACGGTAGTGGAGGGCGAGTTCCCGGACGAGGACCTCGGTGGACGAGGAGTCGAAGACGATGTGGTGCGCCAGCAGGAACAGCAGGTGCCGTTCCTCCGACAGGCGCAGCAGGCGCGCCGAGATCAGGGGCCCGGCGCCCAGGTCGAACCCACCGCGGTCCCCGCTTTCCAGGGCGGATCCCAGGGCTTCCTCCTCGGTGGCGCCGGTGTGGTCCTCCACCGGGCAGTCGATGACGACGTGCGGCCTCGTCTCCCGGTAGGGGACTCCGCCGGAGGTGCCGAAGACGGTGCGCAGGGCGGGCTGGCGGGCCACGGTTCGGCGCAGGGCCTCCCGGAGCGCGGCCACGTCCAGCGGGCCCTCCAGCCGGATCGCCTTGGGCTCGTGGTACATGCGAGTTCCCGGGTGCAGCTGTTCCAGGAACCAGATCCGGCGCTCGGCGGGTGACAGGGGCGCCCCGGCCGTCCCCCCGCCCACCCGGTGGGTGCCGTTCCGTCGCGTGCGTTCCCGGAGGCGGGCGATCTCGGGGAGGGCGGCGAGGACCTTGTCGGCGGCGACGCCGAAGTCCACGAAGCAGGCGATCTCGTCCGCACCGGCCTCTGTCAGAGCCTGTACCGTTCCGGCCGTCGACTCCGCGTCGCCGATCAGGGCACGCGAGGCGCAGTAGCGCTCGTAAGCCCGGCCGAGCAGGAAGTCCACGTCCTCCTCCGAGGCGCTCTCCAAGTCGATCTCGACGCCGAGGCTGTTGGTGACCTGGTCGAAGAGGCCGAGCGAGGAGCGCAGATACGCCGCGAAGGGCCGGTACGCCTCGGCGCGGGCGGTCTCCGCGTCCGCGCCGAGATAGGTGTGCACCAGCACCACGACCCGGCCCTCGGCGGGGTCGAGTCCGTGCTCGGCACGGGTGCGCCGGTAGAGCGCGATGTTCTCGGCGAGCCGCTCGACCGACTGCGCCATCAGGTTGGTGACGACGCCCAGTCCCTCCGCCGCGGCTCGGCGGTAGCTGTCGGGGTTGCCCACCACCGCGACGTACATCGGCGGACGGTCCTGTACGGGACGGGGGTGCAGGCGGATCCCGACGGGCTCGCCGTCGCCACCGGGCAGGGTCAACGGCTGTCCCGACCAGAGCGTGCGTACGGTCTGCAGACGCTCGTAGAGCACCTCGCGGTGCCGCCCGAAGTTCTCCGGGGCGAGCGCGAAGTCCGTGGCGTGCCAACCACCGGCGAAGCACAGGCCGACTCGGCCGCCGGAGATGTTGTCGACGACCGACCACTCCTCGGCCACCCGGACCGGGTGGTGCAGCGGCAGGACCACGGAGCCGGCGTGCAACCGGATGTTGCGGGTGCGGGCGGCGAGGGCGGCGGCGAGCACCGAGGGGTTGGGGAAGGGCGCGCCGAACGAGTTGAAGTGGCGCTCGGGGAACCACAGGGCGTGGAAGCCGGCGCGGTCGGCGAACTCGGCGGCCTTCATGATCGTCTCGTAGGTGCCGGGCGTGCCGGTCTCGGGGTAGTCGCCGAAGAAGTACAGACTGAAGTCGCAGCCCGTCGGGGCGTACCGCGTCGCGTCCGGTGGCGGACCGGGTACGGAAGCCGCGTCCGGGAGGTGCTGCTCGGCGGGAGCCGGCTCGGCGGGCCGGGCGACGGGGACGGCGGACGGGCGCTCCTTCTCCGAGAGCGTCTCCAACTGGCGGGACATCAGCGCGGTGACTTGGTCGACGAGTTGCCCGGCGAGCCGAAGCTGCTGTGCCAGGACGCCCTCCAGAGCCGCTTCGCCGTCCGGAAGCGGCGCTGCCGCCGGTTGCGGCGCGGATGCCGGCACCGGTTGCGGATTCGCCCCGGAAGCCCCCTCCCCCACGCCCCCCGGTGAGGCCGTCGCCTCCGGCGCCGCGCCGCCGCCCAGCCGTACGACCAGCTCGGCCAGTTTGCGCGGGGTGTCGGCCTCGGAGAACAGCTCTCGGACGGGGATGCGTACCCCGTGGAGCCGCCGCAGCTCCGTGACCATTCCCAACAGGGCCAGCGAGTCGGCGCCCAGAGCGAAGAAGGAGGTGTCGGGCGTCACGTCCGTCGGGTCCACCCCCAGCTTCTTCGCCGTCAACCCGCGGACGAGGGCGATGATGTCGTCCCGCGCCGGCGTCTCGGTCCCCGATACCGCCGTCTCGGCCACGGCGGTCACCGGCGGCCGTGCCATCGGGGACTCCCCCGGGGCCTTCCACGTGCCGGGAACGGTGCCGGGAACCGGGAAGCGGCGTCGCCGCAGAGGATGGCCGGGCAGCGGGACGCGTCCGCCCTCGCGGACCACCGCCCGCCAGTCGATCTCGGCGCCCCTGCGGTACAGCTCCCCGAGCGAGAGCAGCAGGCCGGCCCACTGTTCCCGGTCCGTGCCCTGGCCGGGCAGCCAGCGGCTGTCCGGCAGGCAGTGCCTGCCCAGACCGGCGAGCACGTCGTCCGCGCCCATCTCCAGGAAGTCCGTGCAGCCCTCCCGGAACGCCGTGGCCACCGCCAGGTCGAAGCGGACGGGTTCCCGCGCCTGCCGGACCAGGTACTCGACGTCCGCGGTCCAGCCCACCGGGCGCAGTACGCCGTCGAGCGCACCGACCAGCGGAACCCTCAGCGGACGGAGTCCCAGCCGCGCCGCGTGGGAGCGCAGTTCGGGCAGTACGGCGTCGAGCGCGGCCGAATGGAAGGCCCGGTCCACGGGCAGGGCCCGCCACTGTATGCCTTCCCGGTCCAGGAGGCGCTCCGCATCCGCCAGGGCTTCCGCCGGGCCGGAGACGACCTGCGCACACGGCCCGTTGGCCGCGGCGAGTTCGGCCCCGACCGCTTGGGCGACGCGCAGTGCCGTCGTCTCGTCGGTGCGCACGGCCAGCATTCCGCCGGGCGGGCATCCCCGTTGCATGGCCGCGCCCCGCCAGGCGGTCATGCGCAGGCCGTCCTCGATCGACAGCGCACCCGCGGCACACAGCGCCGCGTACTCACCGACGCTGTGTCCGAGTACCAGGGCGGGGCGGACCCCGGACGCGCGCCACACCTCGGTGAGCGCCGCCTGGTGGGCGAAGAGGGCGGGCTGGGCGGTCTCCGTCGGCCATGCCGCACCGGGGCGCCCGGCGCCGCCGTCGAGGAGCAGGGGCAGCAGCGTGCCGCCGAACTCCTCGGCGTAGACCCACTCGCACAGGTCCAGGACGCGGCGGGCCTCGGGGTGGGCCGCGTAAATCTCACCCGCCGTGCCCGGGCGGGCGCCGCCCTGTCCGGGGTAGGCGAACGCCTGCGGCCCGAGCGGCGCACCACCGACAGCCGCACGTTCCAGTGCCCGGGCGAGTTCCTCACCGCTCCTCCCCACCACCGCCGTGCGGTGCCTCCGGTGCGGTCGGCCGAGGGCGAGCGTGGCGGCCACGTCGGATACGGCGAGTCCGGGGTGTTCCCGCAGGTGCTCGCGGAGCCGGCCGGTGAGTTCGTACAGCGCCTCGGGGGTTTGGGCGGAGACGGGCACGAGCACCGGGTGCGCGGGAGGCGGCGGGTCCTGCCGCGGCGGTGCCTCCTCCAGGATCACGTGCGCGTTGGTTCCGCCCACTCCGAGCGCGCTGACGCCGGCTCTGAGCGGCGCCCCGTCCCGGGTGACCCACGGCCTGGTGGCGGTGCCGAGGACGAAGGGGCCGCCCTCCAGGTTCAGGGCCGGATTGGGTTGGTCCAGGTGGAGTGTCGGCACGAGGGTGCGGTGCTCGAGCATCAGCACCGTCTTGATCAACCCGGCCATGCCCGCGCAGCTGTCGAGATGGCCGATGGCCGGCTTCACCGACCCCAGGGTGCAGAACCCGGTGCGGTCCGTGCCCTCCGCGAAGGCGCGCGACAGTGCCTCGAACTCCACCGGGTCGCCCAGCCGGGTGCCGGTGCCGTGCGCCTCGACATAGGACACCGTCTCCGGCGGTACCGCGGCCCTGCGCAGCGCTTGCCGCACGACCTCCGCCTGGCCCGTCACCGACGGGGCGCTGAACCCGACCTTGTCCGCTCCGTCGTTGTTGATCGCCGATCCGAGGATGACCGCGTGCACGGTGTCACCGTCGGCCAACGCCCGGTCGAGCCGTTTGAGCAGCACGGCGGCGACTCCGTTGCCGCCCACGGTGCCGTCGGCCTCCTCGTCGAACGCCCGGCAGCGCCCGGTGGGGGACAGGATGGAGCCGGTATGGCTGTGGTAGCCGGAGTCCTGGGGGACGTGCACGGCCGCGGCTCCCGCGAGGGCCAGGTCCGCGTCACCGCCGATCAGGGCCTGGACCGCGAGGTGGACGGCGACCAGCGAGGTCGAGCAGGCAGTCTGCACCCCGATGGCTGGGCCGGTGAGGCCGAGCCGGTAGGCGACCCGGGTGGCGAGGAAGTCCGGCTGCCGTCCGGTGGCCGCCAGCACTGCGGTGGCCGGGTCGTCGTCCGGAGCCGAGGTGCCGGGCGGGTCCTGGTGGTCGTACAGGTTCATGCCGGAGCCCGCGAACACGCCGATGCGTGCTCCGGGCGCCGCTGCGTAGCCTCCCTCCTCCAGTGCCTGGTGGCAGCACTCCAGGAAGAGCCGGTGCGCGGGATCGGTGAGCGAGGCCTCCCGGGGGTTCACTCCGAAGAAGTCCGCGTCGAAGCCCTCGATGTCGTCCAGGACGCCGCCGACGGGGACATGGCCGGGATCGGTGCCGCGCCCCGGGAAGACGCTCACGCTCTCCACACCGTCACGGAGGTTGGCCCAGAACTCGGAGGCCGACCGCGCTCCGGGGAAGCGCATGGACATGCCGATGACCGCGACGCGGTGCTCCGGCGGCGTCGAGGAGGCGGACGCCACGCCGCCGGCCGAGGCCGCCTCCGGATGCCGGTCCGGTAACGCCTCCGGCGGTGTCGCGGTCAGATACGCCGCGAGCGCCTCGGCCGTGGGGTGTTCGAAGAAAGCCGTCTGCGGCACGGCCCGGCCCAGCCTCCGCTCCAGTCGGCCACGCAGTCGGGTGAGCGTGAGGGAAGTCATCCCCCGTTCGTAGAAGGGCGCTCCGGTGTCCGTCGGCCGCCCGAGCAGGGTGGTGATCTCCTCCTCCACCAACCGCAGCAGGTCACTCCCGTCACCGGTCCCCGTACCGCTCCCCGCGCCGGGCTCCGCGTCGAAGGCTCCCGCGAGCAACCGATCACGCAGTTCTCCCCGGCGCACCTTCCCTGCCGGCGTGCGCGGGAACTCGGCCT
The DNA here is from genome assembly GCF_039533145.1 of Streptomyces macrosporus. Taxonomy (NCBI): domain Bacteria; kingdom Bacillati; phylum Actinomycetota; class Actinomycetes; order Kitasatosporales; family Streptomycetaceae; genus Streptomyces; species Streptomyces macrosporus. The sequence goes on from NZ_BAAASZ010000035.1 coordinate 131,357, forward strand.
CGGGAACCGGCACGGCACGGGCGACGGTGAGCCGGAGCCTGCCGAACACGGCCGCCTTGATCTCCTGTGCGATGCGCCGGTCCGTCCCGGCGTCCCCGTGGCCGACGAAGAACACCACCAGCGACTCGCTGCCGCTGCCCGGGTCGGGCGCCCCGCAGGCGGCGATCCCTCCCCGCCTCGTGCCGGGCACGGAGGCGACCGCGTCCTCGACCTCGTGGCAGTAGACGTTGTGCCCGTTGAGGATGATCAGATCCTTGGCCCTGCCGGTGATCACCACCTGGCCTCCGGAGAGAAAGGCCAGGTCGCCGGTGTCGAGCCAGTCGGGCCCCTGGGGAAAGGCCGCCAGATCGGCCTCGGGATTGTTGACGTACCCGGGGGTCAGACGCGTCGCCGACCGCACCTGGAGCCTGCCGATGCGCTCCTCCGGGAGGGGTTCGCCGCGTCCGTCCACGACGCGCACGGCCGCACGGTGCGCCGGGGACCCGACGGCGACGAAGGTCGCACGGTCCCGTTCCGAGGTGTCCTGCCCGGCCCGGACCAGACGCCCGCCCAGGCTGTCCTTGCGCAGGTGGTGGACGGCACCGGCGGTACCGAGCCCGCCGTAGGTGATGGCCGTGACGGTCTCCGCCATTCCCCAGACGGGCACGATGTGCTCCTCCCGCACGCCGAACGGTGCGACGGCGCTCAGGAAACGCTCCATGACCGGCAGTGAGATCTGCTCTCCACCGCACACCAGGGTCTTCGTACGGCTCAGGTCCCAGTGCGCCTCGGGCTGCTCGCCGACCGCGTCGGCGAGCAGCCCGTAGGCGAAGGTCGGCGCCCAGCTGTGGCTCGCCCCGTGCTCCGCCAGCAGGTCCAGCCAGCGCGTCGGTTCGGCCAGTACACGGTCGGTGGGCGCGTGCACGTTGGTGCAGCCGACGAACACCTCGAGAAGGTGGTAGAGCAGGAACGCCCCGCTGTGGTCCACCGGAAGCCAGTTCACGGTCGTGTCGTCGGCGCGCACGTCCAGGATCCGCCGGGCGCTCGCCGCGAACTCCGCCAGGCCCAGGTGCGTGAGCCGGGCGGCCTTGGGCACGCCCGTGCTGCCCGAGGAGAGCATCAGCAGGGCCACCTCGGAGCCGTCCGGCTCCACGTGGTCCATCGCGGGCAGGTGGCCCAGGCAGGCGTCGACGGTCGCGGTCCGCGGCGACGGGATGAGTCCGGCCGGCGCTGCCGCACCCGGACGGTCCGTCACCACCAGTGGCTCGCCCAATAGTTCACAGGTGCGGCTCAGGCGTTCGAGAGCGGGAGAGTTCTCCTCGGCCGGTTCCGCGATGGCCACCGGTACGGCACCGCCGAGCACACAGGCCCAGAAGGCGGGGAAGAAGTCGTCCAGCGGCAGCCCGCACAGCACGACGTGGGCGCCACGGCGCAGCCCGCGCTCGCGCAGCCCCGTGAGCATACGGCGTGCTCGGGACAACAGTTCCGGATAGCTCCGGTGGATCGTACGGCCGTCGGCTCCGACGGTGACGACGCCCTCTCGGGGCGAGCGTTCCGCCGCGCGCAGCAGGGCACCGACGGCGTTCACCGGATCGTCGTCGGTGAACTCCAGCTCAGGCCCTTGGTACAGGGCTTCCGTCCACGTGTCGATCACGGAGGTGCGCTCCTTCTTGGCGTGACGATCGGCCACCCGCCCGGCGAGTGGCGCAGAACAGGAGAAACAGCAGCGCGCAACAGGCGGCCGCCGTGTGAAAGAGGCCCACGACCACGAGGGCCGGCCACGCGTCGAGCGCCGCCGCGGCGGCCACCGTGCCGAGGGTGAACCCGGAGGTCTCCGCCGTGGCGGAGAGGCCGAACAGACGGCTGCGTTCCCGGTCCGGCACCGCCTGCAGCCGTGAGGTGTACACGATCTCCGTGAACCCGTCCGCCAGGCCGGCCAGGCCCGCGATCACCATGAGGGCCGCAGGCGCCGGTGCCGTGAAGGCCAGGACGAAGCACAGCGACATCACGCAGGTGCCGCCCGCGAAAGCCGGTGGTCCCCACCGGTTCTCGTTCCGGGGGGTCCATCGGCGTTTCAGCACCTGATGGGCCATGAGGGCGCCCACGGCCCAAGCGGCCCAGAACCGCGTCATGAACACCGCCGGGTGCTCCGGCGACTCCGCGGCGGCCACGACGGGAAGGGCAACGTTGTGGGAGGAGGAGGCCAGCGCGTCGACGCCCCTCAGCAGCAGCATGCCGAGCAGCAGGGCGGGCACCGCCGTCAGCGCGCGCCGCCCGGAGGCGGGTTGCGGCGCCGTCGTGTCCCCAGCGGCGGGCCGGTCCTCATCGGTACGCGGACGCGTCAGCAGCAGTGCCGCCGCGGACACCAGGAAACTGGCGGCGTTCACGGCGAACGCGGCACCGTGGCCTGCGGCCCCGACGACGGGGGCGGCGGAGGCAAAACCGGCCACCGTGGCGAGGGAACGCGCCGTCACCAGTTGCCCGTTGGCCCGTCCCCTCCCCTCCTGCCCCACGATCACGGGGACCGCGCTGCGCAGGGCGACGCCGAAGAGCGTGTTCCCGGCACCGAGCACCGTGACGACGGCGGCGAGCAACCACACAGGGGTGGTGGAGGCCGCACAGAGCGCGAGGACCGTCAGCGCCGCCGCCTGGGCGACGTCCGTACCGATCATCACGGTCCTGCGCCCGATACGGCTCGTCAGGGCGCCGGCTCCCAACCCGGCCAGGAAGCCGGACGACAGCCGCAGGGCCATGAGCAGACCGAGACCGAGACCACTGCCGGTGACCTCGTAGGAGAACAGACTCAGCGCGATGAGACTGAGGTAGTTGCCGTACGAGGAGACCGCGTACGCCGCCACCAGAGTGCGTACGCGCCACCGCGGACGGGTCATGCCGGACTCCTCATCGGTCTGGGAACGCGAGCGGCGACGCCGGGCCGCGCCCGCAACGCGTCCGCGGTCCTGCGGACTGAGGCGGAGCGCACCCGCGCTCTCCGCCGCCCCGACCCCGAGATGCGTGCCGGAAGGGGGAACCCGACCAGCCTCCACGGGGTCACCACGGACCCGTCGGTGCGTCGTGGGGCCGGGTCCGCTTCCCTGCCGCCGCTGTGTTCCCGTCCCTCGGGGGCTGTTCTCCCGTTCTGCCGGGGGCGCCCGGGCGGCGGTCGGGCGTGACCGGTCCACAAGCCCGTGGGAACTCCGGAAGAGCCCCCGGGCGCGCGGTACGCCGGACCGCCGGTGCCGGTGTCGAGGCCGAACGGAGCACGGGCCCGGCCCGGCCGGCAGGCGGGCGCGTCAGCTCCGGGCCTCCGCCTTGTCGGTGGGTCCGGTCGGGTCGGCCTCGGGTTCCTCGGGCACCAGCCTGAGGCGGTCGTCCGGGTGCGGGACGATCGCCGTGGAATCCCTGGAGACGAGGAACTCCGGCCGGGTGGGGTTCTTCGGCGCGTTGTCCACCCGGTTGTAGGTGATCAAGAGCAGCGCCCGGCCGTCGGACGAGGTGTTGTTCGAAGAGGAGTGGACGATGCTCGGGTGGAAGACGTGGATCGATCCGGCCGGCCCGAGGATCGGTTTCCTCCCCCGTTGCCTCATCAGTTCTTCCGCGCGGTCTGCCTTGACGGTGTACGCGAGGTTCGCCGACACGTGCTGCCGCCAGTCCCCCCTGGAGTTGTCCGAGTTCTCGGGCAGGTCCAGGAGCCCCAGCGTGTGGGAGGTGGGAATGACGACCAGTGGGCCGTTGTCCGGATGAACCGCGTCGAGCGGGACGGCGATGTTGACGGCGTCCGGGCGTGCCATGCCGTCCTCTTCCCGCCAGAAGGAGAAGTCCTGGTGCCACGGCCATGCCGCGCCCTCACGCGCCCTCTTGAGGTTCACCTTGAACTGGTACGTGTAGACGGGCCCCCCGAGCAGTGCCTCGGCCAGAGCCACCAGCCGGGGGTGGCGGACCAAGGCCCGGCAGAGGTCGTCGAAGGCGTGACAGCCGTGAACGGCGCGGACCGTGTCGGTGTCCTTCTCGTGGACGACCTCCGGCCGCCTCTGCCGGCTGATCGCCGAGACGCGTTCCCGCAGCAGTCGGACGGACTCGCCGTGGAACCGGTACGGGAAGCGGAAGTATCCGTCCCGGCGGTACGCGGCGCTCAACTCGGTGAGTGTTCCCTCGGCCGTCGCGGTCACGAGGTTCCCTCCTCCGTCATCGTCGTGGTCGGGGCAAAGGTCTTGATCGGTTGCGACGTTCACCGGTGCGGCACCGGACAGGAGCGTCCCGCGGCAGGGCGGGGCCGGGCCGGTTCACCAGTCGCTCCGTGTCGGAGTCCGCTGTCACACCTCGGCTGCCGCGGCGACACGTGCGGCGACGGCAGGAGCGAGGCGAGGGTCCAGGGAGGACGGCACGATGCGGTCCGCGGCCAGCCCGTCCTCCGCCACCGCGGCGATCGCCTCGGCCGCGGCGAGCCGCATCCTCTCGGTGAGGCGCCGGGCACCGGAGTCGAGCAGTCCGCGGAAGACGCCCGGCGAGGCGAGCGTGTTGATCACTTGGTTCGGATGGTCGCTGCCGCCGGTGGCCACGATGCCGGCATATCTGCTCGCCGTGTCAGGGGCGATCTCGGGGGTCGGGTTGGACAGGGCGAAGACAATCGGCTCGGGTGCCATGGTCCGCATCAGTTCCTCGGGCACCGTTGAACTCGAGAGCCCCACCAAGACGTCCGCGCCCGCCAGTGCCCGGTCCAGTCCACCGCGCAGTCCCCGCGGGTTGGACCGCTCGGCCAGCGGCGTCTTCACCTCGTTCATCCCGCTGCGTCCGGGGTGGAGGATCCCGCGTGAGTCGAGCACCGTGACGTCGGTGATTCCTGCGGCGAGGAGGAGGTCGGCACACGCGACACCGGCCGCTCCGGCGCCGACGACCACCACGCGCCGGGACTCGACCGGCCTGCCGAGGACCCGGCAGGCCCCACGCAGGGCGGCCAGCACGGCGATGGCCGTCCCGTGTTGGTCGTCGTGCACGACCGGGCAGTCCAGTACCGCGGACAACCGTTCCTCCAGCGCGAAGCATCGGGGCGAGGCGACGTCCTCGATGCAGACCGCACCGAAGGAGGGACGCAAACACGTGAGGGTGCGGACGATCTCCTCGGTGTCCGGAGTGTTGAAGACCAGCGGAATGGCGTCCACACCGGCGATCGATTTGAAGAGGGCCGCCTTCCCCTCCATCACCGGAATCGCGGCGAGCGGCCCTGCATTGCCGAGGCCGAGTACGGAAGTGCCGTCCGTGACGATCGCGACCAGGCGGCTCGCCGATGTATATCTGGTGGCCAACGCCGGCTGTTCCGCGATCGCCTGGCTGACCCTTGCCACTCCCGGGGTGTAGGCGATGGACAGTGAGCGAACGTCAACGATCGGAAGGGCGGAGGAGATGCGCAGCTGGCCGCCTTCGTGCGCCGCAAAGATTTCGTCCTCTGTTATCGGCGCGAAATTCTCGTGTGTCGCCGCAACCGCCATGTTCCCTCCCTCTCCGAGTCAGCTCAGGCTAACTCGGCGGTCAGGTGCCCGCAGCTACTCACGTGAGCAGTCCTGGCGGACGGGACGTCGCTCGCGAACGGCATGATTACCCATGCGAGTAGTGGCCTGTCGCGGCTCGGCGGAAAAAAATGTGGTGACCGTGGCGGGCCGAACGAGTAAAACGAAGCCCGGGAATCCGTCGACAGATTCATTGGAGCCGACCACTATGTCCCGTTTGTTCATCAGCAACCAGCGGACCGATGAAATGGTCGGCGACTTGGGGGTACTCGATCCGGAGTACTGCAGATACGTGGGAAACCAGGGGCAGCGAATGGCCTGGTGCATGCGGGACGGCGATCTCCTCGTCCTTCCCATGGCCCCTCATGCCGCATTCCTCGGCTACGTCTCGGAGACGCTGGGCATCACTCCCGGATCGGTGGACGTCCTCGTCCCCCCGGAAGGCGGTGCGCCGGAGGGCATTCTCTCCTCGGACCGGCTCCTCGACCCCTCGTTCCTCGCGGTCCTGCGGGACGCCGTCGCAGCACACGGCATCGACGAGGTCGTCCCGTTCCACTTCGACAGCACGATATCCAGACTGACCGAGGAGCTCGGACTGGCCGACGTGACCCCGGGGTTCGGGCTCTTGGACCAAGGGGGCGGACGCCTGCTCAACAGCAAGGCGACCTTCCGCGCGCTGGCCGCCGGGGCCGGTGTTCCGGTACCCGACGGATTCGTATGCGACTCGCGGAAGGAGGTCGAGCGGTACCTCTGGGAGAGGTTCCTCTCGCACGGGCACCCCGCGATCCTCAAGCAGGACTACCACGTGGCCGGGTTCGGCAACGAGGTGATCAGTCCCTTCGAGGGCGTGGACCCGGTGGGTGCGCTGCGTTCGGTGGTGACGCGCAGCCGTGACGAGCTCGCGAAATACCTTGCCGACCGCTGGCACTGGCTCACCGACGGCGGACGGAACCGGATCGTCGCGGAGCGCTACTTCGAGAATTCCACCCCGCTGTGCGCCGAGTTCCGCCTGACCGATGATTCGGTCGTGTTCCTCGGCCACGGTGAGATGCGCATGCAGCCGGTACTCAACGGCCACATCTGGCCGGCCCCCTCGGCCGATTCGCCCATCTTCCCCGACTTCATCAGCGATGGGCTCGGGTTGTGCGGCTCCATCCACGCCCTGGGGTATCGCGGCATCGTGAGTGTGGACGCCGTTCTCACCACCACCCACGGCATCCTGGTCAACGAGTTCAACTGCCGGGTGAGCGGCTCCACGCACGCCTACGAATTCGGGAGGGGAATCGTCGGGGAGGACTGGCAGGATCGGCGCGTCATCATCGAAATGCGACGCTGCAGCTTTCCGCCCCTCGATCGGGCGATCCAGGTGCTGCACGACCACGGAATAGCGTTCGATCACGGCACCCGAAGCGGGGTGGTCGTCGCGGTCGAGGACGCCGGCCCGAACGGCGGCTACGGGGAGTACCTCGTCGTCGCGGAGAGTCTGGCACAGGCCGAGGAATTGGAGCGGCAGGTCGGCACGTGTCTCCTTCTCAGCTGACCCGCAGCCTGGCGCCGCTGTGGACGTGAGCGGCCAGCTCGGTGCGCGAACGTATTCCCAGGGTCCGGTAGATCCGGCGCAGGTAGTAGTTGATGGTGTGCGGGGACAGGCAGACCCTCTTGGCGACCTCTCGGTTGGTGAGGCCGTCCGCCACCAGAACCGCGATGGCCCTTTCCGTGTCGCCCAGCATCGTCAGCACCGACCGGGGCGTGCCCGGTTCCGCCGGGACGTCCGCCGAGGGCGCGGCGTCCGTCCACGGACCCTCCTCGCCTGGCTCGCCTCGCGTGTCGATCAACCGCTCCATGGACGCCGGCATGCCCACCGGACCGCCCGGCGTCCGCAGCCGTCCCAGGTCGTGCCGCGCGGAGCTCGCGGCCCAGGCCTCGATGTGCGTCTCGGCGGCGCGCGCCAGCCCGGTTCCGTCCCCGTCGAAGAGACTGCGTGCGTGCTGCGCGGCCGCTGCCGTGGATCTGATGCCGGGGTTGCGGGAGGAGAGGGACTCCGCGGTCCGTACCGCTGTCCGGGCCAGGTTTTCCCGGCCCGTGGCGCGCGCGAAGCGCACGATCCAGGCCGCCGCGGCGGGCTCGGCGGCCATCAGGCCGCGAAGGTCCCCCAGTCCACTGCCGCCGGGACCGATGGCGGCCGCGGCGCCGTCCACGTCGCCGCAGGCCGCGCGCTGTACCGCCACGGTCCACAGACGGCGGGCCGGCCACGCCAGGCACCTGTCCTCCGCCGTCCCCGCATGGCGGTCCAGGACACGTCCGGCCGCCACGACGTCACCGGACTGGATCCTGGCCTGGGCCAGGACCACCGCGGCCGACACCGTGTAGGAGGGGTTCCCGTACACCAGGCCCTTCCTCAGCGCCTCGGCCGCGAGCTCGGCGGCCGTCCCGGGGTGCCCCGTGCGCAGTCTCAGGGCGGCCAGTTGGATGTCCGGTGCGGGACAGGGCGAAGTCCGCGGTTCCCGCGCCAGGGCCTCTCGGCACTGTTCGATCAGCCACTCCGCCTCGTAGTACTCGCCCAGGCAGGTCAGCTTCCAGGCCAGCGCCAGCCGGGCACGGATCCGCCGGCCGCCGGGAACGGCGACATCCGACTCCTCGGCCGCGCCGCGTCCCCATCGCAAGGCTCCGCTCAGGTCCCCGGCCCCCCAGTCGAGGTTCGACAGGGCACAGGCCGCGGCGACCCTCAACCGCCCGGCTCCGGCACGGTCGAGCCCTTCCCTGGCCGCAAGCTCCGAGAGCACTTCCTCGGGCTCTCGCGGAACGTCGTCAGGCCGCGGTCCGGCCTCGTGCATCATGGCCGCGACGTCCGAGACGACGCCCCTGAGTCCCCGTTCCTCGGTCCCGGTCGGCGAACGGTCGATCGCCGTGCCCGCCAGCAGGGCAGCGGACTCCGGGTATCCGGACGACAGGAGGGTACGGACGGCCCCGACGACACCGTCCTCGTCGTCGGCATCGCTCGGTCGCGGCTGCCGTTGTCGGTCCGTGGAAGCCGCGGGCCCGCCGCTCCGACACCCGGAGGGACGCACCCTGTCCCAGGAGACGTGCGGAGACTCCGCGAGGATCGCCTTCCGCACCGCCGGCGGAATCGCGTCACCGACCACCTCCCGGACGACCGGGTGCACGAAGACCAGCCCGTCCTCCTGCTCCCGCAGGATTCCGGCCAGGACCGCCTCGTCGACCGCCGACAACACGGCCAGGCTGGACGACCGCAGCAACGCAGCGACGGCGGGGACGGAGAACACCTGCCCGAGGAGTGCACCCGCGCGGACCAGCTGCGTCGTCTCGGGAGACAGCTCCTCCACCATCCGTCGCACCACGGACCTCACTCCGGCGGGAACAGCGGCCCCGGCACGTCGCCCCGCCGTGCCGTCCGCCGCGGTCTCGCCCGTGTCGCCGAGGCCGCGCACCAGTTCCACGATCAGTCTCGGGTTCCCTCCCGCCGCCCCGACGCGCTCCCTCAGCGCGGGTCCGGGCACGCCGCCGACCAGCTCCGCCGCCAGTTTCCGCACGGCCGCCGGACCCAGGGGGTCCAGTCGCAGGCACTCCAGCCGGTTGCCGAACGCGTCCAGCAGCACCTGTCGGTGAGCCGCGCCCCGCAGCGGGTTCAGCGCGGCGAGCACACCCGCCGCTTCGCGGAGAGCCGGGGCCTCCCGGGCGAACAGCGCGGCGAGCGCGGCCGGGGCGCAGACGTCCAGGTCGTCGATCAGGTACAGGTACGGACCAGGTCGTCGCCCCGCGCGGAGAGCCAGGTCCGTCGCCGGACAGCGGACGACCTCTGTGCCACGGGCTTCGGCGAGCGCCGCCGCATGCACCAGAACACTGCTCTTCCCACTCCCCAGAGGGCCTTCGACCAGCAGGGCGCCACGACCGCCGTCCACCGCGTCGTCGAGGAACGCGGACACACGCCGGATCTCACGGTCACGGCCATAGAGATGATTCACGAGTCTCTTCCAAGGACTGGGCGCTCTTCGCCTGAGTACCGGCGCGAGCACCGACGGCGATGGACTAGTGGCCGGGGCCTCCGCCGCGCGTGCACGCCGCGCCACTGCACCCGGTCGGCGGAGGGGCCGGCCGTTGCTCCGACGGCGAGCGGCGGATCGGTGCGCCGCCGCCACGAAGTTCCGCCGGCCCACCGGCCGGGAGGCTCCGCGGCGCACCGACGGGCTGGTTCCCCCAGCCGTTCACCCGCCTGTTCGGTGCGGACCGGCACGGTCGCGCGACGGTCTTTGCCGTGGGTTCGCAGCGCTCGGCGGCACCGGCGCCTTGGGGGTTTCCCCGGAGCGCGACGGAAACGCGGCGACCGCGTGTCCGGCCGGGGGCGTCTGCCGCTGCGCCCACGGTCACCAGGGGGACGACGGGCCGGACCCGGCCGCACGGCACCGCTCCCCGGAACCCGGCGAGACCGCGGTCACCTGCCACGCACTCATGCGGCGGCCACTCCGCCGAGAGCCGCCGACTGCCGACTGTTGCGGAAGAAGAAGAAGGACTGCCCGGCCACCAGCAGCATGTTGGCTCCGGCCAGAGCGCCCCAGAGCGCCGCCAGCCCGCCCGCGGCGGCCACCGGTATCGCGGCCACGGCCAACAGTCCGTAGACGACGGCGAAGACGGCGAGGCTGGGCACGGTGCGTTTGATCGCGATCAGCCCGAACCCGAAGAGGGCCTGGATTCCGTCCGTCACCACCACGACGAAGACCAACGGCAGGATGGCCACGATCTGCGTGCGGAGATCGCCGTCATGGGTGAACAGCGACAGAAGTGGACCACGAGCCACCGCCAGGACAACGCAGAGCAGCACCACCGCGCCGAAGGCCACGCCCAAGCCCGTCAGTACGGTGCTCCTGAGCCCGGCCCCGTCCCCGGCGCCGGCGTCCTTCGCCGCTATCGGCACGGTCGCCTGGCCAGTGGCCGCGGCGGCCGTGAACATGAAGTTGACCAGCGTGATGCTGATGCTGTGCACGGCCGTGCTGTCGGTGTCCACCCGGGCCACGGCCATGGCGAGCACACCCAGCACCGCGAACTTGATCAGCACCGTGGCGGCCAGCGGAATTCCGACTCGGGCGATCTTGAACACGGCGCGGAGGTCCAGGGGGCCGGGCCGCAGCGAGTGACCGGCCAGCACGGTGGACCGGCGGAGCGCCCGATGGGCCAGCGTGGCGCTGATGAGACTGGAGGCCAGCATGGCCACACCGGCCCCCGGGAGCCCCAGTCCGGTGAAGCCGCCGACGCCGCCCACCAGGACGAGGGAGAGCACCACGGCGGCGGCGGTGCCCGCCATACCGGCCCGCATGACCAGTTTCCCCCGTCCGAGTCCCACCAAGGTGGTCGTGGCCGACGTGCCGACCGCGGTGACCAGTACGGCGGCCGCGAGCAGCGCCGGGAAGGCGCCGAGACCCTCCCGAGTGGCTGCCGGAACGCCCATCAGCAGCGCGATGAGGGGCACCGCGAGTACGCACAGGGCCGCCACGGACCCTGTGCAGATGCCCAGCCACATACCGTTCCGGACCACCGGGACGAGAGCGTCGGCGTCCTCGTCGTTCGCGGCGACGAACGGCATCAGACCGCGCATGGCGCCGGCGACAGCCGCCACGGCCGGGCTGAAGACGGCCATGGTCACGGCGAAGGCGGCGAGCGACACCGTTCCATACCGCCCCAGCACAGAGGCGTCGACGATGCCCGCCGCCGAGGACGCGATCATCGTGAGATACAGCGGAAGCGCCGCCGAGGCGATTCTCCGCGCCTTTGGCTTGTCGCTCTGACCGATGCCGTCAGTCGCAGCCATGTTTATCCGTTCTCCTTTTTTCGCCACTGTACGTGAGACGCATCGCGTCCGCCGTGTCCCGCCCTATAACGGCGGCGACTTCCGCCATGCGCTCGAAAAGATAGAAGTGACCGCCAGGCCACATGTGCAGACGGGTGTCCGGTCCGGTGAATTCACGCCATCCCCGGATTGCCCGCTCGGGAACCACCGGATCGGACATACCGCCGAACACGGAGACCGCCGTCGTCATGGAAGCACCCGGCCGATGGCGGTAGCTGTCCATGATTCCCAGGTCCCAACGGAGGACACCAACCAGATAGTCAACCATTTCGGGAACCCGCAGAACTTCTTCCGGTGTTCCTCCCAACGACCGGAGAAAGTCCGTCAGCCGCTCCGAGTCCCATAGGTCGCGGCGCTCCCTCGGCTCGTCGCACAACACGTCCGGCGAACCGCATCCTGACACGCCGAGCCACCGCGGGGGTTTCCCCAGCCGCTCCATCTCGCGTGTCAACTCGTATGCGATCAGCCCGCCCAGACTGTGCCCGAAGAGCACGTAGTCGCGCCGGTTCTCCTCCAGGGCCCGGGCCAGGAGGTCCACTGTCTCGTCCATGCTCCGACAGGGTCGCTCGCCGAAGCTCCGACCGCGCCCCGGAAGCTCGACGGCCTGGACTTCCCAGTGCGCCGGCAGGTGCCGGGCGAATTCCACGAAGCTCGCGGCGGATCCGCCGGAGTGATGCAACAGCAGGCATGTCACCCCGGCTGCCGCGGGAGCGGTCTCCGACCAGCCGGCCCTGAGCCTGTGGAGCGGTTCCGGTGCGGTCATGCCCGGGATTCCCCAGCCTTCGACTCGCCCGATCGCGCCGCGGGCGCGGCCAACCGCTTGCAGACCCCGCGTATCCGCTCGCTGGTACCCGCGGCCATCGCAGGTGTCCGGGGGTGCGCGCCGCGATTGATGTTGGTCAGCACGCGGCCCGGACCGACTTCCACGAACGCCGTCACCTCACCGTCGGCCAGCGCGCTCGTCGTCTCGTGCCACCGCACGGGCGCGGACAGTTGTCGTCGCAGAAGCCGCCGTGCCTCGTCGCCCGACCGGACGTACCGTGCCGTCACGGTGGAGACGACCGGGATTCTCGGGGTGCCGAACCGGACGGTGTCCAACTCTCTGGCGAACTCCTCCTCGATGTCGGCCATCAGGGAGCTGTGGAACGGCGCTCCCGTCCTGAGGACGGCCACGTGCTGGGCTGCCGACTCCCTGGCCAGCGCCACCGCGAGGGAGATCGCCGCCTTGGCTCCGGAGATGACGGTCTGCGAGGCGGAGTTGTGGTTCGCGACCTCCACGGTGTGTCCGGAGACGCGTGACGCCTCCGCGCAGATCGACTCCACCCTGCTGACCGGCAGTCCGATGACGGCGGCCATGCCGCCGGGTGTCCGTTCGTTGACGGAAGCCATGAGCTCGCCCCTTCTGCGCACCAGCCGCAGCGCATCCCGCCACTCCAATACACCGGCGCAGACCAGGGCGTTGTACTCACCGAGGCTGTGTCCGGCGGCAACCATGGGGGTGACTCCGCATTCCTCCAGGATCACCGCCGCGACCAGGCTGGTGACGAAGATCGCCGGCTGCGCCGCCGAGGTGTCGAGAAGCTCGTCCGGGCCGCCCTCGAAGCACAGCTTGCTCAACGGGAATCCAACCGTACGGTCGGCTTCCTCGAAGATCGGGCACGCCGTTTCGGGGAAGTCCGCGGCGAAGTCACGGCCCATCCCGGCGACCTGCGACCCCTGCCCCGGGAAGAGAAACGCGATACGGTCCATCAGCCCTCCAGATTCCTCTTCCATGTCACAGGTCCGCGCAGGCTTCCCGAAGCCGGTTCAGCACCACGAGCTGGTCCATGACCTGCGCGGGTTCGACTCCGAAATCGATGAGGCAGGCCACCTCGTCGATTCCCAGGTCCGAGAGTGCTTCCAGGATGGGGAGGCAGCTTTCCACGGAGCCGATGAGACACCTGGTCGTCGCATACTCGTAATAGGCGTGTTCCAGCATTTCCTCGAGGGCGTCCGGCGACACCGCGTCCGGGTCGCTCTCCCGGTCCTTCAGGCCGAACAGGCTCATGGACGAACGCATGTAACTCATGAGCGGCGCTTTGGCCGTCTCCACGGCCCGCTCGCGATCGTCCGCCACGAACGTGTGGAGCATGACCACCGCCCGCTCGTTCGCCACACCGAACCCGGCCCCGTCCAGGGCGTCCGAGTACGCCACGAGATTGTCCTCGAGGTTCTCCCAGGACTGCCCCAGCAGATGGGTGAGCACCCCGAACCCCTGTTCCCCCGCCCAGGCGAAGGTCTGCGGGCTTCCCGCCGCCGTGATCCACAAGGGGATCTCCGCCTGGTGCGGCCGGGGATGGGTCCGGATCCGGCGCACTTCGCCTCCGGGTCCGGTACGGGCCAGTTCCCGGCCGCGCCACAGCTGCCGCAGTTCGTCGATTCCGCTGCGCATCCAGGACTTGTTGTCCGCGTACCGGTCCGGAGCCAGCACGAAGTCGTGCGGGTTCCAGCCGGACGCGATGGCCAGTCCGGCTCTCCCCGCCGAAATCCGGTCCACCACCGCCCACTCCTCGGCGACGCGCAAGGGGTCGTGCAGGGGCAGGACCACGCTTCCCGCACGTACCGCGACGCGTTCCGTGACCGCCGCCACAGCGGCCCCGGTGACGGCCGGGTTGGGGAAGGGGGCACCGAAGTCGTGGAAGTGCCGCTCGGGCGTCCAGACCGCGGCGAACCCCGCCCGGTCGGCGTAGCGGGCCGCATCGAGCAACAGCCGGTACTGGGAGGTGCTGTCGCTTCCGTTCGCGAAGAAGAACAGACCGAATTTCACATTTTCTCCATGGCTGCGGTGAACGGGGTGTCCGGTGCCGTGCCGTGCGCCGCGGGACGGACCGACCCCGCCTCGAAGACCAACGCGTACAGCGCCTCGCGATAGAGATCCATGACGGTCGCGTCGGAACTGCTCACGGGGCTGGGGGCATATCTCGCCGAGGCCCGGAACCGCTGACCGGTGTCCACGACGACGAACCCGAGCCGCTGTCCGGGGGCGAGCGGGTCCGGCCCCGCTGCCCGCATGGTGACGCCGGCGATGCGGACGTCCTCACCGTCGTCGCGTGCGTAGGTGAAGACGACCGGAACGTCCAGGTAACCGGTCAGTACGGGATCGTCCGCCGCGAGGTCACGGTAGGGGACGTGTCGACGGTCGAATATCTCCTGGCAACTGGACCGCACGTGCTCGACCAGGCTGTCGGGGTCGGCGTCGGCGGGGATCCGCAGCGGCACCGGAACCACGTTCGCGAAGTGGCCGACCGTTCCGTCCAGGCTCCAGTCCGGCCGCCCGTCGAGCGCCACGGAGACGCACACGTGTTCCGTGCGCTGCGCTCGTGAGAGTGCCACGGCGAACGCCGTCAGGTGGAGGAGGAAGGGGGTGACGCGGGCCTCCGCGCAGCGGGCCCGAAGGGCCTGGTGCAGTCGGGGCGCGGGAGCCCAGCCCTGCTGGCCGACCACCGCGGGGCCGTCCGGCGGCACCATGCCCGCGGACTCGGGGCGGTCCGTCAGGACATCCCGCCATCCGGCGATCGCCCGGGCCCGCTCCGGGCCGTCGTACAGTGAGGAGCGCCAGGCCAGGTAGCGGATGTAACCGTCGTCTTCTTCCCGACCCTCCTCCGGCTCGTCGTACCCGCGCGCGAGCTCCTCGCAGAGCGTCACGAGGCTGCGGCCGTCGAGGGCGAGCAGGTGCACGGTCAGCGCGAGCAGGGTGCGGTTCTCCGAGACGTCGGCCATCGCGACACGCATCAGAGGCCCGCGTCCGGTGTCGGTGGGAAGCGCCTGGACCCGCTGGTGGAGCCAGGCCGCCGCCGCGTCTGTGGCCATCCCGGAGGGGCAGTCGAATTCGAGCAGGTCGGGTTCGGTCGACCCGCGGACGACCGAATCGCCGGTGACGCGGAGACGCAACGCTGCGTGCCGTTCGAGCAGGTTCCGGACCGCGGTCGCCATCCTCGCCCTGTCCAGCCTCCGTGGGACGTCGAACACGAAGCTCTTCTGCGCGTCCCGGACTTCCCCCTCGCTCAGCGAGCGGAGACCCGGGGTGAGCGCGACCGAGCGCGGCGCTTCCGGCAGCTCGTCCGAGTGACACGGTGTCGAGTCCCCGATCCGGTCCCCGACCAGTTTGGCGAGCCGGGAGGGCGTTCCGGTCCGATAGAACTCGCCCATCGCGACGGATACGCCCAGCCGCTCCCGCAGGCTGTAGACGGCCCGGGTCGCCGAGAGCGAGTGGCCGCCGGACTCGAAGAAGTCGTCGTCGGGTCCCACCGCGGGGCGGTCGAGGACGGTCCGGAACACCTGGAGGATCTTCTCCAGGACCGTTCCCGGGGCGTGGTCGGCGACGGCCTCGCCGTCCTCCGCGTGTTCCGCGGCCCTCCCCGGGTCCGGCAGCCGCCCGAGGTCGATCTTGCCGTTGGCGTTGACCGGCAGTCGGTCGAGAACGGTGAACGTGGCGGGCATCATCGCGACCGGCAGCTCCGCCCGGATTCGCTTGCGCACGCGCGTGACGACCTCGGGATCGCGGTCCCCCACCACCAGGTAGGCGTCGATCCGCCGGTCGCCGTCGGGGCCCCGCACCGCCAGTGCCACATCGTCGACCCCGGCTTCCCGGCGGATGCACACCTCGATCTCCCCGAGTTCCACCCGGTGCCCTCGGATCTTGACCTGCTGGTCGCGTCTCCCCGTGAACTCGATCAGGCCCGAGCGCAGCAGCCGCACCAGATCGCCGCTGCGATAGGCCCGTCCGCCCTCCGGGACCGCCCGGAACTTCTCCTCGGTGAGCTCGGGCTGGTTCAGGTAGCCCGTCGCCACGCACCTGCCGGAGATGAAGAGCTCCCCCACGCTGCCGGGTGGCGCGTCCTGTCCGCCGACCCCGGTGATGGCCAGGCGCACGTTCTGGATCGGGCTGCCGATGGGAGCGTGCCACGGCCACTCCCGCGGCCGTTCGGGGAACCGGTACGACGTGACGACATGGGTCTCGGCCGGCCCGTAGTTGTTGACGAGCCTGCAGTGCGGCATCCGCTCGAAGAAGGCGACGAGCGGCCGGCTGATCCGAAGCTGTTCACCGGTCGAGGCGATCTCCCGGACCGTGGCGAACGGAGCGGGATCGTCCGCGAACCGGGCCGCCAGCGCGTGCAGCAGGGACACGGGCACTATCGCCTTCTCGACACGGTGCGCTTCCACGAAGGAGGCCAGGGCGTCGTGGTCGTGCTTGGAGTCGTCGTCCAGGATGTGCAGTGATCCGCCGCCACACAGTGCCGAGAACGTCTCGTGAAAGGCCGCGTCGAAGCCGAAGGAGGCGAACTGGAGCCAACGGCGGGCGACACGGTGGCCTTCCGTCTCCCAGTGCACGAGGTTGGCCAGCGCACGGTGCGGGAAGTGGATCCCCTTCGGTCGTCCGGTGGTTCCGCTCGTGTAGGTCACGTAGGCTCCCGTGTCCCCGGGGCACCCGTCGCCGGCGGTCCCGCCTTCCCGGCCGGCGATCTCCGCGAGAGGAGGCACGCGCAGGACGCGCACTTCGGGAGCGAAGGACGCGTCGCGCGCGCTGCGCGCGAGGATGAGCTTCACTCCGGCGTCCTCCGCCATGAGTGCGAGCCGCCGGGCCGGGAGGGTCGGATCGAGGGGGACGGGGGTGGCCCCCGCTCTCAGGACCCCGAGCAGCGCCGCCACCAGCGCGGTACCCCGCCGCATGGCTATCCCGACGGGTTCTCCGGGGCCCACCCCGCTGCCGGTGACCTGGTCGGCCAGACCGGCTGATATCCGCGCCAATCGCCCGTAGCTGACCGATGTCCGCCCGTCCGTCACGGCGAGGCGGTCCGGATTCCGCTCCGCTTGTTCGGCGAAGACCGCGTGGACAGGCCGCTGCGGGACCTCGACCACCGCTCCGGTCAGTGCCGCGGAGCAACGCGCACGTGCCGCCGGCGGTGCGCTCCGGACCGTCGACAGAGGCGCCAGGGGAGCCCGGGAAACAGCGTCCAGCAGGAACGCGAAGGACTCCTGCCACGCGGCGACGGTGTCCCGGTCGAAGCGGTCGGTGTCGTACAGGAAGCGGCCCGCGATGGCGCCGTCCGAGGAGAACCACCAGTCCAGGGAGAGCTCGTAGGGGCTGGTGGCCCTGTCGAACGGCAGTGGTTCGACCGTCAGTCCAGACGGTGCGGGAGGGATGCTCGCCGAAGCGCTGAGCATGTTGAACAGAACCTGGAAGACCGGCTCCGCGTCTCTGGGGTCCCGTCCCAGTTCCCTGGCGACGGCTTCGAACGGCAGGTCCTGGTTGTCCAGTGCGTCGGTGAGCCGGGTGACGGTCCCCCGTAGCAGGTCGGCGAAGCTCCGGCGCTCGTCGATGCGGGCGCGCAGGGGCAGGGTGTTGACGAAGTTGCCGATCAGATTCTGGTTGTCTGCACGGTGCCTGCCGGACACGGGTGCGCCGATGATCAGGCTCTCGCGGTTCGCGATCCTGGAGAGCCAGCAGCCGAAGGCCGCCAGCACCACCGCGAAGGGCGTCGTTCCCTGTTGTGCGGCCAGTCGACGCACACGCGCGGACACCTCCGCCGGCATGGTGAATTCCAGCTTCGCCCCCCGGTAGCTCCGCTGTGTGCCGCGCGGCCGGTCACCGGGCAGTTCGATCGGCTCGGGCAGGTCCGCCAGTTCCCGAAGCCAGTACTGCAGTTGTCGCCGAGCGGCCTCCGACTCCCGCCAGTCGGCCTGGGCACGGGAGTAAGCCGCCAGTCGTCCGGCCACCGGAGCCAGTGCGGCCGGCCGGCCCGAGGTGTGCTCCTCGTAGCAGGCGTAGAGATCGGTCAGCAGCACCCCGGTTGAGCGCGCATCGGCGATGATGTGGTGCAGCACGAGGGCGAAGACGTGTCGTTCGGGTCCGAGACGGAAGATCCTCCCCCGGAACAGCGGCGCCTTCTCCAACGCGATCGTGCTGTCCAGCAGTTCCGCGACGGCGCCGCTCAGGTCCTCCTCGGCCACCTCCACCAGCGGAAGGTCCGCCGTGGTCCGCTCGGCGACGACCTGTACGAAGCCGTCCTGGCCGTGTCGGAAGGCGACCCGCAGGCTCTCGTGCCGGTCCACCACATCGGCGAACGCGGCCTGCAGGGCGGCCGGGTCCAGTGGGCCGCGAAGGTCGGCCAGGACGGGCACGTTGTAGGACTCGGCGGCACCGTCGAGTTCGCTGAGGTGGAGGAAGCGCTCCTGCAGCGGTGTGACGGGAAGCACCGTGCTCGGCCGGCCCTCCGCGCGCTCGGTCGGGACGCCGCCGACCGCCCGCGGCGTGCTCGCGGCGGCGGATTCTTCGAGGACGGCCGCCAAGCCGGCGGGGGTCGGCGTCCGCAGGAAGGTGCCGAACGGCACCCGGTGGCCCCAGCGCGCCTGGGCCAGGGCCACGATCCTGGTGGCGAGCAGCGAGTCGCCCCCCAACGAGAAGAGGTCGTCGTGGGACTCCACCTCGTCGAGGCCGAGTGCCTGCGCGAACAGCTCACACGCACCGCCGTGGAAGTCGGCGGCGCCGGCGTCCGCGTCGGGCGCGGCCGTCACGTGCCCCTTCGGTGCGGCTCCGGCGGGCTCGGGATCCAGCCAGTGCCGACGCCGCTCGAACCGGTAACCGGGCAGCGCTTCCGCGCGCCGCGGCCTGCTTTCGACGAGACCGGCGATGTCCATCGGCAGGCCGAGCGCCCACGCCTGCCCCGCTGTGGCCAGCACACTGTCGTGGCCGGCTGCCACGCCCCGGGGCGCGCCGAGGCGGGGCGCCCCGGAGAAGACCTTCACGTCTCCCCGCGGTCCGGGGGCGGGACACAGTTCGATCACTGCCGGCACCCGCGGCGGCAGGGTCCGCCAACCCGGTGGCGCGGGCCGCCCGCCGGGCGCGCAGGCCGGTGAGGGCGACTGCCCCGGCGAGCAGAGCTCCGACCCGTCGGCGTCGTACCAGGGGATGACGGGAGCCCGCAGGGTCACCGCGCCCAGGGCGGAGACCGCGTCACCGCCCGCCGCGATCCGCGCGAGGACGTCGCACAGGGCGTCCCGCTCCAGGGCTCCGCTCAACACGGCGGCGGCGAGTCGACTGTCCTGGTCGGCCAACACGGCACCGGGTTCGATGCCGAGCTCCGCCCAGACGGCGGCGCATCCCAGTGCGACGACGGTGCTCGTGACGGGGGGCGCCTCGTCGGCCAGTTCCTCGAGCACCTGCCGCGGCGTGACCCCCCGCTCGGCGGCCAGGGGGCCGACGAGCCTCTCGGCCGTCCGGCTGAACGGGGGATGCCGTTCCAGCAACGAGGACACGGCCGCCTGGTCCAGCTCCGGTGTGTTCAGCGAGAAGGCCGGCTTGCGGCCTGTCAACTCGGCGTCGCCGCGACCCGGGTCGAGTACGACCACGTCCTCGGACCGTCGCCACAGCAGTGCGCCGCGCATCGGATGGACGGTACGGCGCGTGACGAGCTCATGGGCGCCGTCGGCCACCGCAGCGGTCGGCGTGGTCGACGCCCAGTCGCGGAGTTCGGATTCCATCGCCCGGAGCGAGCCCTCGGACTTCGCCGAGAACGGCAGGAGCACACTCGTCCCGGGGTGCCCGGGCTCCGCCTCGGCCCGCTCCACGTGCTCCTCCAGGAGCACGTGGACATTGGTTCCTCCCACGCCGAAGGAACTCACTCCGGCCATCAGCGGACCCGGGGCGTCCCATGGCTCGAGTTCCCTGACGACGCGGAACGGCGAGTTCTGGAAGTCGATGTGCGGATTGAGCCGCTCGCAGCCCGGCGTGGGCGGTAGCACGCGGTGCCGTAGGGCCAGTACCACCTTGATGAAGCCCGCGATGCCGGAGGCCGAGTCCAGGTGTCCGATGTTCGCCTTCGCCGATCCGAGGGCGCAGAAGCCCCGCATGTCGCTCGTGGCTCGGAACGCATCCGCGAGCGCGCCGACCTCGATGGGGTCGCCCAGTGCCGTGCCCGTCCCGTGCGCCTCGACATAGGTGATCCGGTCCGCCGTCACTCCGGCGAGCTCGTGCACACCGGCGATGAGCTCCGCCTGTCCCTCGTGGCTGGGTGCGGTGTAGCTGCTCTTGCGCGCGCCGTCGTTGTTCATGTCACTCGCTCTGACGACGGCGAGCACCCGATCGCCGTCGGCGAGTGCGTCCTCCAGGCGGCGCAGCACGACGAGCCCCACACCACTCGCGAACACCGTGCCCCGGGCGTCGGCGGAGAACGGTCGGCAGCGCCCGTCCGGCGAACCGATGCCGCCCTCCGAGTACCGGTAGCCCAGGTCACGCGGTTTCACGCCGGCCCCACCGACGAGCGCGGCATCCGCCTCGAAGTCCATCAGTGCGCGACATGCCTGGTGAACCGCGGCCAGGCTCGACGAACAGGCACAGTCGACGGCGATGCTGGGGCCGGTCAGACCGAGCCGGTAGGAGAGGCTCGTCGCGGTGAAGCCGCGGTCGTTTCCCATCAGCACGCGGTGCCAGCCGAGCCGGTCGATGACGTCCCGGTGGCCGAGGACGTTCCGCAGGAGGTAGTCGGAGTGGTTCATGCCCAGGTACACGCCGATCCCGCCCGGGAATCGGGCCGGGTCCACGCCCGCGTCCTCCAGCGCCTGGACGGCGGTCTCCAGGAGCATGCGCTGCTGGGGGTCCGTCGCCGCCGCTTCGGCCGGGGTCATCCCGAAGAACCCGGCGTCGAACAGCGACGGGTCGGCGAACGGCTTGCGCAGCGCGACGTAGGACGGGTCGGTCCGGGCGTTCTCCAGCAGGCCCGCTGCGCGCAGCTCCTCGTCCGGAACCCGCTCCAGCGGTTCGCCGCCCGAGCAGAGCAGGTCCCAGTACGCGTCGATCGAGTCGGCGCCCGGGAATCTGCAGGCCATGCCGGTGACTGCGATGGCAGTCCCGTCAAAGCCGCCGTTGTCGTGTACGTCTTCGGTGGTCGGCACCTGATCTCCTGACCTGCGAGGGGACATGGACCGCTTCGATGCGTGGGCGGGGGCGGGGCGTCAGCCGCGCCCGTCTCGCGGCCGGCGGAGGCGTCGTTTCCGGGCCACCTGCTGCCTGCGCTCCAGCCGAGCCGTATGACGCCCGGCTGCCGTCGGGTCCGGTCCGCCCGGCGCGGCCCCGGCTCCCCCGGGGTCGCTCAGGTGGGCCGCGTAACCCCGGATGGTCGGGTGGCGGAAGAGGTCGACGATCCGTGCGTCCGGATCGATCTCGGCCCGTACCTCCGTCAGGAGTCTGGCCACCAGCAGGGAATTGCCGCCCACGCGGAAGAAGTCGTCCGTGACGCTCAACTGTTCGTTGTCCAGGAGACGCCGCCAGATCTTCAGCAGCCGTTCCTCGAGACCGCCGGCCGGAGAAGTGGGGGCGGCCGTCCTCTGCGCCGTCGGCGCCACCCGCGGCAAGGCGTTGCGATCCGTCTTGCCGCTCGTGGTGGTGGGCAGGGCATCGCGTGTCACGAAGACGGCCGGGACCATCTGGTGCGGGAGCAGCCGCGACAGGCCGACGCGCAGTTCCGCCGCGTCGAACGTCGCCGGGTCCTCGGGTACGCAGTGGGCCACCAGAACGTCGCGGTCCCCGTGCCGCTGCACCACAACGGCCGACTCGGCCACCCCGCCCAGCGAGTTGATCGCCTGCTCCACCTCCTCGAGCTCAATGCGGTACCCGTTCACCTTGACCTGGTTGTCGACTCGCCCCAGCAGTTCGATCTCCCCCGTCGGCAGCCATCTCGCGATGTCGCCGGTGCGGTAGACCGCGCCCTCCCCGTGCACGGCGGGAAGCTGGAGGAAGCGCTCTTTCGTGAGCTCGGGATTGCCCGTGTATCCCCGGGCGACACCGGCGCCGGCGATGACCAGTTCACCGAACATGCCGACCGGCAGCGGGTTCCAGGCGGAGTCCACGATGTGAGCCACGGTGTTGGCCAGCGGCCGTCCCACGAGGATCCGGTCCGCCTCGTCGGGCACCTCCCAGCAGGTCGACCAGACGGTCGTCTCCGTGGGGCCGTACATGTTCAGGACCCGCCGTATGCCGAGTTCCTTGAGCTTCGCGGCCAAGGTGGGATCCAGCGCCTCCCCACCGACCATCAGGAGCCGGAGCGACGCGAGCGCCCGTTCCGCGTCGGGCAGCCGCAGCATGCCGCGGAGCAGCGTCGGTGTGGCCTGGAGCGCGGTGACCCCTTCGCCGAGGATCAGCTCGGGGATCAGTGCCGCCTCCTGCTGCTCGGGGGCCTCGGTCAACAGGCTCAGCGTTTCCGCCGTCTCCGCCAGGACCACCGGTACGCCCCGGTACAGGGTCCACAGGAGTTCGACGACGGCGATGTCGAAGGTGACCGCGGTCACCGAGAGCCAAACCGAGGACCGGGGCAGCGGTACGGCCTCGTCGAGAGCGACGAAGAGGTTCGCCAGGTTCCCGTGCGTGACCTCGACGCCCTTCGGCTTCCCCGTGGTGCCCGAGGTGAAGATCACGTATGCGGAGTCGGCGGGCTCCGTCGGTACCGGAGCGGAGGTGGTGTGCAGCAGTTCGGCGAGAGCGAGCCGGTGCCCGGTGTACCCCGGGCACCGCTCCGCGTACCGGTCGTCGGTGATCAGCGCGGCGCAGCGGGCGGATTCGAGCATGTACTCCAGTCGGCCCTCGGGCGCGGTGCCGTCGAGCGGCACATACGTCATGCCTGCCCGCAGGACACCCAGCAGCACGGCAGGCAGCTCCGGCGACCGCGGCACCATGACGCCGACGCGCGTGCCGGGCGGCAGACCTGCCGACTGGAGTCCGGCGGCGACGGCCTCGGCCGTCGCGGCGAGTTCCCCGCGGGAGACCCGCCGGCCTCGGAACCGCACGGCCACCGCGTCGGGGTCCTCCACGAGACGTCGTCCGATCTGCTCGTGGACGGGTACGTCCGGGACGTCCCGCGCGGTCTCCCGGTTCCATCGCGCTATCCGTTCGGCGCTGTCGGGGTCCATGAGCTGGAGGTCGCCCACGCGTGCGTCCGGATTCGCGCACATCTGCTCCACGAGTTGCCGGTACCAGACGACGAGCCGACCGGCGTCCGAGGCGTCGAGGAGGGCGTTGTTGTAGGTCAGCAGCCCCTGCATTCCGTCGTCGTCTTCACGGAGCTTCAGCGTCAGGTCGTACTGGGCGGAGAAGACGGGGGTCGATGCGGGTACGGCCCGCACGCCCGGCAGGGTCAGGTCCTCGCCCGGGTAGGTCTGGAGTATGAAGACGTTCTGGAAGACCGGCGAGTGGGAACTGCTCCGGTCCGGCGCGGCGATCTGGACCACCTGGTCGAAAGGCAGGTCCTGATGTGCGAAGGCCTCGTAGGCCGTACGCCTGGTGGCGGCGAGGTACTCGCGGACCGACCGACGGTCGTCGATCCGTGAGCGGATGGTGATGGAGTTGAAGAAGAGGCCGAGTGTGCCTTCCAGCGCGGGGTAGGGACGGTTGGCCAGGGGGCTTCCCACAGCGATGTCGTCGCACCGGCTCATGCGGGAGAGCAGCAGCGAGTAGGCCGCGACGAGCAGGCTGTACAGCGTGGTACCGGCCTCCGCGCAGAACGAACGCGCCCTGTCGAGGAACTCCCGGTCGTAGTGGAAGGTGAGGGATCCCGCCCCGTAGCTCTGCACCGCCTCGCGCTTGCGCGAGGGCACGAGGTCGAGCAGCGGCGGGAGGTCCGCGAGGGCTTCGCGCCAGTAGTCCCGTTGTCTCCCGGCCAGTTCGGTGCCCAGCCAGTGGCGTTCCCATGCCGCGTAGTCGGCGTACTGCACGGTGAGCTGCGGGAGTTCGGCCTCCTTGCCCTGGATTCCGGCCGAGTAGAGCTCCGAGAGTTCCTTTTTGATGATGCCCGTCGACCACCCGTCCGAGATCACGTGGTGCTGCTTCACCACGAAGATCCAGCGCTCTTCGCCGGTACGCACGAGGTGGAAGTGGATGAGCGGTGGTTTCGCGAGGTCGAAGCGCGTGGACAGGATGGCCAGCAGAACCTCGTCGAGGTCGTCGGCCGATGCCTCGTGCTCCTCGAAGACGGCCCGGCAGTGTTCGTCGATGTGTTGCAGCAGTCCGGACTCCGACTCCCGCAGCGCCGTACGGAGCACCTCGTGGCGGTCGATCAGCGCCTGCGCCGCGCCCTTCAAGGCATCGACGTCCAGTTTCCCGGTGAGTTCGGTGGCGAAGTACATGTTGTAGACCGGCAGTTCGGTCGCGGTCTGCTCCACCAGCCACAGCCGCTGTTGGGCGTACGATGCCGGAATCGGCCGACCGCGGTCGATGCGTTCGATCGTCACCCGTCGTCGTGCCTGCTCCTCCGCGTACTCCCGGAGGAACTGGACGATCTGCTGCCGGTTGTTCCGGATGTCGGTGCGGATCCGCTCGGTCAGCACACCGTCGGGGGCGGACACGGCGAGGGTGTCGCCCTTGGCGGAGAGCCGGATGCCACGGTCCGAGAGGTCCTTCAACAGGTCCAGGACAGTCACAGCTCGATCGTCCCCATCGTGTCGTCGATGTCTTCGGTCAGGGTTTCGAACACGGCCGCGGAGGACCGCTCGTGCTCGACGAGGGCGCTCATGCCCGACAGCGTCTCCGCCTCCAGCAGCCCGCCCAGCGAGATCCGCACCCCGAGCCTGTCGCGGATCCTGACCATCACCTGTGAGGCGACGAGCGAGTGGCCGCCCAGCGCGAAGAAGCTGTCGTCGGGCTTGACGCCGGAGACCCCGAGCACCTCCTCCCAGATCCCGGAGAGCACCGGCAGCACATCGTCCGGCGCCTTCACGCCCTCGACGGCCTCGGCCGCGGGGGCGGTCTCGGGCGCGGGAACCGGCGCCCCACCGGCCGCCCAGTACCGCTGCTCGTCGAAGGGGTACAGGGGCAGGTCGACCGGCCGGGCCGGTGTGCCGGGATGCAGTCGCTCCCATGCGACCTCGGCTCCCAGCTCCCAGCAGTGGGCCACCAGGGAGAGCCACCGTCGCGCGGAGCCGAGGGCCCCCAGTACGTCGACGGCTTCGGTCCGGCCCTGTTCGTCGAATCCGTCCAGCAGGGCCGAGCGGGTCACGTCGACCAGGCGGACCGCGGTGAGCGGCGTGCCGGCCCGCAGCGGGCGGTCGATGTCGACCGGTCTGACCTCGCAGGTCAGAGGCTCCAGCGCGGCGGCCGAGAGCTCCTGTTCGAGCGACTGCAGAATCTGCTCGGCGGCGTCCAGGTCGCCGTGGTCCCGCACCGCGGCGAACGCCAGTTCGTGCAGCCGGACACACCGTCGGGCGACGTCCACGGGCAGTCCTCCGGCGTGGGCGGCGGCCGCGTACACACCGGCTCCGGTGGTCGACAGCGCGTGCGGCCGGACGCCCAGGTCCCGCAGCCACTCCAGTGCGCGGCAGGCCGTGCGCAAGCGGCTCTCAAGACCGTCGGACCCTCCCCCGTCCGGCTGCTCCTCGGCGAGCCCGGGGAGCAGCGCGCCGAGCGCGGGATCGGAGGAGAACCTTCCCTCTCGCTCGAGGTCCACGTGCAGCACGAGCTCTCCCGGTACCGCCGGACGGGGAGCGGACCCCAGCGCCTCGGCGAACTCCCCGGCCGATTCGTAGACCCAGGCACGCCGCAGCCGCCGGTGCCCGCGCCGGTGCTGCAGGGTCGCCGCGATGCTCGCGGCCGGGAGGTCCGGGCCGCCGGCCACAGCATGTGCGAGTTCCGTGCACAGCCGCTCGAAGGAGGCGGCGCTGTGCGCGGAGACCGGGAACACCTCGGGCAGGTCGACCGCCGGCACGGCCTCCCCCGAGGTGTCCGTGCTCGGCGCCTCGAGGATGACGTGCGCGTTGGTGCCCCCGACGCCGAGTGCCGTGACGGCTGCTCGCCTCGGCACCGCGGTCTGCGGCCACGGCTGCGTCCGGGTGTTGACGAACAGGCCGGTGCCGTCGAGGTCGATGGCAGGGCTGAGTTCCACGTGTCCGGCCATCGCGGGCACCACGCCCTCCCGCACGGCGATCACCGTCTTGATGAGGCCGGCCATTCCGGCCGCGGTGTCCAGATGCCCCACGGAGGACTTCACCGCGCCGATCGCACAGGGGCTGCTCACCCCCAACCGGGCCCGGGCTTCCTTCAGCGCCGCCATCTCGATCGGGTCCCCGAGGGGGGTCCCCGTGCCGTGCGCCTCGACGAAGCCGATGGTCGTCGGGTCGACGCCGGCGTCGGCGAGGGCGGCGACGATGACCTCGCGCTGGCCGTCCACACTGGGCGCGGCGAAGCTCTGCTTGTTCGCACCGTCGTTGTTCAGCGCCGAGCCGCGGATGACCGCGTGGACCACGTCCCGGTCGTGGACGTCGCCCAGCCGCTTCAGCACCACGATCCCGACGCCGCTCCCGGGCAGCGTGCCGTCGGCCGCCGCGTCGAAGGGACGCAGCTCGCCGGTGGCGGACGCGACCCCGCCGTCGACGGCGCGGTACCCGTGGTGCCGCGGCAGTTGCAGGGAGACGGCCCCGGCCAGCGCCACGTCGCAGTCGCCGGCGAGCAGACTGCGGCGCGCGAGGTGGACGGCCGTCAGCGATGTCGAGCACAGGCTGCTCACGAAGACGCTCGGTCCGTTGAGGTCGAGGTGGTACGAGACCCGGAGAGGGAGCGCCGCGGGTGTGTCGATCATGTGCCGGTGGGCGCGTGCGGCGTCATCCGGCCGCTCCAGCAGCTCCGCGTAGCGATTCTCGCCGGTGCCGCAGAACACGCCGATGCGCGGTCGGCGCCCGGGGTCGGCGATTCCTGCGTGTTCCAGTGCGTGGACCGCCTCCTGCAGGAATATCCGGTGCTGCGGATCCATGTTCTCCGCTTCGCCCGGGGAGATGCCGAAGTAGCCCGGGTCGAACAGGTCCATGTCCTCCAGCAGGCCCGCTGCCGGCACGTACCGCTCGTCGGAGAGGACCTCCTCCGGCACCCCCATCGAGCGGAGCACGTCCTCGGACGGACGGACGATGGAACTCTCGCCCTGGCAGAGCCTCTCCCAGTACTCCTGGACGTTCCGGGCACCCGGAAACCTGCACGCCATGCCCACCACAGCGATGGGCTGCTGCTCCTGCAGCAGGGTCATTCGGATCACCCGTGCCTTTCGTCAGAGCCGAGGAAGTCCGCGACAGCGGCCACCGTCGGGTACTTGAAGAGGTCGGTCACCTGGATGTCGCCGGGGAATTCGGCCCTGAGCCTCCGGTGCAGGCGGATGAGGGTGAGCGAGTTCCCGCCCAGCTCGAAAAAGCTGACGTTCCGCGGTACCCGTTCGTCCGGCACCTGGAGCAGCTCGGCCCACAGCCGGGTCAGCCGCCGCTCCAGTGCGGTGCGGGGAGCGGAGCCGCCGGAGACCGCCTCCCCGCCCTGCGGCTCCGGGAGCGCCCGCAGGTCGACCTTCCCCGACGGGGTCAGCGGCAGCTCCCCGACCGCCACGACATGGCTCGGCACCAGCTCCGCGGGCAGCCGCGCGGCCAGGTGGGCGCGGACCTCGCGGGTGTCGACGCCTTCCCGGGAGACGACGTAGGCGACCAGCGAGTCCGCCGCCTCGGGCCGGACGACCACTGCGGCGTCGGCGACCCGGGGATGCTCGCAGAGCAGGCTGCGGATCCCGTCCAAATCGACGCGGAGTCCGCGGACCTTGGCCTGAGCGTCATCCCGGCCCACGAATTCGAGGGTTCCGTCCTCCCGGAACCTGACCAGATCACCGGTGCGGTAGAGACGGGCCGACGCGTCCCCGGCATAGGGGTGCGGTACGAACCGTTCTGCGGTCAGTTTGTCCCTGTTGGCGTAGCCGGTGGCCAGCGGGGCGCCGCCGATGTGGAGCTCACCCACGAAACCTGGCGGCAGCAGTTGTCCCCCGCGGCCGAGCACATGGACGTCCGCCCCTCGGATCGGACGGCCGATCGGCACGGCCCCGCCCTCCCCGTCCGCGGACGCACACAGATGGAAAGTGGCGTCGATGGCTGCTTCCGTCGGTCCGTAGAGGTTCACCACCCGTGCCTCGCACGAGCTCTGCACGGCCCTCACCACGGCCTGGTCCAATTGTTCGCCGCCGCAGAAGAGCCAGCGCAGTCCGGTGCAGCTGCCGAGGCCGGCGTCTTCGGCCAGCACCATCTTGAGCAGTGTGGGAACGAACTGGACGACCGTCACGCCGTGCCGGCGCATCTCTTCGAGCAGGAGCCGTGGGTCACGGTGTGCTCCGGCCGGTGCGACGACCACCGACGCGCCGACGCTCAGCGGGCCGAGGTACTCCCAGACCGACGCGTCGAAGACGGGCGGAGTCTTGAAGTAGAACCGATCGCGGGCGCCGAAC
Source organism: Streptomyces macrosporus (assembly GCF_039533145.1). Taxonomy (NCBI): domain Bacteria; kingdom Bacillati; phylum Actinomycetota; class Actinomycetes; order Kitasatosporales; family Streptomycetaceae; genus Streptomyces; species Streptomyces macrosporus. The sequence goes on from NZ_BAAASZ010000035.1 coordinate 159,961, forward strand.
CCGAACTCGCGCCTCTTCCAGGCCAGGTTGTTGGCGATGGCACCGTGCGGTACCACGACGGTCTTGGGCAGTCCCGTGGAACCCGATGTGGTGATCAGATACGCCGGCGAGTTCCTCGTGATCTCCGCGTCGGCGGCGTTCTCGGTGTCGGCATCGACATCGGTGTCGTCGTACACCACGGGCCGCACCTTCCGGGAGAGCCCGCCGGCCGCCTCCTCGCCGTCCACGACCGCCGCCACCGCACCCGCGTCCGCAAGGATCAGGGACCGTCGCCGGACCGGCTGCTCCAGATCGACGGGCAGGAAGGCCAGACCCTGGCGCAGGACGGCGACCACGGCGACCACGAAGCGCGCCGACCGGGGCAGGCAAACGGCCACCGGGCTGCCCGCGGGCAGTCGGCAGCGGGCGATCCGGGTGGCTAGCGCACGGCTGCGCCGATCCAGCTCGCCGTACGTGATCTCGGTGTCACCCTCGATCAACGCCACCGCGTCCGGGGATCCGGCCGCTCGCTCCGAGAACGACTCGAGCCACAGGGGAACCTCGTCCTCCCACGTCTCCCCGCGGGCGAACCTCTCCAGCAGCTTGTGCCGATCCGCTTCGGACACGAGGTCGACGTCCTCGGCCGCTCCGTCGGCACCCGCGACGATCCGGGCCAGAGCGCGGCTGAAGGCCGTCGCGATCCGCTCCGCCGTCGGCGCGTCGTACAGGTCCGTCCGGAAGTCCAGTCGCCCCGTCGCGTGGTCGCCGTGCAGGTTGACGGAGAGGAGCAGATCGGCCTTCGCGGAGCGGGGCGCCACCGGAATCTGCTCGGCGCCGATCCCGGGCAGCCGCAGGACTTCGCCCTCGGCCTCGTTGAGCGACAGCATCACGGGGATGTCGGCCCCCACCGTCCGGTTCTCCCGAAGCCTCGCCCACATCAGGTCCAGTGACGCGCCCTGGTGGTCGAGGCCCTCGGCCAGCGCCTCCTGCACGTCGCGGGCGTAAGACAGAAGGGACCGGCCCCGCACCGCAGGCGACCTGAACAGCAGCATCTGCGTGAACAGGCCGACAACGCCCTCGTATTCGCTCCGCCTCCAGTCCACGACGGGGTAGGCGATGAGCACGTCCCGCGACCGGTACAGGTTCCGCATGGTCAGCGAAAGGGAGGCCATGAGCACGGAGAACGGCGTGATGTGCAGTTCTCCCGCGACTCGCAGCAGTCCGGAAGGTATCTCGACGGGAACGAACGCGGTGGGGGCGAACTCGCCCCTACCTCCCCGCGCGGAGCGGGGAAGCAGGGGTTCCGGGTCCAGATCGCGGACGTACTCCCCCCAGTACTCCGCGTCCTGGCGTCCCGACTCGCTCTGGAACCACTCGTGCTGGGAGGACGCGTAGTGGAAGTAGTCCGCGTCTTTCGCCGGTGGCTCCGGCGTTGCGCCCGCCGCGAAGGCCCCGTACGCGGCCTCCAGTTGTCTCAACACAAGGTGCACGGACGGTGCGTCGACGGCCAGGTGATCGAAGACCAGCAGCAGCGTGGCCTCGTCGTCACCCGTGACGAACAGTCGGGCCCGCAGACGGCAGGAGGTGTCGCCGCCGAAGGGCTCCGAGGCCTCATCGGTGAGGATGTCCAGCAGCCGGTCGGCCTCCGTCCGTCGGACGCGCAACACCGACTCCGGGCTCGGATTGATGGTCTGGAAGGGCAGTCCGGTTTCGGACTCCCCTACGGAGGTCCGCAGCACAGGGTGCGTTCGCAGGATTTCCACGAGGGCCCGGTCCAGCGCCCCGGTATCGACCGCGCCACTGAGCCGATAGGCGACGGGCACGTTGTACTGGTTGCTCGAAGGATGCAGTTGTTGGGCAGCCCAGATTGCCTGCTGCTGTTGGGTTAGGAGAGCGCCTTGTGAGGTCACGACCAGTCCTGAACATTCTTCCGGGACGCCTGATGGGGGTTTCATGGACGGAGCGAGCGGAAATCGACCGGCCGATCACGGTCGGACAGCCGGCGGGACCTCACCCTGTGTGTGAAATCGGCGGAGGCACAAGGTCCCGGAGAATGTGGGCCTGTACCTGGTCCTCGGCCGAGTGCAGGAAGAAGTGATTTCCGGTCACCTCGTGAACCGTGAAACTCCCCTTGGTGTACGCACCCCACCGCCGGACATCGGACTCGTCCGCATCCGGATCCTCGCTCCCGTACAGCGCGATGATGTCGCAATCGACCTCGGGACGGTCACCGAGCGGGCGGTAGAGGTCCAGGATCCTGTAGTCGGCACGGATGACGGGAAGGTAGAGCTCCATCAGCTCGTCGTTCTCCAGCAGTTCCTTCGGCGTACCGCCCACTCGACGCAGCCCCTCGCGGAATTCCGCGTCCGTGCGGTCGTGAATGGCCCTGGCCGGAGTCGCCTGGTGCGGTGCGCGGCAGCCGGAGACCACCAAGGCTCTCGGGCCGGGCAGTGATCCCGCTTCCAGGTGTTTGACCAGCTCGTAGGCGATGACGGCGCCGAAGCTGTGCCCGAAGACCACATAGTCCGAGCCGGTTTCCGGTGCGATGGCGCGAGTCAGATCGTCGAGCAGCGCGGGAAGTTCCGAAACGGGCTTCTCCGTGCATCGCGCACCGCGGCCCGGCAGTTCGACCGGCCTCACGGCGATCGAGTCGGCCAGCTTGTCCTTCCACGGCTCGTAGATCCGCGCGGAGCATCCGGCGTACGGCAGGCAGAACAACCGCACCGGTTCTTGCGGCCCGTGCGTACCCGGGGACGCCGCGGACTCGGCTCTGCCGGACAGCCGCGCCTGGATTCCCGCCACTGTCGGGTTCTCGAATATTTCCCGCAGGGCCACGCCGAAACCGAGCGCCTCGGACAATCTGCGTTGGAACTCGACCAGGAGGATCGAGTTTCCTCCTGATTCGAAGAAGTTCTCTTCGTCGGAGGGGGAATCCTGTTCGAGTGTTGCCCGCCAGGCGCCGACTATGCTCTCCCTCATGGACTGCCCCGCGCCGTTCAACCGCACCGTGTTTTCTCCTTGCTGCTGCCACCGGCACTGGCCAGACGGACCCGGTCCACCTTTCCGGCGGCGGTGCGGGGAAGCGAATCGAGAACATTGATCCTGGTGGGGCAGTGGCTCTCCGGCAGCCGCGTGCGCACCCACTCCCTGATCTCCCTCTGGGAGACGTCCCGGGCGACGACGAACACCGATATGTACGCCCGTTCCGGACGAGCGGCGTCTTGGAGGATCGCCACGGCTTCCGAGATCGCCGGATGGCCCTCCAGGGTCGTCTCCACTTCACCGAGTTCGATGCGGTGACCCCGGAGCTTGATCTGTCCGTCTTGGCGGCCGATGAATTCCAGCGCGCCGTCGGACCGCAGCCGCGCCCGGTCCCCGCTGTGGTATGCGCGCCGTCGACCGTCCGGTGTCCGACGCGAGCGGAACCGCTCCGCCGTCAGGTCGTCCTGCCCGAGGTATCCCGCCGCCAGGCCCTCACCGTAGAGCAGGACCTCGCCCTCGAGGAGGTGGGGCGACTCCCAGGTGTCCAGACACATGCCGCCGCCCGGCAACACGTCTCCGAGCGTGATCCGGTCCGCCGATTCCACAAGAGCCGCGGTCGCCCAGATGGTGGCCTCCGTCGGGCCGTAGAGGTTCCACAACTGTCGGCACTTGCCGATCAGTTCACGGGCCAGCGGAGCTGTCAGCGCCTCGCCGCCACACCAGATCCGGCTGTCGGGTGCGCCGAGCCATCCCCCGGCACTCATCAGCCGCCAGAAGCTCGGCGTGGCCTGCACGACATCCGGCCGGTGCTCGGCCAGGAACTCCGAGAACACGCCCGGATCGCTCCGTGCCGTGTCCGGCGCCGCGATGAAGTGCGCACCGACGGAAAGCGGCATCAGGATCTCGGCGATGGAAATGTCGAACGACAGCGCGGTCAGAGCCGCGATGGAGTCGCCTTGGCCGAGGCCCGGTTTCCGCGCCAGACCGGCCAGTCTCGCCAGCAGGCCGCCGTGCGGGACGACGACGCCCTTGGGACTCCCGGTGGAGCCCGAGGTGTACATCACATAGGCAGCGTCCGGTAAGGGTTCCGCGCCCGAGCCGCCGGTCCGTGACAACCCCGTGCCTGTGACGGAGAAGCGGCACTCACCGGACAGCCGTACGACAGCGGCGGCACGAGCGTCCGAGAGGACTCTCGCTCGGTAGTCCGGCGGACTCTTCCTGTTGAGCGGCATGAACGCGCAACCGCGGCGTGCCGCTGCCAGCATGGCGACACCGCCGCTCACGGGATCGTCGAAGTCGAGCGCGACCAGGTCGCCGCGGTCGGCGTGCTCCGCGATCGAGCCGGCGAGCACCTCGGCTTGCTCGACGATGTCCGCGTAGGTGTACCGTCTGTGCCCGACGGCGGCCAGTGCGCGCGGCGTGCGCCCGGCCTGTTCTCGGATCGCGTCCCAGATGGTGGTCATCAGTTACTTCCCGCCACGCAGCAGTTCGTCCACTCGGTCCGCGTAGTCGGTCAGGACCGGATTGTTGAGGATCGCTCCGAGGCCGATGGCGATACCGAACTCCTTGCGCACCCGCCCGGTGATCCTGGCGGCGCTGAGCGAGTGCCCGCCCACGTCGAAGAAGTTGTCCGACTCACCGACGGTGCAGCCCAACATCGACGACCAGATGTCCGACACCCGTTCCCGGGTGCTGCGCGGCGCCGTGGGCTCGCCCGCTTCCCGCCGGTCGTCCGGGTGTTCTGAGAGCAAGGCGTTCCGGTCGATCTTTCCGCCCGTGCTGTTGAGCGGCATCCTCTCGATGCGCCGTATGACCGCAGGCAGCATGTAGCCCGGCAGATTCTCCCTGAGGCCGGCTCGGATGTCTCCTTCCTCGGCCGCGCCGCAGTAGAAGGCCAGAATCGTGTCTCCGTCCTCCGTTCTCCGGACGACCGCGGCGGCCTGGTCCACACTGGCGGTACGGAGCATCACCTGCTCGATCTCGGCCAGTTCGATGCGGTACCCGCTGATCTTCACCTGTCCGTCCTGGCGCCCGACGAACTCCAGCTCGCCCGATTCGTTCCACCGGCAGATGTCTCCGGAGCGGTACCAGCGGGAACCGTCGTCGCCGTGGACGAAACGCTCGCTGTTCAGCGTCTCGTCGTGCCGGTACCCCAGCGCGAGGATCCCGCCACCGATGAGGAGCTCGCCGTCCGTCTTGGAATCGGTGATCTCCTCCCCGTCGGCGTCCACCAGTTGGACGCGCGCCGGGTCGATGGGGCGGCCTATGACGGGGAGTCCGGTCCGTTCACAGGTCCGGAGGTCCGCACTGGCCGTCGTGACGACCGTGGCCTCGGTCGGCCCGTAATGGTTGAAGACCGCGGCCGTAAAGTCGCCGGGCGGGTGGATACGGAGGCGGTCCCCACCGGTGGTCAGCACCTTCAGCGAGGCCGGGCACTCCCCAAGCAGGAACATCTGCTCGGCGAGTGGGGTGCTCAGAAAGCACTGCTCGATGGCGTGCCGTTCGAGGAACTCCGAGATCTGTCCGAGGTCGGCCGGGAGCACGGTCGCCGGCAGGACGAGGGTGGCACCGTTGGCCAGCGTCGCCCACGTCTCCCACACGGAGGCGTCGAAGCCCAGCCCGGCGAACGCGGCGACGCGCACCCCGGCGCGGGTCCGGTACCTCTGCCCGTGCCATGCCACCAGGCGGACCAGGCTGCGGTGCCCCACTTCCACACCCTTGGGCGTTCCCGTGGAACCCGAGGTGTAGATGACATACGCGGGCGCGATCTCCGTCTCGGCGACCGGCGGCAGATCGGGCCCGGGGCCCGGATCCTCCGCCGCGACCCGCACGACCGGCACACCGTGCGCGGCCCGACGGTCGATGTCCCGGGACGTCAGCACAGCCCGCGGCCGGGCATCCGCCAGGACGGCGTCCAACCGACCCTTCGGCAGCGCCGGGTCCAGCGGGAGGTACGCACATCCCGCGCGCCAGATTCCCAGCTGCGCGACGATCCCTTCGATACCGCGTGGAAAGAGGGTCGCCAACAGGTCCCCGGTCCGGTGGCCCGGGATCTCCCGGATCCGAGCGGCGACCACGGCGGACCGCCGCCACAACTGCTCGAAGGAGAGCCGGTCACCGTCGCACTCGACGGCCGTGGCATCCGGCGACCGTAAGACCAGCCGCTCGATCAGTCCATGCACCGTGTCTTCACCCGTCTGGACGGTCAAGACTGTCCCCCCTTTTAAGACGCCATCCCATTTCGAGCACCACTGAACCGACAGCACAGCCATCGGATTTCACGCCTCGACAACACCGGCGGACAGACATCGCATCTGCGCCGACTTGAAGAACCCAAGCACAAGTTCGGGAAGTTTTCCCGACGGAGGTGCGACACGCAACCACAACACGCAATCCGGGTAGGTGCATCCGGATCGCACCACGCACACTTCTGCACACACTGAAGTCACGACGGTCGGCGGCAGCCTACACGGAACCCTGCGGGCACAAAAGAGTTTTTCACATTTGGACATTCCTCACAAGATCACCCAGGAGGGGATCATGGTGATCATCACCTCCGTTATCGCATGCGTGTGACATGAATCACAGACCCGTCGTGAATTCCGGTGTTAGCGTTCTTCCACTGATCGGCGAAGCCACCCGCTCTTGTTCACCCAGGCTTCCATCGTGCGCACAGACGGCCTTTCCGGCGGCAGAACGAGAGGAATATCGGTGCGGCGCATCGCGATCGTCTACGATCTTGGCTCGGCGGGAGTGTACGACATAATCTCCGCGCTGGAAGATTTCGCCATCCCTGTTTTCGTCTGCGGCGATTCGCAGCACGAAGAATTCCCCTACGACGTGATGAGCGAGTTCGGCGCCCTCTGTGACATCAGAGGAATGAGCCTGCCCGCCGCCGCCGAGCGTCTCCGGGAATTTTCACCCGAGGGGATCGTCACCTTCAGCGACCACGTACTGGATTTGGCGGAGGAATTAGCCGATGCGTTGGGCCTCCCGTTTCACGACATCGAGACCGTTCACGCCCTCACCCGCAAGTCGGTCCAACGCCGGCTGCTCAACGCGTGTGGCGCCTCCCGTGTGGCCACCCGTCTGGTTCGGGATTCGGCTGCGCTCTCCGCCGCCTGGGCCGAGGTCGGCGGCCCCGCGGTCCTGAAACCGGACACGGGCACGGGCAGCCGGAGCACGTACCGGCTCGTCACCGAGAAGGATTTCCGACAAGCCTGCCGTGAGGTGTTCCCCGACGAGTCCGTCCCGGCAGCCGGTCATGAGCCTTTCGTTCTGGAAGCGGAGATCCCTTCCCCGGGCTCGGCAGGCCCCTGGGGCGACTACGTCTCGGTGGACTCGGTGGTGTCCGAGGGCAGCATCGAGCACCTGGCGGTCTGCGGCAAGTTCCCGCTCGCCGAACCGTTCAGGGAGACGGGATCGTTCTTCCCCGACGCACTCCCCCGTGAGTCGAGAGCCGCGGTCACCGAGGTGGTCGACCGTGCGCTACACGGGTTGGGTGTGCGGTGGGGGATTTTCCACACCGAAGTGAAGCTGTCGCCCGATGGTCCGCAGGTCATCGAGGTGAACGGCCGACTAGGTGGCAGGGTCAACGACCTGCTCCGCCGAACAGGCGGGCCGAACGCCATCGAGATCGCCGCGCGTGTGGCGCTGGGCGACCGGCGGGGGCTGCCGAAGCGGCCACCATCACCCTCCTCGGGTGTCGCCTTCATGTACGCGAAGGTGCCCCCGGCCGACGCGGTCGGCCTCCTGACGGTCGACGGCATGGACGCCCTGCGGCGCAGACCTGAGGTGTCCCGTGTGCTGGCGCTCCAGGAACCGGGGCAGGAGATCGACTGGCGCAGCGGCCGACTCGGTCATACCTACATATGTTTCGGCAAGGTCGAGACCCACACCGAACTTGAATCACTGGTCTCCGAACTGGACGACATCGTACGCGTGACCTATCTGCGCTCCACCCCGTGATCCGCGGTTCACCGGCCCCTTCTCCGATATTGCGACATTCGACAGAATAGGCACTGGTTCACATCGTGATCAGAAAATGCCCGTACGCGGCGGAGAGCAGTCCCCAGGACGACCCCTGCGCCGATTACCTCCGGCTGAGCGAAGGACCGGCCGTCCTCAGGGAGGATGTGCTCGATGTCTGGGTGGTCACCGGTTTCAACGAGGTCACCGCACTGCTGCGGAACCCCGCGATGTCCTCCGCTTGGCCCGCGCACGCGAACACCACGCTGCACGACGGGTCTATCTCCCTGGAAGGGCCGACCAGGACCGATGACACGGTTCGCCGTTGGTTCATGTTCAACGACGGCGACCAGCACATGAAACTTCGCCGGCTCGTCGCTCCGCTCTTCTCGGCACAGCAACTCGCCGCTTTCCAGCCTCATATCGAAGATCTGGTCACGCGACTACTGGACGGCAAACACGACCGACTCGACATCGTCAAGGACGTGTCGGTACCGCTCTCCAGCGGGGTGATCTGCCGTCTTCTGGGAATGCCCGGAGAGGTGGCACGGAGCCTGGCGGAATGGGGTCAGGATATTGCCGCTCTGCTCTATGCCGACTATCTTCCGGAGGTCGTCGAGCGCGGACACCGAGCACTGCGGGGCCTGGAGGGCGTCGTGCGGGAGGCGTTGGCCCGGCCGGAACTCCCCGATGACTCAGGGCTCGGCCTCCTGCGCCGTGCCCGGCTCGCGGGAGAGATCGACGAACGAGATATCCTCAGCGTGGCCAGCCTGCTGGTCTATGCGGGTTTCGAGACGACTTCGGTCTTCATCGGCAAAGCAGTTCGTTCGGCCCTGCACGCGGATCTCTGGTCTCAATTGGGCGGTCCTGGGAACGCCTCCATGGTGGAAGAACTGTTGCGGTTCGACACATCGGTCCGGCAGGTCGCCCGGGTCGCGATGTCCGACGTCGTGATCGGTGGCCACCGGATCGCCGAGGGCGAGCTGGTACTCCTCATGCTGGGAGCGGCGAACCGGGACGGCGAGGTCTTCGACGAACCGGATCATCTGTTGGAAGAACGGCGGATCAGACGGCATCTGGCCTTCGGGCAGGGACCACACTACTGTCTGGGCGCCGGCCTGGCCCGACTCGAGGTCCAGATCGTCCTCCGGCAGTTGGTCGCCAAATGGGATGCCGTGGAACTGGTGACTGCGCCGGTCGTCAAGCGGCACTTCGGCGTACCGGTCCTCGAAAGCCTTGAGATCCGTCCCGTTCGCACCCGTGCGAGCACATCGAGGTGACGTCCCGAGACCGCCTGGGCATCTCGCCCGGTGGGAAGCCACGGGCCCCATCGCCCCTGACAGCTCTGGGCCGCCCGACGGCTCCGTCTTTCGTCCTTCCCTCATTCCTGAAGCGTGTCGCGGACATAATGTGAGAGCAGGCAGGTCGAGCCGTGGTTACCGAGGTTGAACTCGTGGTGTCGTGAGGGGCCTGCAGTCCTCGATCCCTGCGATACGCCGATGGAATGCGGTATATCCACACGGCGGCGGCCCTGACCGCCGAGCGGCAGCGGTCCCGGGGGCGGTCGCGGCTCCGGGCGGCCGAGCGATTCACCCGGAGCGAGCAGAGCGAGACGAACGCGGTGCTCGCCGGGGAGCTACGGGCAGTGTGCGGTCGATGCGGCGCCGGCCCTGGGCCGGATCACGAAGGTGATCGAGCGGCGCTTTCACCCGACCTACACCCTGCGGGGCGTGCGCAAGCCGCTGATCCGCACCGGCTGCTCCTGTCAGTCTCCCCCGGTCTTCGGCCGGGCGGTACCCCCGGCACGCCGCGCGATGGAGCGGGACGACGAGGCGGTCGCCAGCCGGGTGAAGGTGGGGGTGCCCCCGCTCGCGGGAGAGTGTGGCCCTGCGCGGAAGCCAGGCGGCGGCCCGTGGAGCCTGGCTGATCTTCGAAGACGAAACCGGCTCCTCCATGACGCCGCCGCGCTTGCGCACCCGGGCACCACGCGGCCCCACCCCCGGTGGTGCGGGGCCGGGGCCGCTCTCACCGACGGGTCTCGATCGCGGCCCTGACCCGCTACGAACCGGACACCGGTCGCGGTTGTTCTACCGGCCCCGTCACGGTGGGCGCAAGAGCTTCTCTTGGCGCGACGACCGCGGTCTGCTGACCGTCGCCCACGCCCGGCTCGACGGCCGGATCGCCCTGTTATGGGACGGCCTGGACGTCCACGAGGCAGCCGAGCTGCGCGAGTTCGCCACGTCCCGAGACCGGCCGGCGATCCCCTATCTGCCGCCCTGTGCACCCGACCTGATGCGGTGCCGAGAGCAATCTCCATGGGGCTGTCAGCCCAGGACTGTTCGAGTACACGGCCCGTAGTGCCGTCTCCCGTTCCGATCGTCGCCTCTGGCCGTGGAACGGCGTGCGGCTCTTGTGCGCGGTGGTGGCGGTCGTCTGACCTCTGTGCGTATGCCTTCACCCGACCTGGCCTTGCCGCCTCGGTCGGGATCGGCAGCGTTCGGTGTCCTCGCGGCCGCCGCCACCTGCTGTGCCGGCTCGCTGACATTCGTGGTGCGAGCCCGCTGCACGGTGCCCTCTCGATCTACCCGGGCCGTCCGAGTTCCCGCTCGCCGAGCACGGCGATACCGAGGAGCACCCGATCCCGGTGGCCATCGGGACCTTCCGCGGTCTGCTCGTGGTGGTCCTGCGGACCGGCAAGCGCAAGATCTTCGCCATCACCCCGATGGCCGCGGCCCGCTACCGCGACCGGCACAGCGTCTCGCGCAAGAAGTCCGACCCCGGTGACGCCCCGGCCCTTGCGAGTATCTTGCGCACCGACATGCATGCCCACCGGCCGCCGCCGACAGCCTCACGGAGGCGGTCGCGGAGTTTTTCCCTCAACGCCCGGACGCTGGGATCATCCTCGGTCTCCCCGGCTTCGACCTCCAACCCGGCACCCGGGTGCTCGCCGAGATCGGAGACGACCGCACCGGGTTCGCCACCGCCCGCGACCTGCAGGCCTACGCCGGTTCCTCGCCCATCCCCCGGGCCTGGTTCCCTCGATGGGCACGATCGGCGACCGCTACGACAACGCCATGATCGAATCGTTCTGGGGCCGGATGCAGACCGAGCCGCTCAACCGCCGCGGGTGGCGCACCCGCCCGGAACTGGCCGACGCGATCCTCGAGTACCTCGTGATCTTCCACACCCGACCACGTCGGCACTCCGCACTCGGCATGCTCACACCGGTCGAGTTCGAGCTCAGGGCAGCCCCTCGACCGCCTGCTCTCCAGCAGCTCGACTCCACGCAAGCCGGGGCACATCAGCTGGATACGACACGGGTGGGGCGTCCCGCAGACGGTGGAGACCACTTGTGGAACGCCCTGTCCCGGAAGCCTGCGGTCGGACCTACGCCACGCCCCTGGCGCTCCTGCGGTTCTCCTCGTTGTCGCCCCCGTACTCACAGACCGTGACGTACACGTAGACCCGTCGGCGAATAAGTTGTCGTAGTCCGCGGTGCAGCTGCCGTTGTTGGACGGGTTCCGCAGGATGACCGCCATGCCACCGCCACGGGGGTCGGTTCCGGTGACCGTGGCGACGATGCCCCGACCATCGGACTTGTTGTCGCACACCGTGATCTTCTCCATCGACGAGTGGTCGGCCAGGTCGGCGTCGAAGAACACCGCGCCGCTGCTGCCCACCGTGTAGAGCCGGCCGACATTCCGAGGAGGCTCCGCGGCATTCGCCTGCGCACCGCGGTACCGAAGACGACGGCCGTCACCATGGCCGCCACCGGACTGAATCGCCGTGTCCACCGCATCGACAACCCTCTCCCCCGGGCCTGAATCAAGATCGTCCACACTCCACGGTTACGATCCGATGCCTTTCATCCTCTTCGCAGCAACCGGTTTGGGGGGCCGTAAATCGTTCGGTGCGAGCTTGTCGTTCGACCTCGCTGCCGTTCCAAGCGGACGTGTTCGGTGAGGGTTGCGGCTCGTTTCGCGGTCTTCCGGGTTCGTGGTACGGGACTGGCCTGCGGTTCCGTGAGCCGGGCAGGCGTCCGGGGTCCGGCCGGGAGGGGTTGGGCACACCGGCGGGACGAGCGGCCTTCGCGCGGAGGTGCCGGAACCCCCGGCGGACCCGGGCGGGTGTGCACCGGCGCGGTTCAGCCGGCCGTCCCCACCGGCGACGAGCTTGGGTGAGCCGCTTGTCGGGCAGCCGGACCGTCGCAGACGGGTCGCCTTCACCGGGCACTTCAAGGGGCGGATCTCTCGAGACACCGCGCCTCCGGTGCGCCTGTCGTCGCCGCTGGGCTTCCCCGCCGGCAACGCGTCGCACGGCTGGTCTCGACCCGTCCGCTCACGGTGAGGCGACCGCTCCGGCCACGGGGCCGCGCCGAGCGCCGCGGGAAGCGGCGAGCGCGCCCCGTCAGCGGCACCGGCGGGCGTTGAGCCGGGCGGCCTGGCGCGTCAGGTGATCGCGCTCGGCGAGGTTGGGGGCCTTCCGGGCCGCCTCGGCGTACAGCCGGGCCGCCGTCGCCGGGTCGCCGGCGCGCTCGTGGAGGTACGCCGCCACCGCGGTGTGGCGGGGCAGCGAGGCGTCCAGCTTCGCGAGCGCCGCCAGACCGGCGCGCGGTCCGTCGGCCTCGCCCACGGCCACCGCGCGGTTGAGCCGGACGACCGGACTGTCGGTCAGGCGCACGAGCTCGTCGTACCACTCGACGATCTGCACCCAGTCGGTCTCCTCGGCGGTGGGCGCGTCGGCGTGCAGGGCCGCGATGGCGGCCTGGGCCTGAAACTCGCCCAGCCGGTCGCGGGCCAAGGCCGCCTGCAGGATCGCGACGCCCTCGGCGATCGACGCGGTGTCCCACCGGCCGCGGTCCTGCGCGGCGAGCGGCACCAGGCTGCCGTCGGGCGCGGTCCGGGCGGCGCGCCGGGCGTGGTGGAGCAGCATGAGGGCGAGCAGTCCCGCCACCTCGGGGTGGTCGATCGTGGCCGCGAGCCGCCGGGTGAGCCGGATGGCCTCGGCGGCGAGGTCGATGTCGCCGGAGTAGCCCTCGTTGAAGATCAGGTAGAGGACGCGCAGCACGGTGGCGACGTCGCCGGGCCGGTCGAACCGCACGCCGGAGACGGTGCGCTTGGCCCGGCTGATGCGCTGCGCCATGGTCGCCTCGGGCACCAGACAGGCCCGGGCGATCTGCCGGGTGGTCAGCCCGCCGACGGCGCGCAGCGTGAGCGCGACCGCGGACGCCGGCGTCAGCGACGGATGGGCGCAGAGGAAGTAGAGCCGGAGCGTGTCGTCCACCGCGGGCGCGGGACCGGGCGGCGGCTCCTGGTCGAGGAGGTGCTCGCGCCGGCGGCGGGCGGCGTCCGCCCGGGTCGCGTCGAGGAACCGGCGCCAGGCCACGGTGACCAGCCAGCCCTTCGGATCCCGCGGCGGGTCGGCCGGCCAGACGCGGACCGCCTCCACCAGCGCGTCCTGCACGGCGTCCTCGGCCGCCGCGAAGTCGGCTCCGCGGCGGACGAGGATCGCGAGCACGCTCGGCGTGAGGTTCCGGAGCAGGACCTCGTCCATCTCCGGGATCTCACTCCGTGATGGTGGGCGGGGCGGCCAGGAACGGGCGCACCTCGAGCCACTCGTGGATCGGCTTCCCGCCCGCCCCGGGGGCGGCCGACAGCTCCCCGGCCAGCTCGATGGCGCGCTCGTGGCTGTCGACGTCGATCACCATCCAGCCGGCGATGAGGTCCTTGGTCTCGGCGAACGGGCCGTCGGTGACCGGCGGGCGGCCCTCGCCGTCGTACCGGACGAACATCCCCTCGGGGGCGAGCGCCTGGCTGTCGACGAACTCGCCGGTCTCCTCCAGCCGGGCCGCGAAGTCGCGCATGTACTGCACGTGATCCGAGATCTCCTCTGGCGTCCACTGGTCCATGGGCACGTCGTTGGCCGGAGCCGGGGCACCGCGGTAGTGCTTGAGCAGCAGGTACTTGGCCATCGGTTTCTCCTCGGTGCTGATGCGACCCATTGTGGTCGCGTTCACCCCGGAGACGGAGCCGATCACGGATTCTCGACATCGCCGTCCGCACTTTTTCGGCCCGCGTGGACGGGCCGGAAGGAGCCGTCTCGCGGTGTCCGGGCCCACCAGCCGGGCAGCGGGGGTGGGCGGTCAGCCTGCTGCGGCTCGGGGCGAACCGGCACACCTGCCGGAACGCGGTCGGGAAGCACGCCGAGACCTCGCGAGACCTCACCCACGGCCACCGGCCCCGCCGCCGGTAGCAGGACCGCCGGGATCTCCGAGAACCGCACGATCCGGATCCTGCTCTCCGCAGACGGAACCCGCCCCTGCCGGCACCCGCCGACCAGGGCTCGATCAGTCGAACGAGCCGACCCGGGTCGGTCCACGGAGATCCGGTGTCTCGGCTCCCGGGCGGCCAGGACACGGCTCCGGCGCACGGAAACGAACCACCGATCGATCGTCTTGCCGTGCTCGAAAACAAAATCGTCCGTGTCCTGCCGCTCCCTCTCGCGTTGTCGTTGTCGTGGATGCCGTAGATAAGACTGTAGGTTCGACAGCGGGACGCGCGTGGAGCCGGTTCTGGCTGCTCCTGACCCCCGCGACCATGGCGGCGGGGGCGGTCCTGGCGGGCATGGCCCAAGGCGCGCTGGCGGCCTCCGTGGCCGCCTCGGGGAACGCGTTCAAAGTGTCCGGCGACCGGCTGGAGGGCAGCGGTTTCACGGTCGTGCCCGGGACGTACACCGAACCGGGCGGAAGCCGGCACCCGGTGCTGGTGGTGACGGCCCGCGAGGCACGGTTGGAGAACCTGTGCGTGAGCCTGCTGCTGCCCGAGTTGCTGGGGCAGCGGATGACCGTGGTGGTGAAGGCCGGTACCTCGCGCCCGGTGCGTGCCACCGGGTTGTCCGTCAACGCCGACCGGGCGTTCGGGGATCTGAGGCTGACCGACGTGTCCGCACAGGCGTTCGGCGCGTCGAAGGACGGTGACGGGCCCGGTGGCCTGTCCGGGAAGGCGTCCCGCCTGGTCGTCCACGATCCGAGGTTCACCGGCTGGCAGGGTGCCGCGGGCTCCTTCCACCTGCAGGACCTGGACATCCGCCTGAAGCCGGGAGAGCACGAGTGCTTCTGACCCGCGGCACCGCGCCACCGTCCAGGCGAACGGCCGCCGTTTGGCACCGGCAGCGACCGACCGGTTCCGCGGTTCTGATCATGGCGGCCGGTGCCTGGCTGATCGTGCTGCCCTTCCTCGGCACCCCGCTCGCCTTGCTCCAGGCCGGTGTCGCCGGTTCCGCGGGGCTGGGGGTGAGTTTGCCGCTGTTGCTGTGCGGAGTCGTGCTGTTGCGTTTCCCTTTCCTCCACGCCCTCACCGGCGTGGCGGCCACCGCCCTGTCCGTTCTGGCCCTGCTCACCTGCAACTTCGGTGGGCTCCTCCTCGGCACCGTCTGCGGGATCCTCGGCGGCTGCCTGGCCTTCTCCTGGACCCCGCCGAAACCCTCCCCACCGGTTTCCGGGGCTCCGCCGGGTCCGGCGGAGCCCCGGAAACCGGTGTAATCCCGGCGCCGCTCCGTCGACTGCCCGCCCTCCCCACGGACCGCGCCCCGGAACGGTGTGAGGGAACTCCTCGACCTCGCGGCGGCCCCGTCTTTTCGTTCCGTTCCCACCCACAGCCATCCCCCGAGGGAGTCGGTGTTGCTCGACATCCCCACCAAGCCGAGATCCGCGACCCGGAGCCGAGAGATGCCTACACGGTCCGGCGCCGGACCCCGGACGAGTACGCGCTCACCTCGCTGATTCCGCCGGCTCCGCGCCCGGCCCTCCGGGCCGTGTGGGCCGCCGGCTGCGCGGCGCGTCCGGACTCGCCCGGAGGGTCTCGTCGATCACCGGCTTGACGGGTCCGGGGCACCGGACCGGGGCGAGAGCTTCTTGCGCGGTTCCGGCCAAGCCGAGCCCTGCGCCTTCCGCACCGTCCGCCACGTCACGCCGTGCCTGCGCTCAAGCTCCCGCATCGACGTACCGCCGCGATGGTCGCGTCTGATCTCCGCGTACGGTTCGATCTTCGACGTCTACGGCATGACCGGGGCTTTTCACCAGGAGCATCCCGACGCCGCCCTGACAGGAGACCCGATGCCTCTCAGGCTCGCCATCACCCGTCCGTGGATCCGGGCGCCAGGCTGTAGAAGCCTATCGGTGAGTTCGGGGCGAAGCCGATGCGCGGGTACACCGGCGCCCCGGCGACGGTCGCGTGCAGGGTGGCGCGGGTCAGTCCGGTGGCTCGGGCTCCCTCGTACAGCGCTTTCCGCGTCACCGCCTCGCCGTAGCCTCTGCGCTCCCACTCCGGGTCCGTGGCCACAAGCACAACGAAGAGGCGGCCCTCCGCCTCCACCGTCGCAGCGCAGGTCACCGGAGTACCGTCTCGCATGCCCAGGTAGGCGTACACCCGGTTCTTCCACAGATCGGAGCCGACGAGTCCGTCCCGGCCGGCCTCCAAGGGGAATCCGTAGGCGCGCGAGTTGATGTCCGCATAGGCCTGCAACTGCCCGTCGGTGGTCACGCGCACGAACGTCAGGTCGGGGTGGGTCGGCTCGGGGATGGGGAGCAGGTCTCCGGCCATGCCGGTGCCGGAGAAGGCGTACACGAGGCCTGCTTGCTCGGCCGCTGCCCTCAGCGCTGTGCGTGCATCGCCGTCGAGGAGGTTCTCGAAGACCCACAGGAAGCCCGGATGTCTCTTCGAGCGCATGATGTCCGCTGCCCGGCTCAGGCGTTGTGCGAGGACTCCCGCGTCCGCGCCGACATCGGTCAACGTGACGCAGTTCCAGAAGGCGAACCGGCAGTCGGCCCAGCGGACGGCGATACCCGGGAGGTCCCGCACATCCGCATCCGAATCCCGGTCGAGCACCATGGCACGCCAGACCACAGCGAGCTGCTCCATCGATTCGATGGATTCCGCGAGTCCCGTCACCGAAACCTCTCAAGTGGTCGAGCGGGCGAGAAACCGACCGAGCAAGGGTATGCACCCTGCCGGCTCCACCACCAGGGGCTTCACCCACCCGGCGGACCAACTGCCAAGTGGACACGGCGGGTTGGAAGGGGCTCGGTCCTTCCCCTTCCCGACGCCGCCAACCGACGAGCCGGCCCGGAGGCGCCTTCCGTCGCCCCGGTGGACTTCGATCCTCGATTTCTCCGACCCCAGGAGCCGTTGGCGCGTCAGTCGTGCAGTGGCGGCTGCGGATGCCGGGCGAGGTGTTCCTGCAGTTCGCGGTGGCGGAACTGGTAGGCGAGTCCCGCCGTGCGGAGCAATCCCCTTTCGTAACAGCCCTCCAGGAACCGGCCCAGCCTCCAGGGGAGCTGTCCGCGGGTGCTGAGCAGGAACGCGAGATAGCGTCCTGCGGGTGTGATGAGCCCGACGTTCAGGGCGAGCACCAGGCCGAACACGAGCCACGCACCCACCGTCCAGCCGAAGGAAGCCTCCGCCTGTCCGCTCCAGAGCCAGATGCCCAGGGCCGGGCCGAGGCCCACGGCCGTGAGGAGCATGACGGCGATGTTGGCCCGCAACGGCTGCTGCGGATCGCTCGACGGCTCGTGGCCCGGAGCGAATGCTCCGGCCACCATGCCCGCCATCACACCGCCACCGATCGCGGCCGCGGCGCGCAGCGGTCCGTCGGTGTCCCCCACGGTCACAAGCCCTCCGGTGAGGCCCAGCAGTGTCCAACCGGCCCCTCGCCAGGACCGGATCTCGCGGAGCGCCACACGTACGGGGAACGGCCACGACATCGTCGCGTACACCACGGGCGCGTAGAACACGGCCACCACGAACCCGCTGTTCAACGCTCCACCGACACCGAACGCGGGCAGGACGAAACCGAACGTGCCGAGCGTCGCGTAGACCAGTGCGAGCAGAAGGTGCACGAGGCGGGGCCGGCGGGTGCCGGCGAGGGGCCAGAGTTCGTGCAGGACCAAGTCGGTCGAGGAGAGGGGGCGTCCGAACACCGCTCCTCCCACGGGAGGCCGGCCGACGTTGCCGTTCAGGTACCGGGCGAGCACGGCCAGATGGCGCCACGTCCTGTCGGGTGCCAGTACCAGGCCCCGGCTGCGGGCACGACGGTGCACCGGTGCGGCCAGGGCGGCGGCCACGTACCGGTCGAGGAGGTGCTCGCGGAGCGTGCCGGCCCGGGCGAGATCGATGAGGGCGGCCGGAGCGCGGCGGTACTCGCCGCCAGGACCGCGCTCCTGGTAGACGGTGGCGGCGAGGGCGAGCCGCCACGGGGTGTCCAGGGCGCGCTGCAGCGGATGGGGGGCGGCGGCGGGTCGGCCAGGTCGCGGAACGGGTTCCGCCGTCTCGGCCGTCTCGTACATCCGAGCGGGCCGACGCCACAGGAAGGCCGCCCGGCGCCGGCGGGACGGAGAGGCGGCGTGCGCCGGGGGCGCTTCCCCCTCCGGTTGTTGCGCGTCCTCCTCCGCCACCTCCTCCGTCACCTCCTCGGCGGGCGGGGATGGCGGCGCGAGGGCGTCGAGCACCGGTCGCCAACGGGCTTGCCCCGTGGGACTGTCGGCCACCCGGTGTTCCAGGAACCGCCGGGCCTGGGGTCCCGTGACGGGGTGGAGCCGGAGCACGACGGCGTTCCGCAGATGGGCGTCCGCGTCCATCAGCGCGCCGTAGGTGTGTCCACGGCAGGTCACGACCACCGGGGCGCGGTGCAGTGCGTGCTGGTAGGCGTTGACCATTCGGAGCAGAGCGGCGGCGCGGGAGGCGTGGCCGGGCAGAGCGGTGCCGTCGAGCTCGTCCAGCCCGTCGATCACGGGCAGTACGAGCCGGGCTTCGAGCAGCCGCTTCGCGGCGTTGCCGGGCACCCGCCACACTTGCGTCAGTTCCTTCTTCAGCCATGCCTCCACGCTGCCGCCGGGCCAGGACGGTGCGGTCAGCCACACGGGCACCGGGCTGTCGGCGCTTCTCTCACCCACCAGGCCGAGGAGCAGCGTGACCGCGGCGAGCGTCTTTCCGGAGCCGGCCTCACGCGTCCCGTCCGAGGAGCCGGCGGCGTCCGTGATCACGACCCGGCCCGGACGCAGGTCCCGGTAGAAGCGGGTGATGTCCGTCAGCCGCCCCGTGGCGGCGACGCCGTCCACCTCTCCGTAGGTCTCCGCATCGAACGTCACGTCGATACGGCCGCCGAGGTCGCCACCCAGGAGTTGGGCGTAGCGTTCCGCCTCGACCCGCGCCACGTGGTGTGCCAGACGATCCGCCACGACCTCCGGGTCGCGTCCGAAAGCGGTCCACCATGCCACGAGGAGAGCGCCCACCCCGGCGGTGGCACCGATGACACTGGCCACCGGGTCCGCGGCCTCCCAGCCACCCTGCACCACCACGAGCGTCAGCCAGCCCAGCGCCGCCGCACAGGCCACGTACAGACCCACACGCCCCCAACGCCCCATCATGCGAATCATCTTCTCCCGAGGTACCGCGCCGCGTCACGGGATCGGCCGAGCCGGGCATCATGGGCGCGGCACAGGCCGCGGACGCGCCACCAGCGACAGGGCCGGCTTGGTCATCCGTGCCCTTCGCCACACGCCGTCACGCGTCCCGACGGCCGTTGCCCATCTGCCGGAAGGAGGCGGAGTCTGCCCATGGGGGCCTTGAGCGCTCTCTCCTTCGTGGCGTCCCACAGCACGACCGTCCCACCCTCGTCGCCGATCCTGAGATACGGCCGGGACGGCACGAGTTCGCCACCGTCGACGGGTATGTCCGCGGCCCTGCCTATCGGGTGTACACACATCCATTCGGGCGCGACCCCGAAGTACGCCGGAGGAGTACGCCCGTCCTTCGCGGCCGCCACCGCGTCGGCTCCGGCTCTGCTCGCGGGCAGAACTCCGAGATCGAACACCCCGACGAGCAGAAGCACCAGGCTCGTGACCAACAGCACCAGGTTCCCGAGCCAGCGGTCCTTCACGTACCAGTGCAGGTGTTTCATGTAGCCGAGCAGCGCCGGCACCACGAGCCACACACTCACGCAGGCCATCAGTTTCAGCGACGCGATGAATTGGTAGGCCCGGGGAATCCGGACGTCCTCGGGGTTCAGGTCGAAAGCGTCGAGGTAGAACGTGTGCAGCCCGATACCGAGCGACGGGAGGAGGCTCAGCGCGATCGGCAGGAGAGCGGGCAGCAGCCACGGCGCGGTGCGCTGCCAACTCCACTGGCGGACGAGCAGTCTGATGCCGTTGAGCACCACCCCCGCCACGACGGCATAGGCGATGACGCGTGAACCGTAGCC